>NZ_RAPV01000003.1:300000-426840 GCF_003610295.1 Paraburkholderia sp. BL23I1N1
CACTCGCATTGAGGTTCGAGTAGGCAAAGCTCGTGTATGACAGACCGAAACCGAATGGGAACAAGGGTTCGATCTGCTGTGCGTCATACCAGCGATACCCCATCAGCAGGCCCTCGCTGTATTTAACGCTCAGATCGGTCGCGGAAATGACCGGTTGCGGCAGGTCGCTATCCTGCTTCGGAAACGAGATCGGCAACTTGCCCGACGGATTAGCGTCGCCGAACAGCAGATCGGCGATCGCCTGGCCGCCTTGCACGCCCGGATACCAGCTTTCCAGCACACCATGCACATTGCCGAGCCACGGCATCAGCACCGGGCTGCCGTTTTCGAGCACCACGACGACCCGTTTCGCCTTGGCCGCCACAGCAGCGATCAGGGCATTCTGATCGTAGGTCTGGTTAGACGGATCGGCCTTGCTGTCCGGCAGGCTCAGGCTCGGCAAATCAAGCGTTTCAGTTTGCCACTGCGTCGCGAACACGATCGCGACATCCGCCTGGGCCGCGGCGTTGGCGGCTGCATTCGCATCATTCCCGTCGAAGTAGCTCACGCTCGCGTTCGGCGCCTTCGCCCTGATCGCCCCGAGCGGCGCGGACTTGTACCAGGTCGCACAAGCACTGAGCAACGCGCCAGCCGGCTGCTGACAACCCGACACGGCGTTGCCGTCGATCGCTGGCACCGCGCCTGACCCGCCGCCCGACAGCACGCCCGCATCAGCATGTCCGCCGATCACCACGATCGACGACAGATTCGCTGCCGCAAGCGGCAGTACAGCCTGCTGCGCGCCGGCCGGCGCGGCGTTTTTCAACAGCACCGCCGATTGCTGCGCAACCTTCAGCGCAAGCGTATTGCCAGCGGTTTCGTCGATCGCGCCACCTGCCGTAGGCGGCGAATCCATGATGCCGATCCGCACCAGCGTGCGCAGCTTGCGCTGGACCATGTCGTTCAATCGCGCGATCGGCACCGTGCCCGCCGTCACCGCGGCCTGGAGCTTGGTGTTGAAATACGAACCGAAATACGCGGATAGAGGATTGCTGGTGTCGCTATCGTCGGCGGCGCCCGGCTGTTCCTCGTCGAGACCGGCGAGCACCGAGGGCACCGTGCTATGCGTGGCGCCCCAGTCCGACTGCACGACACCCTTGAAGCCCCATTCGGTTTTCAGCACATCCGTGAGCAGGTAGGGGATTTCGCACGCATAGGTGCCGTTGACCTTGTTGTACGAACACATCACACTGCCCGGCTGACCCTCCTTCACGCCAATCTCGAACGCGAGCAGTTCGGTCTCGCGCATCGTGCGTTCGTCGACCTGCGAGTCACCCGTATTGCGGTTCGTCTCCTGATCGTTCATCGCATAGTGCTTGATGGTCGCGATCACTTTCTGCGACTGCGTGCCGACCGTGCGGGCGGCGCTCATCGTGCCGCTCAGCACCGGGTCCTCGCCCATGTATTCGAAGGTGCGCCCGTCGCGCGGCTCGCGCGCGAGGTTCACGCCACCGCCAAGGCCTTCCGCGTAGCCGAGCGTGCGCAACTCGACCGCGATGCGGGTACCGTACTCGTTAGCAAGCGCCGGGTCCCAACTCGCGGCAAGCGCTACCGGTGCAGGCAGCGCCGTGACGCGAGCGTTATTCACGTTGACACCGCCCGCGGAGTCCGCGCTGCTGACCCTGGGAATGCCGAGCCGCGCAATGCCGGGGATGTAGCTCGCTCCGCCCAGCGCGTCCGCCGGGAATGTGCCGTAGCCTAGCGTCGGCATGCCGGTACCGTGCACCATCTGAATTTTTTCGGCCGTAGTCATTTGCGCGACCAGCGCCGCGGCACGCTGGTCGGCGGCCGTATCGGGATCGGCCGGCGCGACCTGCAAGTCGTCGTTATGGCCGCACGCGGCAATCAGGGCCACCACGGCACAGGCCGTCGCGATTGCGGTACCACGGAAATACGTTCTACCCATTGCTCCTCCGGCTTCGTTCTGTTGTACTTAAGCTCGTCCGACAAGAACAAGAGTCTAGGGAAGGGCACGGTAGCCGTTTGACATGCAGGAGCGGCTTTTGACCAGAAGATGCTCAGGAAAACCCGGGGATGACATCAGAGAGACACCGTGGAGCTACTCCAGAAATCCGTTTCCGCCCGGCTATATCGATGGCTGCTCGACGAACTCCAGCGCGACGGACTCGATCGCGAGGCGATATGCAGATCGATTGGTATCCGGGAACACGAACTTGATGCCGCGGACGCGCGCGTAGCCGGCGACCAGCATGTGCGCATGACGCAACTGATGGCCGGCTGGAAGCTCAACTACACGCCGCCTGTGCCAGGCGTAGCCGGCTGGTTACGGCCCTTTCCGGAACTGGCGGGCGTCGTGTGCAATCGCCCGACCTTGCGCGACGCATTGCGGCGCTTCGTGCAGTATCGCGAGCTGATCGGTAATGTCGACTGGCTGTTGATGCACGAGGAGAACGACGCTGTAGCGTTCGACTACGTGCTCGAAGGCGACGGCCGTTCGGCACGCTGCGCGCTGGGCAACTTCGCGATGATTGCCGACCTCGCCCGCCTCTACGATCCGTCCATACGGGTCCGCGAAGCAGGTTTGACCGGCACGCTGTCCGCGCCCAACGTAAACTTTGAAGACGCACTCAGAAGTCCGATCCGGGTCGACCAGCAACGCAATCGCATCGTGCTCGCCTCGGCGGTGCTCGACGCTTCGTTCGAACAGTTCAACCCCTCGCTCGCGGACATTCACCTGCATGCCGCGGACGAGGTCCGCCACAAGATCCGCATGCGCGCCTCGTTCGGTCATACGGTCGAGGCTTGCCTGATCGAATGGCTACGCGAACAGGCCGACGAAGTGTTGCCGGAGCACATGCAGTCGCGCCTGTGCGAACGCTTCGCGATCTCGCGCTGGACCTTGCGGCGCCGGTTGCTGAACGAACAGACGAGCTTCCACGATCTGCTGACACGCGCGCGAACGCGCGAAGCCAAACAGCTTTTGTCGCGGACGCAACTGCCGATTCGCGAAATCGGCGAACGTGTCCGTTTTGCATCGACGAGCGCCTTCACGCGATTTTTTACGCGAGTATCCGGCGCGGCGCCGAGTCATTACAGAAGCACGCATGACGAGAGGTGAAGCGGCCCGCACGAAGGCGCGAGTGCGGCACGTGCGCACTGCGCCTTCGTTCTGTGGGACACTTGCGCTCTCCTTGCGAGGCTCGGTTGTGCAGGTCCGCCAAGCCTCTCGTTTGACGACACTCCCGATCGGCGCACCCATGGCGTGGTTTCTATATCTGCTCGAATGCTCGGACGGCAGCGTCTATACCGGCATTGCCACCGACGTGCAGGCGCGTTTCGACAAACACGTGAGCGGTGAGGGCGCGCGCTATACGCGTTCGCGCAAGCCGGTGCAGGTGCTGGCGTCGTTTGAGTTGGCGAACCGTTCGAGTGCGTCGAGTGCGGAGTATTGGGTCAAGCGGCTGTCGCCTTCTGACAAGCGCGCGCTGGCCGCGGGGCTGCGAACGCTCGAATCGGTATTGCCGCTGCCCGAGCCGGTTGCCGCAGACGAACCCGACGCCCCCTTCTAACCTCTCGCCTCGCGCATCCGCTCAGTCAGCAGCCGGTGCATCAGCGCGATTTCACCCACCGCATCCGCCTCCAGCGACGTCAACCGATCTCGCGCGGGAAGGTCGCGCCGGATCGGCCGTAACGTCCGGTTCAATGCCGCGTCGATGTCGTGGCTCGTGGCCGCCATCCACTCGCCGAGTTCGCCGTGCATGTTCCGCCGGTTCGTACTCAGGCGCAGTTGGGTCGCGGTTCCCGCCATTTTCCGCAACACGCTCAGCACGGTCAGCGTCACCGTATCGACCATCGAGTCCTCGAGCTTTTCAAGTCGGACGCGGCCGATCGCTTCCTCGGCATTGTTGCTGCCGAGACCCGCGGCTCGACGCAAGCGTTCCATGTCCTTCTCGCTACGCTCCGGCGACTCCAGCGCCGCCCTCAGATACGCGAGATTGGCCCGCACTGCCTCGCTCAGATAGGCGCGATAGTCGACTTTCTCCCGCGTCGGCCACAGGTAGAACGTTGCCAGCAGCGCCAACACACAGCCCAGCACATTGTTGCCGAGCCGCGTGAGCGCGTAGGCGAATTCGCTGGCGCCCGGCGTCGCGAAGTCGGCCACGAGCACGAAAGTCGGCGTCAGAAAAAGAACGAAGAGGCTGTAGCTGACGGGACGCAGCGCCATCGTGGCGACCACCAGCGGAAAGACCGCCAATGAAATGCCGAGCGGCGAATGAATCGCATAGCCGATGCCGGCCGCCAGCACGCCCCCGACAATGCTTCCGGCCGCGCGCTCGATACTTCGTGGCCAGGTCGCGGCAATGGACGGTTGCAGGATCAGCAGCGTCGCCATGGTTGCCCAGTAGCCAAAGGGCAGTCCGAGCGCCCGTATGACCAGAAAGCCCGCCGTGGTCGTGACGCCTACGCGGGCGGCGTGGCGCAAGCCGACCGACTGAACCGAGAGGTTCGCCTTGAGGGTCGACCACGTCCGCGTGAGCAGTCTCGCGGCACTGTCCCGCCACCCGAGCGGCTGCGCATACGCCGGTGCGAAATCGACCAGTTCGAAGCCGGATTTGAGCGCCACGGGCTCCATCAGCGCGGATTCGAGTCGCCTCGCGAGGCGCCGCAAACGGCGTTGCAGGTCGGCGAGGCGGTTCCATTGCGCTTCGCTGGCGTCCGCACCGATTCTGCGCAGAACCTCGCCCATCCCGGTCAGCAGCCGGGCCGCGCGTTTGACGCGACGTGCGTCTTCCGGGGGTTTTTCGCAGGCACCGGTGACCGCAATCAGATACGCAAAGAGCGCTTCACTTTCGCTCAGCAGAGCGAGCAGCGTGTCGTAAGTTTCCCGGCCGGCCGTTCTCGAGTCAGGCACGTTCGCCAGCGCCTTGCGCGAGCGCTCCAGCGCAGCCCGCGCATCGGCGCGAAATTTCGCGGCATGCGTGACCCACTGTCCCGGGGCTGCGCGCTGTTCGAGCAGGCGAGCGCTATCGAATGCGATGTCGGCCAGACGCACATACACCGCACGCAGCGAAGCGCGGCTCGTCCCAAACGGGTGAATGCGCCAGACAGTCAAGCTCAGCACGACGGCAAACAGGCATCCGGCCAGGTAGATGCCGAGAAACGCCATCCCTTCCCGAAGATTGTGCATGGGCCGGTCGACCATCACGACGCAAGCGGTCGCTGCGAGAATCGTCACCTGCGATGTCGCGGCGCCCCAGATCCTGCCGAACGCGCCGAGCGTCGTGAATACCAGTATGGCGAGCGCCGCGAACACCGTGCCCTCGCCTGACGCGAAAGCAGTCACGCCGCCGCACACGGTCGACAGCAGCGCAAAGCCCATCATCGAGGCGAAGCGGGTACGGTTCGAGCCGGCCGCGTCTGCGAGACAGGTCCAGAAAGCGCCGATCGCGGCCCATGCGAAGGTCGGGTCGTGCAGCAGATTACCCACCACCAGCATGGCGGTGGACGCGCAGGCGGCTCTCAGCCCTTCCGACAGACTGGCCTCGCTCATCGAAAACGACACCATCCATACCGGCCGCTTGCGGTAGATCGCGGTGACGAGCGCGTACAGGCTCGCATACAGGCGGCTCGACCAGCGCGGCGACGATGGATTGGACTTGCGATTCAGCATCCGGACGGTGGGCCCTCAAAAAACGCACGTTGGCGCTGCCTCAGCGCATTAATACGCCGGCAGCGGGGATCCTGCTACGACCGCCAGATGATAAGGGTTAACACTGAGATATAAAAATGGCTTCGGTTCATCCGGTCGATGCGCTGCGTCTATGCGTTGTGTCTTTGCGCTGTTTCCATGCGCTGCTTTTATGCACTAAATCGGCCGCCCATGAAAAAACCGCGCGGCCCTTGCAGGCTCGCGCGGTTTTTTCATCAACTAGCGGTGTAACGCAGCTTACTTCTTGAAGTTCGCCACGCCTTCGCTGATTTCCTTGTGCGCGGCTTCGATGCCCGCCCAGCCGTCGACCTTCACCCACTTGCCCTTTTCCAGCGCCTTGTATTGCTCGAAGAAGTGCTTGATCTGGTCTTTCAGGTACGCCGGGACGTCGTCGATCGACTTCAGGTCGGCGGTCATCGGGCAGACCTTGTCGTGCGCGACGGCGACCAGCTTCGCGTCCACACCCGATTCGTCGGTCATTTGCAGCATGCCGAGCGCGCGGGCACGGACCACCGAGCCGGCCAGCAGCGGGAACGGCGTGATGACCAGCACGTCGACCGGGTCGCCGTCGCCCGACAGCGTTTGCGGAATGTAGCCGTAATTCGCCGGATAGCGCATGCCGGTGCCGATAAAACGGTCGACGTGGAGCAGGCCCGTTTCCTTGTCAGCTTCGTACTTCACCGGATCGCTTTGCGCCGGGATTTCGATGATGACGTTGAAATCTTGCGGAAGGTCTTTGCCTGCGGGGACGTGATTGAAGCTCATGAGCGCTCTCTGATCAGATGGAATTCGGAACACGGCGTGCGGCGCGAGAACTCGAGCGGCGAATCGTGAAACTCGCCAGGACGAGGCGTTGCGGCCGGACAGTGCGGAATACGCCATTATAGCCAATCAGCCGATGGCACCTTGAGTTGGATCGGCGCGATAATCGTCTGGCGTCTCTCGCTTGTCTCGCGATTGTGCCTCTCGTTTGTGACCGCCGCGCAACTGAACCCCGGCAGCGCGACACCTCAAGGAGCATGCATGGAAGAAGCCAGGCATTTCATCGGCGGCGAATGGTCCGCTGCATCAGGCGGCGAGACGATCGCCGTGCTCGATCCCTCGGACGGCCAGCCGTTCACCCGGCTTGCGCGCGGCACCGCGGCGGATATCGACGCCGCCGTCCACGCCGCCCGGCGCGCCTTCGAAGGCGCATGGGGCGAGGCGAGCGCCGCCGAACGCGGCCGCGTGCTGTACCGGCTATCCATGCTGGTGGCAGCCCACCAGGAAGAACTCGCTCAACTCGAAGCCCGCGACACCGGCAAGCCGCTCAAACAGGCGCGCGCCGATTCGGCTGCTTTGGCACGCTACTTCGAGTTTTACGCCGGCGCGGCGGACAAGCTGCACGGCGAGACGCTCCCCTATCAGGCCGGCTACACCGTGCTGACGATCCGCGAGCCGCACGGCGTGACCGGCCATATCGTGCCGTGGAACTACCCGTTGCAGATCTTCGGCCGCAGCGTCGGCGCGGCGCTCGCCACCGGCAATGCGTGCGTCGTCAAACCGGCGGAAGATGCGTGCCTCTCGGTATTGCGTGTCGCCGAACTGGCGGCCGAGGCGGGTTTGCCGGCGGGCGCGCTGAATATCGTCACGGGTTTCGGACATGAAGCGGGTGCGGCGCTCGCGCGTCATCCCGGCATCGATCACATCTCCTTCACCGGCTCGCCCGAAACCGGCAAGCTCGTGACGCAGATGGCCGCCGAGAACCACGTGCCGGTCACGCTCGAACTGGGCGGCAAATCCCCGCAAATCGTTTTCGCCGACGCAGATCTCGACGCAGCCTTGCCCGTGCTGGTGTCGGCGATCGTGCAGAACGCCGGGCAAACCTGCTCGGCGGGCAGCCGCGTGCTGATCGAGCGGGTAATTTACGAGCCGCTGCTCGACCGGCTGAGCGGCGCGTTCCACGCGCTGCGGGTCGGACCGTCGCACGCCGATCTCGACTGTGGTCCGCTGATTAACGCGAAACAGCAACAGCGCGTGTGGGACTTCCTCTCGGACGCGCAACACGACGGCATTCCCATGGCGGCACACGGCGAAGTGATTCCCGAAGCGCCGGAGAGCGGCTTCTATCAGGCGCCGACGCTTTTACGCGACGTGCCCGCGAGCCACCGTCTGGCGCGCGACGAAGTATTCGGCCCGGTCCTCGCCGCCATGTCGTTCGCGGACGAAGACGAAGCGCTCTCGCTAGCCAACGGCACACAGTACGGCCTGGTCGCGGGCATCTGGACGCGCGACGGCGCCCGGCAGATGCGCCTCGCGCGGCGGCTTCGTTCCGGTCAGGTATTCATCAACAACTATGGCGCCGGTGGCGGCGTCGAATTGCCGTTCGGCGGCGTGAAGCATTCCGGCCACGGACGCGAAAAGGGTTTCGAAGCGCTGTATGGCTTTACGGTTTTGAAAACCATCGCGATTCGTCACGGATAGTCGGGCACGCGAGTTTCAAGGGTACGGAAGCAGACGCATCACCAGCATCGCCATCCACAACACAATACGGAGACATCATGCGGTTGACAGGTAAAACAGCCATCGTCACGGGTGGCGGCTCGGGTTTCGGCGAAGGTATCGCGAAGACCTACGCGCGCGAAGGCGCGAATGTCGTGATCAACGACCTGAACGGCGCGGCGGCCGAACGTGTGGCGAGCGAAATCGCGCTCGCCGGCGGCAAGGCGATCGCGGTGGCCGGCAACGTCACGCAACGCGAGGACTGGCAGGCGCTGCGCGAAGCCGCGCTCGAAGACTTCGGCAGCGTGCAGATCGTCGTCAACAATGCCGGCACCACGCATCGCAACAAGCCGGTACTCGACGTAACGGAAGCCGAGTTCGACCGCGTCTATGCGGTGAACGTCAAAAGCCTCTACTGGAGCGTGCAGGAATTCGTGCCGTATTTCCGCCAGCAAGGCGGCGGCGCTTTCATCAATATCGCGTCGACCGCCGGTGTGCGGCCGCGGCCCGGTCTCGTCTGGTACAACGGCAGCAAGGGCGCGGTGATCATCGCCAGCAAGTCGCTCGCCGTCGAACTGGGACCGGACCGCATTCGGGTGAACTGCGTGAACCCCGTGATGGGCGAGACGGCGCTGCTGTCGGAATTCATGGGTGTCGAAGATACGCCGGAAAATCGCAAGCGCTTTCTCGCCGGCATTCCGCTCGGGCGCTTCTCGACGCCGCAGGATATTGCCAACGCGGCGCTGTATCTCGCCTCGGACGAGGCCGAGTTCATCACCGGCGTGTGCCTCGAAGTGGACGGCGGGCGCTGCGTGTAAACGCCATGCAAACCAAACCATCCGGCACCGCTAGAATCGCGATCGACGGCGGCACTTCATTTCCACAAGAAAAAAGGAGACACCATGGCTAGTCCCGCAGATCCGCTCCACCATCCCGGCGCGGGGGCGCCACCTTCCACTTTCGAGGAGGCGACCTACCGCAAAGTCACCTGGCGGCTCGCGCCGTTCCTGATGCTCTGCTACGTGGTCGCGTATCTCGACCGCGTCAACGTCGGCTTCGCCAAGCTGCAAATGACCACCGATCTCGCCTTAAGCGACGCGGTCTACGGCTTCGGCGCGGGGATTTTCTTCCTCGGCTATTTCATCTTCGAAGTTCCGAGCAATGTGATCCTGCACAAAGTAGGCGCACGCGTGTGGATCGCGCGGATCATGGTGTCGTGGGGCGTGATCTCCATGCTGACCATGTTCATCACCACGCCGACCATGTTCTACGTGATGCGCTTCCTGCTCGGGCTCGCCGAAGCGGGCTTCTTCCCCGGCATCATTCTGTACCTCACGTACTGGTATCCGGCGCATCGCCGCGGCCGCATGACCACCTTGTTCATGACGGCAATCGCGTTGTCCGGCGTGATCGGCGGCCCGGTGTCGGGCTACATTCTGAAGAGCTTCAACGGCATGAACGGCTGGCATGGCTGGCAATGGCTGTTTCTGCTCGAAGGGATTCCCTCGGTGATCGTCGGGATCCTGGTGTTCCTGAAACTCGACGACCGCATTTCCAAGTCAAAGTGGCTCACCGCGGAAGAGAAGGAATTGCTCGAACGCCAGGTATCCGCCGAAGAGGCCACCAAGCACGACATGCCGATTCGTCAGGTGCTCACGAGCGGCCGCGTGCTGATGCTGAGCCTCACGTACTTCTCGTTCGTGATGGGCCTGTATGGCGTGAGCTTCTGGCTGCCGACCATCATCAAGGCGACCGGCGTGACCGACGCGTTCATGATCGGCCTGCTGTCCGCCATTCCGTTTGCAGCAGCGGTGATCGCGATGGTGTTCGTGTCGCGCAGCGCGGACCGCAAGCGCGAGCGGCGCTGGCATATCGCGTTGCCGGCATTCGCCGGGGCGATCGGCCTCGTGCTCTCCGTGGTGTGGACGCACAACACGGCGCTGGCCATGGCCTCGCTCACGCTCGCGACCATGGGCATCCTGACCACCCTGCCGCTGTTCTGGAGTTTGCCGACAGCAATTCTCGCCGGCACGGGCGCGGCGGCCGGCATCGCGATGATCAATTCGATCGGCAATCTTGCGGGCTTTCTCAGCCCGTACGCGGTCGGCTGGTTGAAGCAGGCAACGGCCGCGAATGACTCAGGCATGTATATGCTGGCGGCATTCATGGTCCTCGGCGGACTGCTCGCGATCAGTGTGCCCGCGAAGATGGTCAACAAGTAAAAGCGGCTCGCTGGATGACGTAACGCAGGAGCCTCCGTCAACTGCACCACGTCACGCGTCACTCTTCACGCCTGACGCTTCAACGAAAACAGCAAATACAACGAAAGAGCCCCCGGCGCCTTGAAGCGCCGGGGGCTCTTTTCCATCTACCGAAGTGCGCGATCAACCGCACGCAGCATCGATCACAGCATCAAACGATATTCATCGCCAACGCGCTCTCACGATAGTGCTGGCTCGCCTTGTCGGAATCGCCAAGCTGTTCATGCAAACGCGCCAACGCGCGATGCGAACGAATCTTCAGCGTCTCGTTGTCGGCCAGTTTCAGCGCGCGCTCGAGGAACGATTGCGCCTTGCCCCACAACTGCTGATGCAAACACAAACGGCCCAAGGCGAACATCAAGTCCGCGTCTTCCGGGCGATCCTTCTGCCACCCTTCGGCCTTCTGGATCAGCGGCAACGCGTCGCCTCCGGTCGTATCCGGATAACGCCGCAACAGACGCGCGTCCCAGTTCTGCGCCAACGCTTCTTCCACGATCTTGCGTGCTTCCTGCGGACGATTCAGCGACACCAGCAGTTCGGCGGCGAGATCGGCGAGACGCGGCGAATGACGCTCCGTGGCCGACAGCGAACTCCACAACTCCAGCAGCGCATCAGCATTGTGACGCCGGTCGCGCAGCAGGTTTTCCGCTGCGAGCTGACGCAGGCGCACCGCTACCGCCGGATGGATCGCTTCGCGCTTTTCCAGTGTCTTGACGAGCTTGAGCACTTCGCCCCAGTTCTTCAATTGCTGTTGCGCGCGCAACATGATCTGCTGCGCGTGAATGCGCCGCGCGCCCTGCGATTGCATTTCGGTGAGCGCGGTCAGCGCGCCGTCCGCGTCACGGCCATCGGCGCGCATGTCGGCGGTGGCCATCAGGCGTGCGTCCTGCCAGTCGGCTTCGTCGATCTGGGCGAGCCATTCGTCGCGCCGCGCGTATTCACGCATGCGGTGCGCTGCGGTGGCCGCGATCAAACCGGCCGCGCCCTTGTTGTCGCCATTCGTGAGCGAATCTTTCGCGGCTTTTTCAGCGCGCGAGAAACGCCCGGCATACAGATTGCCGATCGCGTCGCGCAATGCGGCGTGCGCCTTCGCGACCCGCGAGCGAGCGCGATAGGCCGCCACGCGCTGCGGCATGCGCCAGATATTGCGCACGATGCGCAGCAGCGCGTACAGCATGATGAACAGCACCACCAGCCCGACCACGAACAGATTCAGCGAGAGGTCGACGCGATACGGCGGATAGATCAGCAGCACCTGCCCCATGTCGAAGCGCCCGACCACCGCCAGCACCACCGCGATGGCGAACAGCAACGCGAGCCATAGAAGTCCCCGGATTGCCATGATTAACCTCGGCTCCGGTATTGATTGACGGCCTGCAGGCTGGTGTTCAGATTCGGCAGTTCAACGGCGGCCGAGCCCGCATCCACCTGCTTGACCAGATCGCTCACGGTCTGCGTTTTCTTCGACGTGCCGTCGAAATAGCGCGTGAGCGCGGCCTGCGCCGCCTGCAGATCGGACTTCAGCGTGGTCTGGTTGCGCGAGAGCAGTGCAAGCCGCGCCGACAGCAAACGCAGCTTCAGATTCTCGCGCACGAAGTAGCCTTGATCGGGCGTGACGAGCATGGCGTCGGCGTTGTCGATGCGGCGCACCTGCACGAGGCTCGTCAACTGCTGGCCGATGCCGGTCGTGACTTCACGCCACCACACTTTCCAGCGCGGCTCGCCGGTGGCCGCGGCCACCTTCGCCGTGTCGGCCCAGGTGGCGGCCTTCGGCGTGACGTGGGCAATCGGTGCTTCGCCGGACAGCGGCAACGCGTCGACCTGGTCGATCGCGTTATCGAGCTTGATCGCCATGCCCGTCAGATCCGTGGACGGCGCGGCCTTCAGCTTGTTGATATCTTGCGCGATCGCTTTGCGCACGGTAACGGCCTGCGGGCTATCCGAGGCGGCAAGACGCGTGTCCGCGCTTTGCAGCGCGAATAGCGCGAGTTGCGTATTGCCGGTGAGCTGCAATTGCTGGCTCGCGGCCGAGAGCATCTGGCCGACTTCAGCCATCGTCCAGTCGTCGCGATTGCGCGCGAGATCGGTGTATTGCTGCTGCAGCGCCTGCTGCGCGGTTTGCGCATCGGCGAGCTTGCCTTCGAGTTGCGCGACCTGCGCATCCGATTGATGCACCGAGGCCAGCGCCTGATCGGTCTTGATGCGCAATTCGTTGGTCTGCGTGTCGTTCGCCTGCTGGCGTTGCGCGAGGTGCTGCTCGGTGCGTTCCACCTTGCGATTGAGCGCATAGCCGCCCACGCCCGCCGCGCAAGCGATGACCACAACGACAAACCACAGCAGCGGTCCGCTCGCGCTGCGGCGCTTTTGCGCTTCGTAGGGCGTGAAGGGTGGATTCGGCGGCAAGGCAGTGCTTGCGGCCGGCTGGGGTGAAGCGGTCGTGGATGCGTTCGTTTCAGTCATGCGTGATTTAGCCGGTGAAAGAGCCGGGTTGGACGGTACCGGTTGAACTACGGTCGGCACGGCAGCAAGCAAGGCGCGGGCAATGCGATCATCGCCCGCGCCGGACACCGTAATGCTATCAAAACCCAATGCCCGCGCGGTCTGCGCGATACGGGGATGCGGCGTAACCAGGTTGGCGTGCTTCAGTTGCGCGATTTCGTCTGCGGTCAGATGCTCCTGCGCGAGTTCATGCAGATTGCGCACGCCCTCCGAACTGGTGAGCAGCCAGGCGTGCGGCTCGCCGGCAAGCAGTGTGTGCACACGCGCCCAGCCGCCGATCGACGGTTCCGGCACGAGGCGGCGATAGGCCGCGACGGTTTCGACTTCGGCACCCGCTTCGCGCAAACGGTCGGCCAGCCATTCGCGGCCGCCGTCGCCGCGCACGATCAGGACGCGCTTGCCCTCGAGGCTCGCCGCGCCGAGCGCGGTATCGATTGCCGCGAACAGGCCTTCGGAATCGAAGCGCGCGGTATCGTCATCGGATACGGACGGCGGGCTGATCACCTTGTACGCCGGCGCGGTGACGCCGTGGCGCGCCAGCGCCTGCACACTGCCCGGCCCGACTACGCCGATCGGCAGCGCATGCGGCCAGATCGCATCGCTGCGGGCAAACGCGTGATCGACCGCATTGGGCGAGACGAATACCACCAGTGCGTAGCGTTCCAGTGAAGCCAGCGCGGCGCGCAACGGCGCTTCGTCAGTGACAGGGGCGATGTCGATCAGCGGAAAGTCGAGCACCGCGACGTCTGCTGCTGCGAGTTGCGCGATCAATTCGTTCGACTGACCGGCCGGTCGCGTAATCACAACCGTGAACGCCGCCTTGCCGACGGGTGAGGATGCGTTGCCCGGGATATCGGCCGCCATCACTCGCCGGTCGCCGCACTGTCCGACGCGCCGTCGGCTGACGCTGCCGCGGGACCGCTGGCCGTGCTCAGCGCACGAACGATCTCCATTGCGCCTTGCTGTTCGAGCGCGTTCGCCACTTCCCGGCCGAGCGCAACAGCATGTTCGACGGTGGGCGCCGGCGCCGATGCCTGCGCGCTCAGGACACGCTGGCCGTCAGGCGTAGCGACGATGCCGCGCAAATGCAGCGCGCCGTCGTGCCAGGTTGCATAGGCCGCGAGCGGCACTTCGCAACTGCCGCCGAGGGCGCGCGACACCATCCGCTCCGCTTCGACGGCCGCGGCCGTATGTTCGTGATGCAGCGGCGCGAGCCATGCGGCGAGGTCCGCGCGATCGGCGCGAATCTCGATGCCGAGCGCGCCCTGACCGGCTGCGGGCAAGCTGTCTTCGGGATCGAGCAGCGCGCGGATGCGCTCGCCGAGACCCAAACGCTTCAAACCGGCCGCCGCCAGAATGATCGCCGCGTAGTCGCCGCGATCAAGTTTCGACAGACGTGTGTCCAGATTGCCGCGCAGCGGCCGCACCACGAGATGCGGGTAACGCATGCGCAGCATGGCCTCGCGGCGCAGGCTGGAGGTGCCGACCACGGCGCCGGCCGGCAGCGCGGCTAGCGAGTCGTAATCGTTGGAGACGAGCGCGTCGCGCGGATCTTCGCGCTCCATGATGGTGGACAGCGCAAAGCCCGCGGGCAATTCCATCGGCACGTCTTTGAGCGAGTGCACGGCCAGATCGGCGCGGCCGTCGGCCAGCGCCGCTTCCAGTTCCTTGACGAAAAGGCCCTTACCACCAACCTTCGACAAAGTGCGATCGAGAATTTGATCCCCACGTGTCGTCATTCCGAGGATTTTTACGTCACAAGATGGATATAATTTGTGCAGCGCACATCGCACATGCTCCGCTTGCCACATGGCAAGGCGGCTTTCTCGCGACGCAATCACAAGCGTGTGGGGTGGCGCAAAAAACGTCTCGGTGTTCATTAGCTTGCTGATCGAATGACGGGATGTAATAACAATCAATGTTAGCACGCGCCCTTGTGTCTCAAGGCACAGCGGAGCGCCGTGCCGACGCGGTATCGATGGAGGAGACGGGCTTCGCAGCGCGCGCGCCTGCCCCATCCCAGCCTGTTCAAGCACGGTCGTTCGCGCACCGGGGCGCGGCATGCGGGATGATGCAATGCGGCGCAACGTGCCTCATGAGCCTGACGTGCATGCACTGCGCTTCGTGCGCTTTGTACGCTTCGTGCACATGCACGTGTGGCCACCCTCTCCGGCGTATTGCCATCGGCGCATACCGCTTTGTCCAGGCTTCGTCCGGGCTTAGTCCTGGTTCCAGCCTGGTTCCATGCTGGTTTCATGCAGTTCACGTTGCAACTCATTGTGCAGTTCCGCAGTAGCAGTTCATCACTCAACAGACCCTGGCTTCCCTGAGGAAACCCATCGTGACGTCTTCCGGACCGGCGCGCCCTGCCCGCCGCAACACTGCATCGCCCAAGGCTCAAGCAGCCGACGCCGCCGCTTCTGCCTCCGCCGCAACGGCCACCCAGTCCACCCCGGCCAAACGCGCCGGCAAAGCGGCCAAGGCAACCCAGGCCGCTCACGTCGCCAAAACGCCCAAGTCCGCGAAAACCTCCGCGCCTGCGAAAGCGGACAAAGCCGTGAAGGCCGTGAAAGCAGATAAAGCGACGCAAGCCGCCAAAGCGCCCAAGCTGCAAACCGTTTTGCAGGAGACGATCGCGCCCGCTTCGAAAAGCAGCGGCCGCACGCGTGAGGACAAGGATCATCCGCTGTTTCAGGACATCCGCTATCTCGGCCGCCTGCTCGGCGACGTGCTGCGCGAACAGGAAGGCGACGCGGTGTTCGACGTCGTGGAAACGATCCGCCAGACCGCCGTGCGTTTTCGCCGTGAGGACGACAACGCCGCCGCGCAGACGCTCGACAAGAAACTGCGAACGCTGAGCCCGGAGCAAACGGTCAGCGTGGTGCGCGCGTTCAGCTACTTCTCGCATCTTGCGAATATCGCTGAAGACCGCCACCGCAATCGCCGTCACCGGATTCACGCGCTGGCCGGCTCGACCTCGCAACCCGGCACCATGGCGCATGCGCTCGAACGGCTCGTCGAGGCGAACGCCGCCGCGACGCCGGTGCTGCAGCAGTTCTTCAACGAGGCGTTGATCGTGCCGGTCCTGACCGCGCACCCTACCGAAGTGCAGCGCAAGAGTATTCTCGACGCGCAGCACGACGTCGCGCGCCTCCTGGCCGAACGCGATCAGCCGTTGACCAACCGCGAACGCGCGCGCAACGAAGCCATGCTGCGCGCCAGCGTCACGTCGCTCTGGCAAACGCGCATGCTGCGCGACTCGCGTCTGACGGTTGCCGATGAAATCGAAAACGCGCTGTCGTATTACCGCGCCACGTTCCTCGAAGAAATTCCGGCGCTCTACGCCGATATCGAAGAAGCGCTCGCCGAGCACGGCCTCGACGCGCGTCTGCCGCCGTTCTTCCAGATGGGCAGCTGGATCGGCGGCGATCGCGACGGCAATCCGAACGTCACGGCGGAAACGCTCGAGCACGCGATCACCCGCCAGGCCGCGGTGATCTTCGAACACTATATGGAGCAGGTGCACAAGCTGGGCGCCGAGCTGTCGGTGTCGAACCTGCTGGCCGGCGCAAGCGACGCGTTGAAAGCACTCGCGGCCGCTTCGCCCGACCGGTCGCCGCACCGTACCGACGAACCGTATCGCCGCGCCTTGATCGGCATGTACACACGGCTCGCGGCTAGCGCGCGCGTGCGTCTTGGCGAAGGCAGCGTGCCGGTGCGCAGTGCGGGCCGCGGCGCGGCGCCGGTGCGCGCCAAACCGTACGACGACTCCGCCGAATTCGTGCGCGACCTGCACGTGCTGATCGATTCGCTCGCCGAGCATCATGGCGCCCCGCTCGCGGCACCCCGCCTGTCGCCGCTCACGCGCGCCGCCGAAGTGTTCGGCTTCCATCTGGCGAGCATCGACTTGCGCCAGAGCTCGGACATCCATGAAGCCGTGATCGCCGAGCTGCTGAAACGCGCGGGCGTGGAAAACGACTATGCGTCGCTCTCCGAAGAAGACAAGCTCAAGGTGCTGCTCGCCGAACTGTCACAGCCGCGCCCCTTGCGTCTGCCGTACGGCGAATACTCCGACCTCGTGAAGAGTGAACTCGGCGTGCTCGAAGAGGCTCGCGTCACGCGCGAGAAGTTCGGCGCGCGCGCGGTGCGCAACTACATCATTTCGCACACGGAGACCGTCAGCGATCTGGTCGAAGTGATGTTGCTGCAAAAGGAAACCGGCCTGCTGCACGGACGTCTCGGCGACGCGAACGATCCGGCGAGAGCGGCCTTGATGGTGATTCCGCTGTTCGAGACGATTCCCGACTTGCGCAACGCGCCGCACATCATGCGCGATCTGATCGCGCTGCCGGGCGTGGGTGCACTGATCGAACATCGGGGCAACGAGCAGGAAGTGATGCTCGGTTATTCGGATAGCAACAAGGACGGCGGCTTCCTGACGTCGAACTGGGAGCTGTACCGCGCCGAACTGGCACTGGTGTCGCTGTTCAATGAACGCGGCGTGACCTTGCGCCTGTTCCACGGACGGGGCGGCACGGTGGGCCGTGGCGGTGGTCCGACGTATCAGGCGATTCTGTCGCAGCCTCCGGGCACTGTGGACGGCCAGATCCGTTTGACCGAGCAAGGCGAGGTGATCGCCAGCAAGTTCGGCAATCCGGAAATCGGCCGGCGCAATCTGGAAACGGTGGTGGCCGCGACGCTCGAAGCGTCGCTCCTGCCGCACGGCAACGCCCCGGCGGAACTGCCTGTGTTCGAAGAGACCATGCAGCAATTGTCCGACGCGGCAATGGCGTCGTATCGCGCGCTGGTCTATGAAACGCCGGGCTTCAAGGAGTATTTCTTCGAGTCGACACCGATCTCGGAGATCGCCGAATTGAACATCGGTAGCCGTCCGGCTTCGCGCAAATTGCAGGACCCGAAGCAACGCAAAATCGAAGATCTGCGCGCGATTCCGTGGGGCTTCTCGTGGGGCCAATGCCGTTTGCTGCTGACCGGCTGGTATGGTTTCGGCAGCGCCGTGGCCGCGCATCTGGACAGCGCGCCGAGCGACGCCGAGCGCACCCGCCGTCTTGCGCTGCTCAAGAAGATGCACAAGACCTGGCCGTTCTTCTCGAACCTGCTCTCCAACATGGACATGGTGCTGGCGAAGACCGACCTCGCGGTGGCCTCGCGCTACGCACAGCTCGTGTCGGACAAGAAGCTGCGCAAGCACGTGTTCGAGCGGATCGTCGCGGAATGGGAGCGCACGTCGAAGGTGTTGTCGGAGATTACCGGCAAGAGCGAACGGCTCGCGGAGAATCCGCTGCTCGCGCGCTCCATCAAGAACCGCTTCCCGTATCTCGACCCGCTCAATCACTTGCAGGTCGAGTTGCTCAAGCGTCACCGTGCGGGCGATACGAACGCACGCGTGCGACGCGGGATTCATTTGAGCATCAACGGGATTGCGGCGGGCTTGCGTAATACGGGCTGATCGAAGCCGATTGAACCGGCGGTCTGTCTCTCGCGGTAGCCGCCTGCGAAAAGAAGCCGGGCGCGGAGCAGTTTGCCGCGCCCGGCTTCGTCGTTTTTGCGCCGTGTGTTTTCAGGCCGTATCGGCCGCTACTTCGGTGCGGCCACGCGTTATTACGTTACTGCGTTATTGCGCCTCGATCATCAGCGCGTCGAGCTTGAACGAGCCGTCTTCCTGCACGTCGAAATACTGACGCACCTCATCGGGGGACTTGTTCCACAGCGAGCGAATCGCAATCACGTGCGGCTCCGGCGTACGCATGCGCGCCACCCACGAGCTGAACTCGATCGCGATGCGCCAACGCTCGCGAATCGATGCCTTGAAACCGGCCGCTTCGAAAAACGCGATCCATTCGTCGGCGCGGTAGTCGCGGATATGCGAGCCGTCGCGCAACACTTCGATTGACTGAATATACGTGTCGAGCAGCGGATGATCGATGCCGGCGATGTCGATGAACAACACCTTGCCGCCCGGCTTTAACACGCGCCGCACTTCGGCCAACGCATGCGGCACGTCGTGCCAGTGATGCGCGCTCATCCGGCTGATGACCCAGTCGAACGAATGGTCGTCGAACGGCAGCGTTTCGGCGGCGCCCTGTTGCGTGCAAATGTTGCTCAGGCCGCGGTCCTTCGCGGCGCCGTCGACCGTCGCCAGCATTTGCGGCGCGATGTCGTACGCGACCACTTCTTTTGCGTGCGGCGCCACCGCGAAACTCGCATGACCCGCACCGCAACCCATGTCGAGCACCTTTGCATCCGGCGTCGCGGCGATCGATCGGGCCAGCGTCTGCAGATCGGCGCCGGTGGCATGCGTCTGACTCGTGAAATACGCGGCGGCGGTCGAGCCGAAGGCGTCGGCAACTTGATCGTGGTGCTTCATGGAAGGCTCCGGTTATCCAGGTGGGGTTGGGCGGGCTTGGGCCGGGTGGGTCTCGAGGGCGCTGCGCCGTTCCAGCCGTTACAATAGAACCCGCCGTGTACCAGTACAAGTTAAGCAATTATTCTGGTATCAATAACACCACCTCCACCAAGCGCTGCCTGACAAGAATGACCACGCCGCCCTCCGCCGACAACCCGCCGCCGCTCGACGCCACACCTGCCCGCGCACTCGGCGATTTCATCCGCGCTCACCGCGAACGGCTCACGCCGCAAGCGCTCGGCCTGCCGCCCGGCCCGCGCCGCCGCACGCCCGGCTTGCGGCGCGAGGAAGTCGCGCAGCTATGCGGCGTCAGCCCAACCTGGTACACGTGGATCGAACAGGGCCGCCCGGTCTCCGCCTCCGCCGAGGCGCTGGCGCGGATCGCTGTCGCGCTGCAACTGTCGCGTGCCGAGCGGGCGTATCTGTTCGAGCTGGCCGCGCAGCGCGACCCGGCCGAGCCCGATCCGGCCGCCGCCGACGCCCCCGCCACCCTGCTCGAAACCGTGCAGCTCGTGAACGCGCCGGCTTACGTGCTCGACCGGCAGTGGAACGCGCTCGCCTGGAACGCGCGCGCCGCCGACCTGTTCGTCGGCTGGCTGGACGGTACGCACGACCGCAATCTGCTGCGCTACACCTTCACCGAGCCGGCCGCACGCGAGCTGATCGTCGACTGGGACACGCGGGCGCGGCGTCTCGCGGCCGAATTCCGCGCGGATTCGATCCGTCATCTGAACGACGCTCCCACGCGCGGGTTGATCGACTCGCTCTCCGCCGCCAGCGACGCGTTCGCGCGCTTCTGGGCGTCGCAGGATGTCGGCGGCCGTGAAGGCGGCCGGCGCGAATTCAATCATCCGCGCGACGGCCGCATCGTCTACGACCAGATCACCTTCAAGCCCGCGCATCGCGAGGATCTGAAGCTGGTGGTGCTGGTGCGGGAGTAGCCGCGGTGGCGCAGTGGCGCGCTGCGGCACACGCAGCCGCCAGCGCATTCGCGCCGTCTGCGTTTCTCCGGGCGGCTCGTCAGAAGCCGGCGTCGCAAGTGCTTTTGCCTATGCGGCCTCGGGCGAGCGGCATCTTTGAGGCCGTCCGCCAGTGTTAAAATCCCAGTCTTTCGCTCATTCCGATGGCGCCTGCACCGTACGCAAACGCCGTCAGCGTCCTCACCTCGTTCAACTGCCCAACACCATGACGTCCCAACTGCACAAAAAAGGCGAAGCCTGGTCGGCTCGCTTCTCGGAGCCGATGTCGGAGCTCGTCAAACGCTACACGTCGTCGGTTTTCTTCGACAAGCGTCTGGCGCTCGTCGATATCGAAGGGTCGCTCGCGCACGCCTCGATGCTGGCCGCGCAGAAGATCATCGCCGCCGACGACCTCGCCGCGATCCAACGCGGCATGGCGCAGATCAGGGGTGAAATCGAACGAGGCGAGTTCGAGTGGCAACTCGATCTGGAAGACGTCCACCTGAACATCGAGGCACGCCTGACCGCGCTGATCGGCGACGCCGGCAAGCGCCTGCACACGGGCCGCTCGCGTAACGACCAGGTCGCGACCGACATCCGCCTGTGGCTGCGCGGCGAAATCGACCGCATCGGCGGCCTGCTGACGGAACTGCGCACCGCCTTGCTCGACATGGCCGAGAAGAACGCGTCGACCATCATGCCGGGCTTCACGCACCTGCAGGTGGCGCAGCCCGTCACGTTCGGCCATCACCTGATGGCTTACGTCGAAATGTTTTCGCGCGACGCCGAACGCATGGTCGATTGCCGCAAGCGCGTGAATCGTCTGCCGCTGGGTGCAGCGGCGCTGGCCGGCACCAGCTATCCGATCGACCGTCATGCAGTGGCGAAGACGCTGGGCTTCGACGGCATCTGCGCGAACTCGCTGGATGCCGTGTCCGATCGTGACTTCGCGATCGAGTTCACGGCTGCGTCCGCGCTGGTGATGACGCACGTATCGCGCTTTTCCGAAGAACTCGTGCTGTGGATGAGCCCGCGCGTCGGCTTCATCGATCTGGCCGACCGTTTCTGCACGGGCTCGTCGATCATGCCGCAGAAGAAGAACCCGGACGTGCCTGAACTCGCGCGTGGCAAGACGGGCCGCGTGAACGGCCATCTGATCGCGCTGCTGACCTTGATGAAAGGCCAGCCGCTCGCGTACAACAAAGACAATCAGGAAGACAAGGAGCCGCTGTTCGACACCGTCGATACGGTTGCGGATACGCTGCGCATCTTCGCTGAAATGGTCGCCGGCATCTCGGTGAAGCCGCAAGCCATGCGCGACGCCGCGTTGCAAGGCTTCTCCACCGCAACCGATCTCGCCGACTACCTGGTCAAGCGCGGTCTGCCGTTCCGCGACGCGCACGAAGCGGTGGCGCTGGCGGTTCGCGTGTGTGCCGATCGCGGCTGCGATCTGGCCGACCTGACGCTGGAGGAAATGCGTCAGGACCTGCCGAACGTCGCGCATCTGATCGGCGAGGACGTGTTCTCGTATCTGACGCTTGAGGGTTCGGTGGCGAGCCGCAACCATCCGGGCGGCACGGCGCCGGAGCAGGTGCTCGCTGCCGTTAAGGCTGCGCGGGAAGCGTTGAAGTAAGGTAAGTTGAAGTAAGGCAAGGCTGGCGCGTGAAAACAAAGGCGAACTCATCGACGGGTTCGCCTTTTTCTTTTGCGTGGCTGGAATGATTGACTGCGCAAAGCGTCGCGCAAAAAAAGAAAGCCCGCGCGAAGCGGACCAAATGAAAGACTTCCACCGATGCCTCTCGAAAGAGGCCCATGCAGTGTAGGCGTGTTTTGGCCGCCGACCAATCCGGTCATATTTCGGCTCATTACAAGCGTGCGAATCGCGCGGAGCGGGTCAACGACAATTGAATCCTGGCGTTTTTTGACTACCATCAATTTAGATCCTGCCTCGGTGCTTTCCACCACCATGCTCACCCGCACGCGTCACCTCCGCCGCTTGACCGGACGCTTCGCTTCACGCGTTGGCGCATCGCTATCGCATGCGCATAGCGCGGCATCCGCTTCAGCATCGGCATTGAAGATAGCTTCCGTTTTAGCGCTCGCAGTCATAGCAGGCTGCACCTTCACGCCGCCGGACCGCCCACTCATCATCACACCGGCAGCCGCCGTCAATAGTGCGACGCTCGACCAGTACCGCAGCGCGGTTGCCAAACGCATCATCGAACGCAGCCCGTCTTATGTGTTGCGCGGCACGCCGCAAGCGATGCTGCGCTCGCTGGTGGTGGTCTCGTTCACGGTGGATCGCAACGGTCAGGTAGTGCAATCCTCGGTGTATCGCACCAATGGCGATGACGAAGCCGAGAGCACCGCGCTCGCCACCTTGCGGCGCGCCTCGCCGCTGCCTCAACCGCCTGGCAAATTGCTGAACGGCCGTGGCCAGCTCGAACTGTTCGAAGACTGGCTGTTCAACGACGACGGCAAATTCCAGTTGCGCGAGCTCGCCTCGCCGCAAGCGCAGACCATCGACTGAACACGGCGCCCAAACAGCGCCCCATGTGACAAGACGCGAACCGCGTCTTGTCACGCCTTGCTGTGCCGCCACCGCGCTCGTTATAATTTTCCGATTCCCCAAGCCGGAGCCTTCCGGCACGGCTCACGCCGCCCACTCACCCGTTGGCGCGGCACGAGCCCGATTGCAGCGCCGCCGCGCCACCCGCGTCGGCCGCCCAGTTATTTCTCTCGTCAGGCCGCTTTCGCGCGCGACCGCGGACGGCCACCGGCTACCGTTGTAAGCTGTCGCATCGTCGCCCGCGCCGTGCCTGGCTTCAGCCGCCTACGAGACGCGCCGAAGCGCTGGCACACGAACTTAAACAAAGATGCTGCCCGACCTCGCGCCGCCCCTACACGAAAAGTATGGCGCCCAACGGCATCACGACACACGGAGACCCTGCATGTCCACTTCGCCGATTTCCGCGGCCCAGCCCAACGCAAGCGGGCAGAACAGCAGCACGCGAATCATCTTCGCGAGTTTCATCGGCACCGCGATCGAGTTCTACGATTTCTACGTCTATGCGACCGCCGCGGCGCTCGTCATCGGACCGGTGTTTTTCCCGCACAGCTCGGCGACGGCCCAGGCTTTGTCGGCATTCGTCACGTTCGGCATCGCGTTCGTCGCGAGGCCGATCGGCTCGTTCCTGTTCGGTCACTTCGGTGACCGGATCGGCCGTAAGTCGACGCTCGTCGCTTCGCTGCTGGTGATGGGCGTGTCCACCACGCTGATCGGTTTCGTGCCCGGCTACGACTCGATCGGCAGCCTCGCGCCGATCCTGCTGTGCATCTTGCGCTTCGGCCAGGGTATCGGTCTTGGCGGCGAATGGGGCGGCGCCGCGCTGCTCGCCACCGAGAATGCACCAGCCGGCAAACGCGGCTGGTTCGGGATGTTCCCGCAGTTGGGGCCATCGATCGGCTTTCTGGCGTCCAACGGTCTGTTCTTCGCTTTGGCGTTGTCTTTGAGCGACGAGCAATTCCGCAGCTGGGGCTGGCGCGTGCCGTTCCTCGTCAGCGCGGTGCTGGTCGCGCTCGGCTTGTACGTGCGGTTGAAAATCGCTGAGACGCCGGCCTTCCAGGCGGCCATCGAACGCAAAGAACGCGTGAAGGTGCCGATCGCGACGTTGCTGTCGCAGCACGGGCTGCCCACCCTCCTCGGCGCGCTGGCCATGGTGGTCTGCTACACGCTCTTCTACAACGCCACGACGTTTTCGCTGTCGTATGGCGTGTCGGTGCTGCATATTCCGCGGCCGACGTTCCTCGGCATGCTGTGCATCGCGGTCGTGTTCATGGCGCTCGCCACGCCGCTCTCGGCCTGGGCGAGCGACCGTTATGGCCGCAAGCCGGTGCTGATCGCCGGCATCGTCGCGGCGATCCTGTCCGGCTTCACTATGGCGCCCTTGCTCGGCAGCGGACAGACGCCGCTGGTGCTGCTGTTCCTCGTGATCGAACTGTTCCTGATGGGCGTGACCTTCGCGCCGATGGGCGCGCTGCTGCCGGAACTGTTTCCGACCAACGTGCGCTATACCGGTGCAGGCGTGTCGTACAACCTCGGCGGAATTCTCGGTGCGTCCGTCGCGCCGTATATCGCGCAGGTGCTGGCCGCGCACGGCGGGCTGTCGTGGGTGGGCGCTTATGTGTCGATCGCCGCGGCCGTCAGCTTGATCGGCGTGCTGTGCATGCGCGAGACACGCGATACGCAGCTGATGTGAAATGCCAAGAGACTGAAGACGAACTGAGGGTGGACTGAGTAAATCCCCTGCCTTGCGCGTCTTTTTGACTTGCCTATACTCGACTCAAATAACCCTATGGCAAGCAGGGAGGCTCTGATGAGTATTCATCTTCACAACGCGGATATCGTGATGATCATCGCGCTGGCGTTGCTGTGTTCGCTGCTGCTGGCCTTGCGCTTTCGTCCCGCGACGTGGAAGGGCATCGTCGTCGAAGCACTGGCCGCGAACGCCGCTGCCATCACTGCGGTGATTGCGTTCGAAATGCTGCTCGCCTGAGCGGTCGAACGCCGCGACACTCGGTCGGATGCGGCAGCCGGAACCGGGCCTGACATCATCATTAGAAGAAGCTGCTGAGCGGCTGCTCTTGCCTATGCAGGCAAGCGGCAGCCTTCAGGGTTTGGTGCTGTGTCTGGCAAGACACTCGCCACACGCCGTTACCGGTAGTAGTAGCCTCCGTGATGGTAGTAACCACCACCGCCGTAGTAATAGCCCGGCGCCGGTGCAACGATGCAGCCTCCGAGCGCCGTTGCCAGCAGCGTGCCTGCGATCAGGGTCAGGATTAAGCGTTTCATATTGTTCTCCTTCGAGTCAGATTCATTCGAGCCGAAACCCCGAATGACTCGATTGAACACGACCCTGCCTCGCGCGAACGTTGCCATTTGTAAGGGAAGATCACCGAGGTGTTACACGTTTGAACCCCTAAACCGACCGCGCCGCAGCAGGTCGACAACAGATTCCCATCAGACGAAAACACCTCCTATACTGCTTTGAGCACGCACGTTCCTTGCAAGCCCTGCCTGTGGCGGGTGCGCGGCTCGCGGCGTCGGCCATGGCTATCGAGTACGCACTTTCATGCGCAATGATTGAGCCGGTGGCCACACGCAAGATCACATGGTTGGCCAATTAGGCACTCGACGAAATGCGACAGATTTAACAGGTATGTAATGCAAGGCTCAACCGAACGCTGAGCGAGGTCACGAGAGAGCCGCTGTGGGAGGCCGGTGAGCGGCACACGAGAGCAGCACACGATTCGGTCGGCGCGCCCGGCATGCCTCGACGTTAAATGCACCATTGAACTCGACCGCCGGCCGGCGGTCTCTTTAGAACTGGGTCGATCGCCCGATGGGGCTGCTCAATGCACGACTCGGTGGAAAAGTCGGTGTGTTCATTGCTGCGATTCCTCTCCGCCCGTAGTTCCCCGACACGGGCGTTTTTCGGAGGCGTTCCGTGGCAGCGCTTGTTTGATAAAGCGACTGCGCGTCACGCCTCTTTTCTTTCAGCCAAACGATTGCGCGACGGCGCGGTAAGGCTGCGCTCAGGCGGCTGCCGATCCGTGCTGCACGGGAACCGCGCGCGGCTCGCTGTGCACGTAATCGATCGCCCTCAGTGCCTCGGCGATCGGCGGCACTGAATGACCGTCGCCGATCGAGATCGAGCGGAACGGCGCTTCAATGCCGAAATGCGATGCCGAGGTCGCCACAAAAATCATGACCGTGCGTTTCTGCAATGCATGCGCCACATGAACGAAACCCGTATCGGTTCCGATCACCAACGCACACGCGTCGATCATCTGCGCGATTTCGGTCACGCTCAGCTTGGGCAGGACGGTCGAGCCCGGCACCTGCGACGCAATCTGCTCCGCCTCAGCTCGCTCGCCTTCCGAACCCCATGGCAACACCACATGAAAACCGCGCTGCGCCAACTCGCGGCCGACCGCGACCCAGTGAGTCAGCGGCCACTTCTTGTCCTCTTTGGAGGTGGCGTGAAACAGCGCCGCGACCGGCGCGCTGTCAGCCGCGAACAGTGGGGTGGCCGGTTCGGGCAGGCGCAGATTGTGGACGGCGGGGCCTTCGACCTCGTAGCCCAGCGCCTCACCCGTGCTGATGCGCATGCCATGCCACGCACTGCACTGCGGACGCGGGCCGAAACGCCCGGTATAAGCGAATGCGGCACCTCGCTCGCCAAGATCCTGGGACTGGTAGCCAATACGCTTCGACGAGCGCGCCAGAAAGGCGATGATCGCGCTCTTGTACACGCCTTGAATGTCGACGATGAAGTCGTAGCGGTACGCACGCAATTCGGCGATCGACGCCGCGATCGCCTTGAAATCGCCCCATCGGCGCGCCTTCTTGAAACGGCGCAGCGGCGCGCAAAGCACGCGGTCCACGCCTTCGCACCAATGCACCACTTCGGCGAATGCTTCGTCTGCCGCCCAATCCACCTGAACGCCGGGAAACGCGCGTTTGATGTCGGCGACGACTGGCAACGCCTGCACGATATCGCCGAGGGAAGTGACCTTGACGATAAGGACTCGCTTCATTGAGGACCTATTTGTTGTTCGAACGTCAAACTATTTTAGCCGACGATTGGAATAATCTTTGCCGAACCCGGAAAACTGCCATCCGGTCTTTAATACAGCACGTTACATTGCATACCTTACAAAAATACCTTTTACTATATTTCATAATACTTTCATGCGATTTTGTCGATGCGGCGCGCTTTATAATTCATCCTTTACGCCAGCACTTTCCTCATGTCCCGGGCCTTCTCTCCGCGCTCTTCCAGCATCGTGCGTCGCGCCAGACGCCTGTGGCGGCAATATGGCGTCTTCTGGCTCGGTGCGATCGCGGTCGGCTTAGTCGCGGTGCTGTATGCACGGCTGATCGACTGGGGCTACGGCGAATTCCGCGCGATGCAGCAACAGCACGTGTGGGCGCCTTTGATCGTCACGCCGGCGGTCGCTGGACTCGCCGTCTGGCTCACGCGCAAGTTCTTCCGCGGCGCCGAAGGCAGCGGCATTCCGCAAGTCATCGCCACTCTGCATGCCAGGCCCGGTGAATACGGCGCGCGGCTGCTGTCGTTCAGGATTCTGTTCGGCAAGATCGCCGTGTCGTTTCTGGCGATTCTCGGCGGCTTCACGATCGGCCGCGAAGGACCGACCGTGCAGGTCGGCGCGGCCCTGATGTTCAATCTGCGGCGGTTGTATCCCCGCTCGAACGCCCTGATCGAACGGCAACTGGTGCTCGCGGGCGCGGCAGCCGGCTTGTCCGCAGCGTTCAATACGCCGCTGGCCGGGGTCGTGTTCGCAATCGAGGAACTCACGCGCAGCTTCGAAGCCCGCGCGAGCGGCGTGCTGATTACGGCAATCATCATCGCCGGTGTGATCGCGCTCGGGCTGAACGGCAACTACACGTATTTCGGCACCATCCAGATCGGCCAACATTTCCCCGACCTGCTGGCGGTGGCCATCGTGCTCACGGCAATCGTCACCGGGATTGCGGGCGGCGTGTTCGGCTGGCTGCTGCTGAATACCGCGCGCTGGATTCCCGCGCCGCTGCGTCAGTTGCACGGCGAGCGGCCGGTCGCGTTCGCAGCGCTGTGCGGCTTCGCGATCGCGGTGGTCGGCCTCATTTCCGGGGGCACGACCTTCGGCAGCGGCTATGCGGAAGCGCGCGGACTGCTCGACGGGCACGAGCACCTCTCCGTGTTCTATCCGTTTCTGAAGATGATCTCGATGGTCGGCTCGTATCTGCCGGGCATCCCGGGCGGCATCTTCGCACCGTCGCTGTCGATCGGCGCGGGCTTCGGCAATCTGCTGCACATGGTATTCGACTCGATGCAGTTGCCGATGCTGATCGCCCTCGCCATGGTGGGCTATCTGGCGGCCGTCACGCAGTCGCCGATTACGTCGTTCGTGATCGTGATGGAGATGATCGATGGCCATGCATTGGTGATTTCGCTGATGGCCACCGCGTTGATTGCGAGCCGTGTGGCGCGTTTCTTCGCGCCGCCGTTGTATGACTCGCTGGCCCAGCGCTATATGGCGCCACTGCTGCAGCCGGCACCCGCGCCAGTACCGGAAGTCCCCGAAGTCGAAGCGCCCGAAGCAGCGCCCGAAGCAGCGGTCGCCGATGAGGTCGACGGCGATGCTCGCGCTGAAGACAGCGCCCCGCGTCAGTAAGTCAGTAAGTCAGCAAGTCAGCAAGTCAGTAAGTCAGTAAGTCAGTAAGTCAGTCGATCAATAAACGACAACTGCCGGCGCACGCATATAAACCGGCCGCGCCGGCACCACTACGCAACCGGCCAGCATGACCGCCAGCACGGCGATCAGAAGCAGATTCTTTTTCATCTTGGGTTCCTCTGAAACACAGGCGAGCGCCGATGCGGCGCCTGTGTCGTCAAACTGGAGGGAGCGGCACGCGCGAGGTCAGCCACGCCGTGCCGTGCACTGCCGGCGCCTCGCGACTTACGCCCAGTGGCCTTCGACCCAGCGATAGTTCGGACCGTGTTCGACCCAGTGGCCCGGCACCCAGTGGTAGCCGACGCGCTCGGCCTGCCAGTGACCCTCGACCCACACATAGCGGCCGTGGTCCCAACGCCAATGACCGTGATCCCACACATAGCCGACGCGCGGCGCCGGCACGGCTTCATAACGCACGACCGGCGGTGCGGACGGCGCGATCACGACGACTTCCTCGGCAGAAGCGGATGCCACAGCGGATGCACCAGCAGCGATCAGAACTGCGTTGGCGATCAGCAAGCGAAAGGTCTTGTTCATGTTTTCCCTCTGTAGTTGGACACCGGTACCGGCGTTATCCGTTTAATGCGCGAGGGAACGAAAGCGCTGACTGCGTGCGTGTAACGGCGCACGCTGAAGTGCAACGGATTATTTCGACCCGCGACGTAGCAGCGTGTGGACGTGTTTAGCCGTACGCGGCGAAGCAGCGCGTTCGAGCAAAACAGAAAAGAACGGAGAGATTGACGGCGCGCAGAACCTGCATCCGCGCGTCAAATTGAACAGCAGAAAGAACAGCGAGGGAACCGCGAGAGATCAGCGCCTACGCGCCCTGCCTCTTCACGTCAGATCGACGCAACGAAGCAGAGCGCGCTGCATGTTATGCGGAACCGGCCTGCGGAATTTCGATCTTGACCTCGAGCACTTCGAGATCGTCCTGGCGTTCCAGGCTCACGCGAATATCGTCATTGGAGATTTTCACGTACTTCGAAATCACGGCCACCAGTTCGCGTTGCAACGCAGGCAGGTAATCGGCAGGCGCATGGCCGCCGGCGCGCTCGTGCGCGATGATCAACTGCAGGCGTTCCTTCGCTACCGACGCGGATTTCTTCTTCTCGCCCAGCAAAAACGAAAGAATCGACATGACGTGCGCCCCCCTTACTTGGTGCCAAAGAGGCGCTGCAGCAGCCCTGGCTTCTGGTAATCGGTAAAGCGAAGCGACTTTTGCTCGCCGAGGAAACGCGACACGACATCTTTATAGGCTTCGGCGACATCGGTACCGTCGAGGTGCACGGCCGGCAGACCCTGGTTCGACGCATGCAGCACCGCTTCCGATTCCGGAATCACGCCGATCAGATCGA
The DNA here is from genome assembly GCF_003610295.1 of Paraburkholderia sp. BL23I1N1. Taxonomy (NCBI): domain Bacteria; kingdom Pseudomonadati; phylum Pseudomonadota; class Betaproteobacteria; order Burkholderiales; family Burkholderiaceae; genus Paraburkholderia; species Paraburkholderia sp. BL23I1N1. The sequence goes on from NZ_RAPV01000003.1 coordinate 329,994, forward strand.
TGCGCAGGATTTCCTGAATGTCGGTGAGCGAGAGCATTTCGCCTTCGCTGACGCGCTTCGGGTTGTAGCGGGTGATCAGCAGGTGTTCCTTGATCGGCTCCTTGCCTTCGATCGCGCGCTTGGTCTTCGACGACAGAATGCCGAGGATACGGTCCGAGTCACGCACCGACGAGACTTCCGGATTCGTCACGATCAGCGCTTCGTCGGCGAAGTGCATGGCGAGCAGCGCGCCCGATTCGATACCGGCCGGCGAATCGCAAACAATGTAGTCGAAGTCCATCGCGATCAGGTCGTTGATGACCTTCTCGACGCCTTCCTGGGTCAGCGCGTCTTTGTCACGCGTCTGCGAAGCCGGCAGGATGAACAGGTTCTCGCACTTCTTGTCCTTGATCAGCGCCTGGTTCAGATTGGCTTCGCCCTGAATCACGTTGATCAGGTCATACACCACACGGCGCTCACAGCCCATGATGAGGTCGAGATTGCGCAGGCCGACGTCGAAGTCGATCACGGCGGTTTTGCTGCCACGCAATGCGAGGGCCGATGCAAAACTCGCGCTCGTGGTCGTCTTGCCCACGCCACCCTTGCCCGAAGTCACCACAATGATTTTTGCCATTACCCTTACCTTGTGTTCGTCAAATTCGTCAATTTATGTGCGGTCCTATTTGCCGTGGAACGCCGCGTGCCGTGACTGTTCAGGCCAGCGCGCGCATCACGTCGATCAAGTGAGCCGCAGCGGTTCGATCATCAACTTTTCTTCTTCGAGCCAGATCTGTACCGGCTTGCCGAGCACGTCGGCCGGCAGCGGGTTCTCGGTCGTACGATAGATGCCCGCGATCGAGATCAGTTCCGGTTCGAGACACGTGCAGAAAATGCGCGCGTCGTGATTGCCCTGCACGCCGGCCAAGGCCCGGCCGCGCAACGGCGCGTAAATATGGATGTTGCCTTCCGCGATGACTTCCGCGCCGTAGCTCACCAGACCGAGCACGACCAGATCGCCCTTCGCGTAAATGCGCTGACCCGAGCGCAACGGCTTGTCGATCACCGTGGTTTGCGATGAGGTGGCAAGACGCACGGGCTCGGCGGCGGGCACCGGCTCGACCGCGGCGGCCGTGGCCGGGGTGCCAGCCTCAGCGGGCATAACGGGCGTGAGGGCCGCGGCTTCGAACAGATCGGCTGGGGGCGTGGCCGTCGCGGCGGTGACAACCGGCGCCGTAGCGGCGGCATGCGCGCCCTCTTCGTCTGACTTCGCGGCGACGCCGCGGCGGTCGCGCGCTTCGAGCAGCGGCAGCGCGGATTCGCCCGCCCACGCCTGCTGCGGGTTGGCGACGACGCCGACTGGACGCATGCGCACGCTGTCGAGCAGTTGCACGATGTCGGCAAGCGGCACGCGTTCGTTCTCCGCGAGACGGCGGACGTCGATCGCGACAACATCGTTAGCGAAAAATTCGGGGGTCGCCTCGAAGCGCCGGGTCAGTTCGGCACGCATCGCATCGAGGTCAGTTGTCTTGACCACAAACAGGAGCGTGTCGACAGAGCCGCTGCGGAGTTCGAAAAAGGGCGATTTCTTGGGCGACATAGCGTTCGGCAAAAAATTTTGCGTATTTTACAGGCGTCCAGGCAGGGAGCGAGTTTTTTTGCCGAGAGAACACGCCTCTGCGGCCACAATGCCCTGGACATGGCCACGCCTCGGCCGTTCAGGCCGCGCTTATGCCATTGATTTGGCCGCTGATTCGGCCATGAACGCTGTAGGGACGCGGATGGGATTTGAGCGGCAAGCCGACGCGCCGCTCGCGAGATCACTGCTGAAACACCTGCGATGTGGTCGGCACGTGGCGCACCAGCAGGCTTTCGGCCTGCTCGGACGCACGCGCGACGCGCCGATGCTCGCCGGTCGGACCAAAGCCAAGCGCCTCGTAAAAGCGCATGGCATTGCGGTTGGCGTCGGCGACCCACGCGTAGATTTCCATGGCGCCTTCGCCGGCGAGCCAGGTGCTGGCGGTGTCGACCAGCAACTCGCCGCCTCGCAGATGACGCACGGCCGGCGCCACCCACAACTCGCAAACGAACGCGCGGCGTGCCGCGGTGTCGTCGAAATGCGCTTCGATCAACCCTGCGGGATGGCCCTCGGTATAGAGGATGAAACTGGTGGCGATAAACGAATCAGCGTGTTCGGCAGCGGTTGCGTCGAACGTGGCGGCATCCGCCGACAACGCGTCCTCTAGCGTTTCGCCGAAGGCATAGGGCGCCTCCCGCAGCGACGCAGTACGGAGTTCGCGGAAAACAGCGCCCTGATCAGCGGCGATACGGCGAACGGTCAATGACGGACTCATGCAGACGAAAACCCCTTGAAACCCTAAGGCATAGCTTTAACCGAACCGGCGCGCGAGTCAAATCCTTATTTACCTGATCGGACGGCAACGCCCGTCCAAGGTGCGCTCGCCGCGCACCCAAGGCGCAGCAACTGCCCAGCAATTCATACTGCCCGCCGCCTTGACAGCCGGTTCATCAGGCGCCCAGGCCACTGCGTTCAAGGTGCTTCGTAATCGCCGGTGCCGTCCGGCCACGGTGTCAGCAGCTCATAGCCCTCTTCGGTCACGGCGACCATGTGCTCCCATTGCGCCGACAGCGAACGGTCTTTGGTGACGACCGTCCAGCCGTCACGCTGCACCGCGGTGCCGGCGCGGCCCGCGTTGATCATGGGTTCGATCGTGAAGACCATGCCCGGTTTCAGACGCACACCCTGCCCCGGCTGACCGTAGTGCAGCACTTGCGGATCTTCGTGGTAGACACGGCCGATGCCGTGGCCGCAGTAGTCGCGCACAATCGAAAAGCCGTCGCGCTGCGCGACCTTCTGGATCGCGTGGCCGACATCGCCCAGCGTAGCGCCAGGCTTCACTTCACGAATGCCGGCAAGCATCGCTTCATAGGTCGTGTCGATCAGCTGGCGCGCCACCGTGCTCGGCTGGCCGACGCAATACATGCGGCTGGTGTCGCCGAAATAGCCGTCTTTGATAATCGCGACGTCGATATTGATGATGTCGCCGTCTTTCAGGATTTCGCTGCGGTTGGGAATGCCGTGGCACACCACCTGGTTGACGGACGTGCAGACGGTCTTCGGAAAGCCCAAATAACCAACATTTGCCGGAATCGACTTTTGCGTATTGACAATGTAGTCGTTGCACAGCGCGTCGAGCTCGTCGGTGGAGACACCGGCCTTGACGTGCTCGCCGATCATCGCCAGCACGTCGGCCGCGAGGCGGCCGGAGATGCGTAATTTGGCGATGTCGTCGGGAGTCTTGTAGGTAATGGCCATGAATTCAGTCGAGGTGGGTCGAGGTGGGTCGATGTGACGATCAGCCAATTGTACAGAGGATCGCCGGACGGCCTCCGCGAGCCGGGCCGGGCCTGCTTGCCGGGGACCGGCATCGACGAATCGCTCGCGTTTGATATTGCGCGCGCAAATGATGTGCAATGCTAAGCGTTTGCCATAGTCGACGGGCATGCGTCCGCTCCGCATCTGCGCGCGGTAGCGCTGAAAGCCGGCTTGATGCCGAACACGCTGAATCGCCCTCGCCGACGAGTCTCGCGGACTGCACGTCGTCGCGTCAGTCGGCGCAGGTGGCCATTGTCCAGGGGGAGTTGTTCATGCCGGGCCGCGAGGGCCCGGCAGAACCACCCTGTCGCGTCAGCGCACCGGAATGATCAGATGCTGGCCGATCAGGATGAGGTTGGGGTTCGGAAGGTTATTGCGCTTCTGCACGTCCACAAATCGCGCCCCGCTGCCCAACTGGCTCGCGGCAATGGCATTGAGCGTGTCGCCGGAGCGGACCACGTAGGTCTTCTCGGCGCCAGTCGCAGCGGTGGTGAGCACCTGGTCGCTGATGAAATATTTACGCAACAGGTCCAGATACGCCGGCGACTGCTTGACCTTCGCGATCGCGGAATTCAGGTAGATCAGGAGCGCGCTGTCTTCCTTGCGTACGCCGATTTTGTACGCGAGGTTGGACCCGTCCAGTTTGGTGACCGCGAACGTCAGGTCAGTGCCCTTGATCTCCGACACGCCAAACGGATAGTCGTAGACGATGGCGTCGACCTGATGCTCGTCGAGGAAGTGCGACATCCACGAGCGCTGCCCCTCGATGCTCGCATCCGATAGTTCGACGATCTTGCTATTCGGAAACGCTTTCTGGACAAACGCCTTCACATCCGGATCGCCCTGCAGCACGCCGACCGTTTTGCCCGCCAGATCGACCGCGGAACGGACCGGCGAACCCTTGGCGACGATCAACGAATAGCCGAAATCCTCGACGTAAGGAATCGAATAGACGACGCCGCTCGGGGTGTTGTCAGGGAACGTCAGGCCGTCCATCGCGACGTCGACGACCGTGTTGCCCTGCTTGTCGGTTTTCGTCAGCTGATCGGGGACCGCGGGATACGTGTCCACGCCGTGATGCGTGTCGACCGCGATGGTCGGATGGTCGCCCGAGGTGAACTCTTTCTGCGCGAACAGCAGGTTCGCGAAGTCGACGTTGAAGCCTTGTGGCTTGCCGTTGTCTTCCGAGTAAAACGGCCGCGACGGATTTTCGACGCTGACGCGCACCACGCCGTTGCCCAATATCGACTTCAGCGTGTCCTTGTTGGGCACGAAGCCGTCCGGGTTGCTCGGAGCGGGCGTTTTGACGTCGGCGCTGCTGGGGTTGCCGGTGTCCACGCCATTCACCGCGACGGTGTCTTTGTCGGCGCTCTGGCCGGTGTTAAGAGGATTTTTCAGGCCACCCTCGTGGATATACCAACCGGCAGCCAGCAAGATCAGGAAAAGAACCGAACCCAGGATTTTCTTCATTGTTTTTTTGATCGAGTGTTGAGCGAGTTGAGTAGTCGGGCAGCGCGCGCCTGATTATTTGGGTGCCGCCGGCGAGCCGAGTTGCTGATTGGGCGGGTTGATAACGCCCATTTCGGTCGCGGCCTTGGCTTGCTGCACTTCCGCACTTTCCATCAGCGACGTTTCCATTTCGGAAAATGCCTTGTTGACTGAGTTCATCACGGAGTCGAGCGCGGCGTCGGTTTTGATTTGCGCGAAGGTGTCGCTGGATTGCATGCCGGCGATCTTGTTCATGCGTTGCGCGGATTGCGACATATCCCACAGTGCTTTGGCGCGATCGATCGCGTCGGAGAATCGCTTGAGTTCGTCCTGCACCTGCTTATAGCGCCCCTCGCGAAACGCGAGCAGTTTTTTCATCGTCGCGAGTTGCGTCTCGAAACGATCCGCGTCTTCGGGATACTGCTTTTTGAACTGCGCGGTTTTGTCTTCGAAGTTTTTTACTTCGGTGCGGAAGTCGGTGATGCTCTTCTTGAACCGTTCGGCGCCTTCCTGCTTTTCGGCCAGTTCGTTGTAGAGCGTCTCGATCGGGTTCGACTTCGCTTCGTTCACGAACATCTTGACCTTCTGATTCGCGAACTTCATGGCGAGAACGGGACCGAAATTGATCGCCGCGAGCCCGATCACCGCAGCGATGATCAGGCCGACCAGGCCTTTGACCAGCAGGATGGCGAGCGGCGCACCGATGGCGATGCACAACCCGATAATCGACCACTTGATGACTTTGTATTTGGTGGTGCTTTTGGTCGTGTCAACGACCGAATTGCCGACTGGCATGTGAATCCCCTTTTGAAGCCTGTTTTACAAAACCGGTTTTTCAAACTATTCGGGACATCGTTGTGGCTGCGCGTTTGGCGCCTGTATTTTTCGACCTGACGCGAAAACGCTGTATGACTTTACAGGCACTAGGGCGGCTCGGGAAGTGCCAGTTATTTCCCTGCATCGTTCAGAGGATCATGAATTCGAATCGATCGAATGATCAGTGGCAGTGCATGTCGGATTCAGCCCGAGCTTTCCTGACAAAAGTTAATCAATATATTTTCTAATTGCTTTCAATTCGCACATTCGCCGCGAGTGATTTTGTCCACGCGAACGAGAAAATCCATGCCGATTATTTAAACGGCATAAGTTCAGGTAATCCCTAAGCCGGGCGCGATCGTCTATGCGGTGGAAACGGTGCCTTTCTTTTGCGCCAGACGCTTACCGAAGCCGAAGCCTGTGCGCGAGCTGGCGACGCACGTGAAATCAACCCGCTGTCCGCTCTCCTATGTGGCTATCGTCGGCGGTGGCGATGTTCGCATGCCACTGCGACCTCAGGAGACACCTGAACGGCGGCTCGATTCAGGTAAGCGTCCCGTCGCAAACATCAGACTCATTGAATCGTCATGGCGCGCCCCGCGATAGGCCGATTCAATTGGTATCCGGACTGCAATCATCCTGTAATTGAAGCTACGCGCAGACGTTCCTGAGGCGCATGCGCGTGCGGGGACAATTAAAAAAATATCTGCCGACGCAGTCGCCCTCTACGAAGGAATTCGTCACCTGGCGACTCTCGTTCAGCGATGTCCCACAATAATTCAAAGTGAGATATTCGTGAGACCAATGCCAACCTTGATTGCCGGTCTGACTGGCGCGCTTTTCGCCGTCGCGGCCCTCGCCACCGACATTACCGGTGCCGGCAGCACGCTCGCTGCTCCCCTCTACACCAGATGGGCCACCGACTATCAAAAGTCTGGCGGAGGCAAGGTGAGCTATCACGGCGTTGGCTCGTCGGACGGTATCAAACAACTCATGGCCAATGAGGTCGACTTCGCAGGATCGGACGCGCCGCTCACGGACGCAGATCTGACGAAGAATGGGCTACGGCAGTTCCCGACGGTGATCAGCGGTGTGGTGCCGGTCGTCAACCTGCCGGGTATCAAGCCCGGAGAGTTGACGCTGTCCGGCACGGTGCTCGGCAACATCTTCCTTGGCAAGATCCACTTCTGGGACGACCCCGCGATTGCTCAGCTGAATCCGAAAATCAAAATGCCTGACACCCCCATTGCCGTCATACGCCGTCAGGATGGGTCCGGCACAAGTCTCATCTGGACGCACTACCTCGCGCAGGTCAGTCCCGAGTGGAAGCAAAAGGTCGGTGAGGGCACGAGTGTGCACTGGCCGCTTGGCATTGGCGGCAAGGGGAATGAGGGCGTAGCCACTTTCGTCGGGTATCTCCCCGGCGCAATAGGCTATGTTGCGTGGGACTTCACCAAGCAGAACCACATGACGTACACGGCACTGAAAAATGCATCGGGTGCCAGCGTCGAGCCTAGCGTGCAGGCTTTCAACGCGGCGGCCGCCGGCGCCGATTGGTCCAGGTCACTCTCCCAGATCCTGACCAATCAACCAGGCAACGATGCGTGGCCTGTGATGGGCGCCACCTACGTGCTGCTGCGCACGTCGGAGGACAAACCGGATCACAGCGAAGAAACGCTGAAGTTCTTCGACTGGGCATTCAGCAATGCGACACAGACGGCGAAAGATCTCGACTACATCCCACTGCCCGCCCCGGTTGTCACGGAAATCCGCTCGCAATGGCGTGTCAACTCAGGGGGCAATGCGGCGCACAAACCGATTGCCGGGCAATGATTTGATGGCGTTCATTTGCAGGTGTTCGAGCGTTGCGCTGTAGCCGCGCAGCCCACACGCGATACGACATTAGCTTGCCAACGTGGAGGTGGACATCAACAGACGTCCAGAAGCAAAAACCCCGCAGAACTTTCGTTTTGCGGGGTTTTTAAATTTGGCGGAAAGGGTGTCCGTCTACATTGAATGCGCCCGCACTCACCAAAATCCACTAGAGTCCGTGCAAACCCTTTCCCACTCTGGGATCAGTCTTGGCGCTCGTTCATTAACGTTCACTCGAATACCAATGAATACGCTTATAATCGGGCTTTCATTTGATAGTCAATTTGATAGTCATCCCATGCCAAGAGCCATTAACAAACTGAGCCAGATGAAGATTACCAAGACCACGACGCCGGGTTTGTACGGCGACGGCGGTGGTCTTTACCTTCAGATTACCGCCGCTGGTGTCAAGTCGTGGCTCTTCCGCTACATGCGTGCAGGCAAAGCTCGTGGCATGGGCCTTGGCCCCTTGCATACCATCGGTCTGGCCGAAGCCCGGGCTCGCGCCCTCGACTGTCGACGCCTCCTGCTGGACGGCATAGACCCAATTGATTCACGCAATGCCGAGCGCGCCTCCCAGCCGGTCGCGCAGGCCGACGAGGTGACATTCAAGCAATGTGCGGAGAAATACATCGAAGCACACCGGGCGGGGTGGAAAAATGCAAAGCATGCCGACCAATGGACGAACACGCTGACCACTTACGCCGACCCCGTTTTTAACTCGCAACCCGTCTCCGCCATTGACACCACGCTGGTCATGAAGGTGCTGGAGCCGATCTGGGCGACAAAGACTGAAACGGCGTCGCGGCTGCGCGGCCGCATCGAGTCTGTGCTCGATTGGGCAACTGTGCGCGGCTATCGCACCGGAGAAAATCCGGCACGGCTCAAGGGCCATCTCGATACACTGCTCCCGAAACGCTCCCGCGTCCAGAAGGTTGTGCATCACCCAGCACTGCCATACGCCCATGTCGCAGCGTTCGTGAAAACATTGCATTCGCAGGAAGGCGTCGCAGCATGTGCGCTTGAATTTCTCATCCTGACCGCCACGCGAACGAATGAAGTGATCGGTGCAACATGGGCAGAGTTCGATCTGGACGAAGGGGTTTGGACCATTCCTGTTGAACGCATGAAGATGCGCAAGGAGCATAGGGTGCCGCTGTCTGCCCGAGCAATAGCAATCGTGAAGGCGCAGGAAGACGTGAAGCGAGGAGACTATGTCTTCCCGGGTGCTCGTGACAAAAAACCTCTATCCAACATGGCGATGCTGCAACTGCTGGAGCGTATGAAGCGTGCCGACATAACAGTTCACGGCTTTCGCTCGACGTTTCGCGACTGGGCGGGCGAAACAACGCACTACCCTCGCGAGGTTTGCGAAGCCGCGCTGGCTCACGGTATCAAAGACAAAGCAGAAGCGGCCTACGCACGAGGCGATCTGTTCGCCAAGCGCGCGGCGCTGATGGAAGACTGGGCGGCATTCGCGGAGGCCACTTGTGCGAAATCCTGACGCGCGTAGCTCCTCTCTACGTGAACGCAGGCAGAGCGTCGCCAGCGCTGGGGCGGCAGACGTCCGGCAAGCAATATGTACGGCAGCGTACACTTGAGTACAAAAAAACCTTCTTGAACGTTGACAACACATCATCGTTTTGGCAACCTGCTTTCCCGCCTGCAGCGCACTCGGCAATAGAGCCCGAATTCGCCAACACCCCTCGTCACGGGTATAAAACGGACCGTCGGATCGATTAGGCAACGATTCGAAGCCCATTTGGGCCTTCACCCAGGCATAACGAGCCGTTGAAAATCGTTCGTGGCGCTGTCAGACAGACGCGCCCGCGATGCGTTCGTGCGAAGTAATGCGCGACGCCGGTGAAGGTCCTGCGTCTGTCGTCGCGCCGATTCCAGCCATGAATACGGTGAGACAAATGAAATTCAACGAGTCCATTAATCAACCGATGCAACCGGCCGCGGCGCCGCTGCATGAAGAGGCGCTGCCGCCCGTTCTCCCGAACCGTGCAGCACGACGTGCCAAGTCGGCCAGTCATCCAGAAGTGGCCGACTTCGCGATGCCTTCCCTACCGGCATCACTTCAAGCACGCGTGGTCAACAGCGATGGCGTGCGCGTTATCGATCGCGTTCTGCGCCTGCCAGAAGTTCTCGCGATGATTGGCATCGGACGGACGACACTCTTGGGCATGGTAAAAACTGGCGAATTTCCAGCTCCGTTACGGCTCTCTGCCCGTATACGAGCCTGGCGGCAGTCCTCCGTGGAGGCCTTCCTTGCGTCGAAGGAGGCCGAATAATGACGCAGTCACTGAACCCGTTGCCGACTCCTGCCCGCACGCCAGTCGGCACAAACACATCTTCAGCGGACAATGCGAGCGCACCCGGCGTTGCTAAAGTAGCTTCGTCGCCGGTGCTGTTCGCGATGAAGGTTTTTCTCGAGAGCGAGCAACCGGAAAAAGGCGTCGTACTCGTGACGAACAGCGACCCGACCGACTCGGCCGTTGCGATGGCTGCCGTCGCGCACGGCATTGTGTGTGACGATGCGATTGCCAATCAGCAGATACGCCACATTTCGAATATCACTTTTCTGCATCCATCCGGCCGCCGTGCCCTAGTGCCGGTGAAGGCGTTTGCATCCAGTGCTGTAAAGGCAAAGCTGCGCGAAGTGCCGGTCAGTCATTGCACCAACCTCAACCCGTTGGTGCCCGAAGGTGTGCACATTGTGCTGAATCAGTTGAAACCGGGCGAGTGCATTTTCGTCCAGATCGACTACCAGACCGTGGTCCGCGATGTGGCGATCGCCGCACTGGCCGAACTGAACGTCAAGATCAAAGAACTTGGCGCGGTACTCGTCATCTTCGTTTTACACAGCAAAAAACAGGACGTTAGCTGGTTGCAGGGTCATTGCGGAATGTTCGTGGAAGTCGGCAAGTGCGAGCCGGGACCGGGCGCGCAGGCGGCAGTCGCTCTAACGAATGTTTCGCTGTCGAGTTGGCATTCGCATGGAATCGGTCGTGTGATGGTCGAAGCATTTCTCGAACCGGACAACACGTGGTCCTATCGTTCGGAACCGTTCATCGCGGGGCGCGCGATCATCCGTCTGGCGTGGTGTCTTTGCCGCAAGGGTGTGAAGTTGGAGCAGATCGCAAAAGTCATCGGCATCGATAAGTCGAACATCTCGCGTGGTCTTGCGCTGCTATTGATCCCGCCGAACAATACGGTGGGCCTTGTTTCGCCGAAGGGCTGCCGCAAACGCTGGATAAGCCGCTACCCGGAAGCAGAAAACGTGTGGCCGGTCAACAAGCCCGACCAGCGAGCAGGTACCAACGCCACAGATGAAGTGACCAAGGTATCGACCCCGTCCAAGACCGACAACACGGGCCATGTTGTCAATGGGGCGTCGGCGATTGGCCGCGTGCATCCGGCGCCTCCGAACGACAAGTCGTAGTCGTGGTCTTGCGGTCGTTGCGCGAAATTCCAGCCCCTCCGGATTCAGCGCAACGACCACAACCGGATACTGACAGCGGCCTCGACCACTAACCTACTCTCCTCTACGTATCGTTTCGGCAACGCCCATCCTAGCGAAGAAAGTCGACCAGACGCAAAGCGTGTCCAACGAACTGAATTCGCTGAAATACCCTTTAAAACAGAGGTTCGAAGCAAATCACATTGATCGCAATGGAAGTGGGGGCTAGCGGAGAAAGTCGACCAGAAACTGCATCCTTTTTCGTTGGAACGATGCCTCACTTTCGTCAACATCCCTGTTTTTAAGGGGGATTCGTTGTCTTAGCACTAGAGAATCACGCGGCTGTAATAACAAATCCACTACATATAGGAATACATCCAGTCCTACATGACATGGGTGGAAAGTTGTAAATGAAGTGACTGGCCGGATTCCGCCACGTCTCGGTTCCGTGCGACTCCTTAACCTTATCTAACCAAGTATGCCTAATTTAAAATTCCATGAAGTTATCGGCACCTCGCCGCTAAAACACATAGACGAGATTGGCGTCGACAAGTCGAAACTCGGCATCCGGTCGGAGCACGTTGACGCTTCTTTTGCAGCGCTGCTGCAGGAGAAGTTCGATTTGCTCAGGAACAGGCCGGGCACTCGTTCGCTCACGTCGCAACGTGAGGCGTTCAAGCAACGTCTGCACGTACCGGTCGGCGAGGAGTTGGTTCTGATTGAGTGCCAGCCGAACACCGCGACGTATCCGTGGGCGGCGACCATCGAGTTCAATCCGAATCCGTATTTGCGCAAGGGCGAGAAGGCCATTGCCCAGCTCAGAAGCTTTTTCCGCTTCCTCTTCGGCTACGACGCGCAGCGTATCCTGTCGCATGCCTTCATATCGGTGCTGCACGTGAATATCGACTACAACATCAACCCGCTCGAAGGGACGCTGGTCAGCGCAAAGGGAAAGCGCAGCGGCGCGAAGGTGATGTACGACTTCGACGGTCACGGTATCCTCGGATCACTGTATGTCGGTGTGCTCAATTCTGATCGTCGGCTTGCCATCTATGACAAGGCAGCCGAAGTCCTGCACCGCAAACTGGGGCCGGACGCCAACAAGATACTCGCGGCGCTCGCGTCGGATGACAAGTGGGATATCGAGGTGAGCAAGCTGAAGGAAAAGTTGGAGACCCCGGCCCGCTGGCGTCTGGAGGTGCGTTGCAAGCGCAAGCCGGAGGACGCCGTTCCTGTTTCGCTAATCAGTGAGTTCGCATCGTGCTTTGACGGTATCCGCTTCCTCCATCTGCCGACTGACGTCCATCCCTTTAACACGTCGCTGGGTCGCCTGTTCATCACAAGCGCGCGTCAGAACGGTATTCCCCTAGCGCTGCGGGCACTCGACGAGAATGAGCGTCGCCAGTTCAACCGCAAGCTCAGCCAACTGCAGGACGTGGACTGGTTCAATGCTGAATTGTTGCGCGACGCTATCGTGCAGGTCATTAACAGACTCTCGCCACTGTTCGCACCACCGCAGGGTCGGTTGCAAGTGACACGCACCGGCGAGGATGGATCGGCACGGGGAAAGCAGTCGGTTCGCGACGAGCAGCGCCGGTTGCGACCGCAGCTATAGGAAGACCATCGTCTTATATCTTGTGTCAGCGGCGTTCACAGGCGTGGCTGACCGAACGACAAGCGGTATCTACAGAATGCGCAGATTGCGGATACGTCCGATCTGCGGCGAGCGCTGCCGGATAAGATCGGTGAGGAATTCGGGCAGTAGAGCACGCGGTATGGTCGCGGGCACGTCCGTGACCAGCTACGACGGCACATGGACGATGAAATCGTTCGGCGCGCTCGCGAGGCTGTGCTCGTAGGAAACGTTATAGTCCAAGATGGCCCTGAATCCAGTCTGGCTGCAGTGTGACCGGGCTTGCACAATCGTTGCCCAGAAGCTGCCTCCATTATTACATTGCCGGGAGATTGCCGACGACTGACTATTCTGGAGAAGCCTCGGTAAAATGGCGCGCATTGAACAGGGGGCACAGTGCGGAAACTCATTTCGTTGATCTTGCTGGTTGCGTCGGCAACGGCATTTTTCCCAACTACTGCAGAAGCGCATTCGCGTGTCATCTGCAAGCGCGTCTGGCATCGGGGACATCTGGTTCGCCGCTGCCGGTCGGTGCCGCCGCCGCACCATCGTCGACCACCGGCTCACCATGCAACATATGTTTGAGATGGTTCGAGTGGCGATGCATCGAATCTAGCGGCGTCTCCTGTCGCCTGAGTTTGGCTTGCTATCGAACGCGATTATCCAACTCCCATGATCGTCAACTTCCACACGGACCCGGTCGAACTCGACTTGGTCTGCACCGATCTCACGAACGACGGCGTTGTCGTAATCGAAACGACACGTCCGAATTTCAAAAACATTGCTTCGGCGGTCATGCAACGCATGACGGAATGTGTCCTTCCTTTATCAGTCGAAGGCATGGACCGCGACTGGCATCACTACCTGATCAATAACGACGTCGAGAGCTTTGAATCGTTGATAACAAGCGGGCGCGTCGCACAGGCTGTCGTGAAATGGCAAGCCGCCGCTTCGCCAATGCCCTACAGCACAAGAGTCTGACGCCGCGACGCGCTGTGCCGCAATTTGGGGATGGACACCGACTCGAAGTCGGTGGACGCAGGCGTCGCAGCCGAGGATGACAAGAGCGCCATTACCTGGGCTGTCTGAATGAATCTCGCGTCGGCCGGGGAAGTCACACTTTACTAGCACGGACGTTCGCAAGCGATTCATCGCGAGAGCGTCGGCCGGTGCAACTCGACATGCAGGGGGAGCGCAAAGCAGCCACTACACTGATGAAACGGCTCCCGACTGTGGCGAATCCACCTGACGCTGAGACAGCACCGAAATCTTTGCGGCACGAGGTCCGCATTGTCTTGCGCCCCAAAGGCGCTCAGGGTAACAAAGACAGCGAAGAGGGTTCGCTGCCTCGGGAGCGTAATATTGCACCTTGCCGCTGCAGCCGCAATCCGTTGCACTTTGTCGACAACCATTCCGCCGCTACGCTCGATTCGATGCGGCTGACGTCGGACCAGGTTCGGCCAATTTCGGCCAGGAAGAGACAGTCGACATCGTGGCCTAGCTCGTTGACAATCGCCGTGGATTGAACGATCCAGAGTCCAAACGCACAACCAAGAATTGAACAATCGGGCAACGCAAGAATGACATCCCAAGCAGAAGTCTATTTGCAAGATTTTCACCGGCGTCGGGCAGGAGCAACGCGCCGGGCCTTTGGCAATCTTCCTGCGCGGTCGACGCATGCAGAATACCCGTCTTCCTATCATGCGCTGGCAAAACGGGTGCCGAATGATGGTATGTCGCGCACCGAGCTCGATCTGGCATGTGGTGATGGGCCACTGCTGCAAATTCTGAACGATCGGCGCAACGCAGGAACGAAGTTGATCGGCCTCGACATGAGCGAGGGCGAGCTGAGCGCTGCTCGGGCGGTGCTGCCGCCGGACGTTCGATTGATCAATGAGCGCGCGCAAGAGTTGTCGCTCGATACCGACTCGGTCGACTATGTTCTGTCGCACATGGCTTTGATGTTGATGGACGACATAGAGCAAGTCATTCGTGAAATTCGTCGGGTATTGCGTGAAGGCGGTAGTTTCTCAGCTGTCGTCGGGCGTGCCTTTCTGACCGAGGAAGTCGGGGAGGTCTTTTTAGACGTATTCAAGCCAATTGCGAAGGCGAACCTGACGCACCTACCGCTCGGTGACGCGCGCACACGCAGCGAAACCGGTTGGAGCGAACTACTCCAGCATTGTTTCGTTAATGTAGCCTTCGAAAACATCGAAATTGACTGGACGCCTACGCCTGAGCAGTTATGGTTGGACATGTTGGACACTTACGATGCAGACAGGATGTCGGAAGCAACGCGCGCACAGTTCAAGGGCGAACTATTGTCGGCGTTCGCGCCCATGCAGCGCGAAGACGGAACGCTAAAGACGGGATGGGGGCTGCGTCTTGTCCAGGCCAGTGCTGCCTAACGGCCAGGTTCGGCCGTTCGACATCGACGTATGAACCGTCGACAATTCGGTTCGTCGCCTATATCGACATTAGCCTGGCCATCCAGTCAATGACGGGTACGAATCCAGGAGGAGTCTTCTGTGGCATGCGCTCGATGCGAGGACCTATGCGTTCGATATGCGATCAGGCATCCGCGCGAGCTACGTAAAGCGATACAGATTGCAGCGGAGAACGTCGCGGATAGAACAGTTGTAGAAGTAATTCCCGACAGCCCTTGCGTCTCCGTCTCATTCGACAAACTCGCGGCGGGTGCCGCATGGGACGACTACGTCGAGTACCATTTTCGCTGCCTGCATTGCAATGAAGCTTTCTGGTTGCACGCGGAAACGTATCACGGCAGCGGTGGCTACTGGGAACCGAAAGACGAAGCGTCGATACGTGACAACATCACCAACTAGTCGCGAACGATCACTGGGAGACAATCGACAGCGGTGGCGAGATCGTTACAATCGACCTTCCACAGACCCGGTACTTGGCACGGACACGGACGCTTGCGATGACTGAAAAATATCGACTCAGACTCATGTTCGAGTGGGGCGGTGGTTGTATTTGGGTGGGAGACGACGCTACTCGCAGCGCATACGGGGTGGGTCCGATTGAGGACTCGCTGCCGCTGGCTGACGAGACGCGCAGAAAGCTTGCGGAAATGACTGCGTGGCATGACCTATCGCTCAACTGGGAATACCCTCCAGACCCCGGACCGTGGGACGCGTACGAGTACGAGCGCTTTGACGCGACCGCGGCCGCGATGCGTGATCATCTTCAACAGGAACTGGGGGACTGCTTCGCTATCGTCTACGAGAGATTGGGGGTTCATGAGGGACGCTCCAAGGATCGGTAGCCTGGGAGCAGGCTGGACCGGAAGCTCGCCTTTCCGCGAATGACCGCTTCAGAGAAGGGCGGCTGTCCCTTTTGGGTCGGTTTGGTGCGTTGGCCGTCGGGCTCTGTGCGGCCGGGATCGGCCGTTCGACATTGCCGGCCGGATCGTCGACAATTCGGGGGGCGGGAGCGGGTGACGCTATCTCGTGTCTCGGAAACAGGCCGATGACAGAGGTTCGCGTTGACGGGCGAGGAACATGCGGCCAAATTGCGCGCCACGATTCGTAGAAGCTTGCGCGGGAACAAGCTGATCGACCCTGCGCAAGGAAAAAAACTTTCACAACATTTGTGTACAACGGGGTCAAGGATGAACTGGTTACCGGCACTCATGACAAGTGACGTCGTCGACGAAACCTATGGCGGGGTCAAGCACCCAATTTGCTGCGAACTTAGCCGTATCCGCATCGTCGCCCTACGGAAGATTTGGAACCCGACGTGCCGCTTAGGAGCAGCAGCATGACGTTCCGATCTCTGGTGGACGCGCTGCTCGGACGCAAGCGGCAGGAACCATCAACCCGCTCGGTTCAACACGTCGCAGTCACCCCAAGGCTAAGCCAGCAGTTTGAACTTCCGGCACAATGGGCCTTGCAGCAGGAAGATGAGCACATCGCCGTTTTCCGCAACGCGGTGGGCGATGTGCTGACGATCAACTTCTTTATGGCCGTGCCCGACATCGGGGCTCCAATCGACGACGTTGATGCGCTGCGTGCGTTTTACCGTCACACAACCGAGGCTGCCGGTCTCGCCTTGGTTGAGACGGAGCTGGCACAACTAACCACATTGAGCGCCGTGCGCACCCTGTTCAAGGCGCGAATGGACCCGATACATGGTTTCGCCTTTGTCGGCTCCTACACTCTGCCCTTTGCCGACCGCTCTTACGTTATCAAGGTACAAAGCGTCGAGCAGGGCGTCACCGGTATGCGCGAAGCTGCCATTATGGTTCTGATGGGGCCACCAGAGATCGACGAAATAACAGGTGAGTTAATCGGATGGACTCAGGACCCATACGACCCAGGCTATCGTGCTGAGTTCATGCGCAACCAGGCCGATGAGCAGAAGTTTGACGCCCAGTTTCCCGACCATCCTCTGAGCAAAGTTCGGCGCTATCTGGCGGAGCTTGAATCTGGCGTACGTGTCGATCCTGCCATTCGTGGACTTCAACCATTCTCCTATCCAGCACAAGAGCATTGAAGGGACGACACGTCCGCACCGAGTAAGTATGGGGGCAGCTGCAAGTATGTCCGCGATGTCCGCAGATCGACCCAGTATTGGTATATCGAGCAGGCAAAACGGCCGGCTATTCATGCGAAGCATTGGAATTCCTCGTCCTCAGATTGTCCGCTAACGGGAAAGCCAGGTGACCCTTCCGGGTCGATCACGGGCCTTCAAGAAATACCGGTTCGCAGATTCTCGTAGCAGAAACTGTGAAGCATGTCCTTGCACTTTGTCCGGAAGCATATCCTTGCACTCGCGGCAAAAAGATGCTCCCTGTTTCAACACACCACAAATATTACAAAGTCCATTCAATTTCGCATGCGAAATTCGGTTCGTTGCCGGGGTTCGGGCGTTTCGGACCGCCCCACGGCCCCGTCCGCCCCTTCCGAGCGGCTCCAGGGGGCCATTCCGGCCCGATTTACCCTGTTTTGTGCGCCGAAGGAGCGACTGATCCGCCGTCCGGATGCCGTGAAAGCCGGATAGATTGTTATTTTTGTAAGAAATACGCGACCAACCCTCCCAATTTATGGGTGGTGCGGAGCTTCCGAAATGGGATATTTGTGCTAGGATCACCAAAATTCTGCGATTTTTGGCGTATTTTTTACGAAAAATTGCGATTTTTTGCTGATGAAGTAAGTGCCTGCTCGACGGTCGCCCACCACGCAGACAACGCAGAAATTCACGCCTCGCCGCACGGATTTCCAGCTGTTTTGGCTTCACCGTCAGGCATGACCTCGGAGCGACATCTGTCCTTTCCCGGATGTGCCTGATCGCCATGCTGTCGCGGTCGACAAAGCGACGTTCCGCATCGTCTCGCTGCACCCAGTTTCGCCACCTCGCGCATCCGTTTGATTCCCCTGTTTTTCGCCGGGCTAACGCCTGTCCATCCGAGTCCATCCGGAAGCACTCGCTCGCCTGCACTTTTCGGAGACCGACCATGAATTTAGAAGCCTCGCAGGGTGTCCTGTCACACCCGTTATTTCCTCTCGGCCGCCTCCTGGCGACTCCCGGCGCGATTGATCTGCTCGACCGGACCGGCACGAACGCGACCAGCCTGCTGCATCGTCATCAGTGCGGCGATTTCGGAGACCTCTGTGCATCCGATGTTCAGGCCAATCGAGACGCCATTCTGATCGGCGCGCGCATCCTGTCGTGCTACGAAATTGACACACGACGGGCGCCGGTCTGGATAATCACAGAATCGGGCCGTCGCGTAACAACGATTCTTTTGCCGAGTGAATATTAGGATGCCTAATGTTTTCACGCAAAAACTACTGTCGAAGGACCCGAATATTTACTGCTCGCAAGGCGAAATTTCGGGCGGCTGTGCCACCCATGCAGCAGCGGCGGCGCTGAGCGTCCTGGGCATCATCGGCAAGCCCAGCCGGATATCGAACCCGCGATGCGAGACGAACGCGCGGCAGTTCTGGCTGAAGCTGAAAGACGTCTATACGGATGGCATTGGCCTGCAGGAACTTGGGCAACGGCTTGAGGAACTGGATTTCGGGCTGACTTTTGCCCACGTGGCCGGTCCTCACTACCGCGTGCTCGACTTCACCCGGACCGCCTTGCAGAAGGGACGACCGGTGATTCTAAGCTTTGCTCCGCTTAGTTGTCCCCGACAGCAACATGCCGTACTTGCGACAGGAACAGAAGGAACGATGATGGCGCGCCGCTTCGTACCCTCGGCGATCCTCATCACGGACTCTTCGCAGTCTCACCCAGGAATTGCGCCGCATAACGCCCGTCTCGAATTTTCGCCGTATGCCAAACGAGAGCGCAGCGGCCAGTACGTCACCACATGGGAACGCTACCGGATCACGCTGGCCGCCGCCATATCCTTACGGCTTGCGGGATCAACACGACGGGACTGGAAGCCGCCGTGACGGTGCAGTGACAACTCTGGCGGGCGACTATTCTCCCCGCGGCAGCGCCTTCATGGGTTGCTCTAGGACGCGGTCAATAAACTCGTGCGGATCGGCCTCCAAGGCGACTAGGACATCCAGCAACTCGATCACGTCGAGACGCCGCCCGCCGCTCTCGTATCTGGATACGTACGTTTGCGTTCGGTCAAGCCGCTCAGCTACGGCCTGCTGGTGCAAGCCACGCTGCTCGCGTAGCTCCCTGAGTCGGGCGGCGACTGCCTGGTAACGGTGATCATGGATGGGATGGACCATAGCGCAAGTCTAGATGCGCATTTAGAATATGCTATATACGCATATGATATGTTCGATAAAGGAAGAAGCATGAGGGACCTGACGATGATCTGGCTGTGTGCGGCTGTGTCTGCCGCCCTCGGCATCGCGCTCGACATGCGCCGGTTAAAAGTCAACCGGGTGGGGTTATCTGCTCCCGGCTGGGCTGTGGTGTGTGTCTGTGCGGGCGCTTTTGCAGTTGTGGCGTACCTGATCCTGCGCCGCCGCGTCTGGCGAAAGCTGATCGACGCGGCGTGGCGGTTTGTTGGCGACAGTTCGTATGCCATTGAC
Source organism: Paraburkholderia sp. BL23I1N1 (assembly GCF_003610295.1). NCBI lineage: Bacteria > Pseudomonadati > Pseudomonadota > Betaproteobacteria > Burkholderiales > Burkholderiaceae > Paraburkholderia > Paraburkholderia sp. BL23I1N1. The sequence continues at coordinate 349,670 of NZ_RAPV01000003.1, forward strand.
GTCCGGCGCGAACGGCTTCACGCGCTGTGGCACTGCGGACTTATCGGCGAAGCAGCGTTTCGGGCATGCACGCGCACGCTCGATGCCCAGCACCGCTCGACCGTGAACTGATTACTGTTCGTTTTTTGTTTGTCACGGCTCGTCCAAGCTCCCGTTCCTAGATGTGGTCTGTGTATGCATCTCAAGCAATAACTTTTAACCAAGGGAATCGTCATGAAACTTTCACGTGTATTTCCGCTTGCCATCCTGTTTGCGGTCCCTGCCGTGCACGCGCAGATGAACCCGATTTTTAGCGCTCTGCAATCAGTACAAAGCGCGATCACGCAAACCAGACAGTTACTACCGCCGACGGCCGGAAGCGGTGCGCAGGGTTCGCAACCAGTCATGAATGAACAGGAAACGCAGATGTACAACGCCAGAAAGGCGGCAGACGCGCAAGCGCGACAACAAGCTCAGGACGACAGCGAAAGAATAACGGCTGCGGATCAAGCGCAGTACCAGGCGCAGAGACAACGCGCACAGGCCGCAGCTAAGCGGGCGTCCGACGAAGATGATGCAGAAGCGCTAGCGGTGGAGAACGCGAGCATCCGGCGGGATGCAGAACGTCAACAGCGGGCGACGGCGGAAGCCCAATCGATGCCGCCTCTGTGTCCGGGTCTGGATATCCACAAGCTCGGGATTGGCGGCTTTTTCGTGGCTTGCAAGAACAAGGGAGCGACCGAACCACAAATGCTTGCCCGTCTCGGCGCTCTTCCGATGATGCAGCAGGCGCTATACACCGACATAATTCAGGATATCTATGAAAATAACGTAACTGACATTAAGAAGGGCAATGCCATCGCTGCGTACGATACCCGGTGCACAGCGCAAAACAACTGCCAGCGGATCGCCTGGTGACACTTCGGCTGCGCATGTTTCACCCCGCGTTTACCCACTGGCAACGGCGAACCCGATCAATTTGAGCCCGGCTGCGTAGCTAATGAACAGACCCGCCTTTAGCACGCAGGCGCAACGACAAATTCAAGTCAAAGCGAATCAATCATGGAAAATCCATTCAACCCCGGATACTGGACCGAAGGCGAATTAATGACGTTCGGATTTGGCAAGATTGGCACGAACGTCCGCGTCGCCAAAAACTGCACCATCATCGGCATGCCAAACATTTCGTTCGGCGACAACGTGCGGATAGATGGCCCGACCGTGATGTCCGCGTCGGGCGGATACATAAAAATCGGCTCGCACGTTCACATCGGCGGCATGGCGTTTCTGGCTGGCGGCGGCGGCATCGAACTGGCCGACTTTTCTGGTTTGTCTCAAGGCGTCCGCATATACAGCACGTCGGACGACTACTCCGGAGGCGCGCTGACGAATCCAACCGTGCCGAAAGAATATCTCAACGTCAAGATTGCGCCGGTCCACCTCGGACGCCACGTCATCATCGGATCCGGGACCGTGATATTACCGGGATGCACGATCGGTGACGGCACATCGGTCGGCGCGATGTCGCTCGTAACGAAAAGTCTTGAGCCGTGGGGCGTTTATTTCGGAGCCCCCGCCCGACGCCTTCGCGCCCGCTCAAAACGACTGCTCAAACTCGAAGAGGAGTTTAAACAAAAGCCCTAGCAGCGCTGTTGCGCTCGAAATTGTTGCGGGTATGGCGGCTTCGGCCCCGAGCGCAAACCGCCCGTCCTGCTAATGGATGGCAAGTCACGGTCATTGGGCGAGGGAGACTTTACGTGCAGTCGAAGTCAGTCAGCGATGATCTCCTCCTCTTTTCCAATCGAGTTTTGTCAGGCGGTCAATGTGGAAGTCGGATATCCGTCCTCGGTCGTGGCCGGCGGCAATCGCGCCATCTCTTCAACGCCTTCCCGCTGGCGATTGTCGCGATGGCAGGGCGAGTAGCCATTCGCCTCTGAGATTCTCCCTGGCTCGCATGTCCGATCCGCGTTCTTGTGAACATCAGAATGGCGCTCCATAAACACGCATCCTATTGCTGGATGCGCGCGTCCTTCAGCAATCCCGCTACCAGACTGGCAGCCGCCTTTTCTAGTGCTATCGTTTGTAACTGCTGCCGAATCGCCCCCTTTGCCTGATCGAACGTAGGGACTTCCGTTGGCCGCCGTGCATCGAGCTTCACGAGCACGCGTGCATTGTCGACAACGATCGGCACAGACGTAACGCCACCAGGAGGTAGTTGCACCAGCGCCTGTGCTATCGGTAACGGCACACCCTGAGTATGTCCGTCAGCAACGGGCGTTCTGAAGCTGACCCAAGCCAACTCGCCCCCGACTGACTTGCTCGGCGCAATGCTGTACTCCCGGGCGAGCTGGTCGAATGCCACGCCGGATTTCAGCTTTCCAAGGACGAGAGCGGCCGTTGCGTCATCCGCAACCGAAATGATTCGGGGCTTGTATTCATCCTTGCCGAGCGACGCGACGATCTGATCGTACTGAGCCTTTACCTGCGCATCCGTGACCGGTTCCGGGTGTACGTTTTCTTTCAGGAAGAGCGCCGTTTCGGTGTTCGCCTTCGCCGCGTTCATCGCCTGCGTCACCTCGGGCTTCGTCCCATAGTGCCGTTTCTCAGCTTCCTGTCGGAACAACTCGAGTGCGACCAACTGCGATGTCAACGTCTTGCGCAGTTGCGGCGTGTCAGCCTGGCGCGATTGAAGAACGGCTTCGTCCAGCTTCGCCTGCGGGATCGCGACACTATTGACGATCGCCACTATTCCGGCCGGCATCGTCGCCGGGCCTGCGGTCGTCTGTGCATCTGCGACCGTTTGAGCCGAGACGGCTGCCGACGCCACCAGACAGGACGCGAGCATTGCATGCACCACCGTCAGAATCGTGAAAGGGGAAGTTCGTTTCATGCCTAGTAATTCCAGTTGAGTGTTGCAAGGACAAGTGTCGCCTTGGGGCCAAGTGCAGCCGGCTGCGTGAGCGCCCGCCCGACCAGCGCCTCCGCAGACAGCATCTGCCGATGCCATAACCACTGCCCGCGCAGCCCTGCTCCCGCACCGGCCAGTGTCGGGAATCCCGGCAACGCAATGAGGCTCGCTTTTCCGGCATCTATAAAAATGTACGGTTCGATTCGACCGTCGTGCCATGCGGGCGTATTCACCCACGCGACCTCGTTACGCGAGTACATGCCCCGGTCGCCCGATATCTCACCCGAGCGGAAACCGCGAACGGTATCCATACCACCGAGATACAACTGCTCGGAACCATAGAGCGCGACGTTCGTGAACTGACCGCTCAAGGTGCCGCGATAGACCAGTGCCGCCCGGCCTAACTTGGGAAGAGGAACAGTGAACGATGCCGTCGCATCCAGCTTGGTGAACTGGCTATGCGCGTCGTCACGGCCTATCCCATGTGCGTCGTGATCCGCTTCTAACCACGGCAACCCTTCCGAGACACCGGCGTCGAACGTGATATTGCCGGGGGCATCGTTCAGCACGAATTTGCGCAACCAGTTGCCGCCAATACGAAGTACCGCAATGTGCTGCGGATTCAATTCAATGTCGTTGATTTCGCGGTCGGTGCGTCGCCATGACAACGTGGCGTCGAGATTCGCAATGCCGGCCTGCGTGCGATCCAGCGTGTAGTTCCAGCCGAGAATATGGCTCAGCGTGCGCCCGTACATCAGCGCGCTCGTGCCGACTAGCTGCTGATATTCGGAATCCGAGAAGGTATAGCTGAATGTGTGACGGCCATAGGGCATCGCAAACGAACCAACGAACGCATTGCTGTCCTCGCTGTCGAGGAAATTCAGACTGATCGACTCCTGCAAACCGATCAGGTTGTCCGCTTCCACACCCGCCCGGTAGCGGGTTATTCCAGTCACAGCGCTGCCGTAATTGTCGACGCCCAAGGTGTAGTAGAGGCGGTCGCCCGGCCGGTTGTTGATCGCGACAATGGAATCTCCCGGCGATTGACCCGGCAGAATCTGGATTTCAGCCTGATTGCGCCGTAGCCGGTTGATCTGGGATACCCCCTGATCAATGTCGCCAAGGTTCAGCGCGTCGCCAGGCGCTGCCGGAAATGCCCACTCCGATCCCGCGTCTGTCAGGAGTCCACCACCGGCCGACTGTTCGTCCTTTTTGAGCCGCTGGCCTAACGGCTTGCCGTTCAACGTATAGCCCGCGATGCGGCCTACTTGAACTCTAATGTTCAATACGCCCGACTCGAGATTCTGCGGGCCGAGAAACGCACGCGTCGTGATATAGCCGGACGATACGAACGCATCCGTCAATCGCTTGAGCAGTACATTCAGACGATGCGAACCAAGCGAGTGACCGACGAACGGTGTCACGATTGCGTCGATACGCTTTTGCGCAAGCACGGTATTGCCGTCCACCGTGATGCGGTTGATCGTAAAAGCGGGTCCCGTCTCTACGATCTGATCGACCGGTGTGTCGGGAGGAACGTCGAGCGACCCCTGCGAAGCCGGTTCCGGCAGCGCGATGGATGCGGGCGGCTGATTCAGTTGCCGCTGCGTAGCCTGCTCGCGCTGCTGGTCGATGATCAATTGCGCGGGGTCCTGAATCGGTCGTGCGAACGGCTGGGGTTGAGCGGGCGGCGGTGGCGTCTGCGCGTGGACGGTGACGCTATGCACGAAGACGAGTGCAACTGCGCGCGCTATCCCCGCGCATTTCAGGCGCGGTCTGGTCGATACGGACTGCATCAATGCCACCACCACGTCGTCATGCCGAGATGCTGGCCGATCTGAACAGGTGTCGTCGCGGGCGCGCGGACCGTCGTTATGCCGCCGCTTGACGAGACGCCGTTGCTACCGTTGATATAACCGCCATCGATTACGGCGCTGCCGACTAACGAAACCGAGCCGTTTGCCGTGAAGCCTCCGCCAACATCGCTCGCGATGATCTGCGCCCACGTGCTGCCGAAAAACGCCTTGAAGCCACGGCCCTGATTGATCGCCGAGTAACCTGTTACGCCTTGTGCGTATGTCACCGGCGCCGTCACGTTAAGATTGCCGCCTGCAAAAACATTCCCCCCGATGTTGCGCGCGACGGTCCCCGCGGAAATGGCAATGTCCGTACCGGACTGGATCGTGCCGCCATTAGGCATCACATTGCTCGATGCGCTCGCATGACAGAATATCCAGCAACTACGCGAAAAACTGGCCTGGCCCGAAAACACCGCCGCGTTGGTAAAGGCCTGCTGAGCGGTAATCGATATGTTTCCCTTATTCGATTGGATCAAACCACCGGAGTTGGTGACGTTTCTGCCCGAGACCGTGACCGAGCCACCGGTCGACGCGATATAGGCCAGTTGAGCCGGTTGCACGACGGTGCCGTAATCGACGTCGAAGCCGCTGGTGTTATGCGTGAAGAGCACAAAACTACCGCCCGTACGCGAGTACGCAACCGGCTGACCGCTGTTCGTGCCGTCGGTGTGATCGATGATGTTCGAAACGTCGCCTTGCGCGGTCACGCTCGTTTTGTCGTTCGCGAGGATGCGGGCGTTCTCGTTGGTGATGTTGCCTTGCGCGCTTAGCGACGTTTGTCCATTCGCCGCGAAGACGACGCCCAGATTCGCTGCGCTCGAACCATTCAGGATGTTGCCTGTGGCGCTCAAGGTCACATCGCCGCCGACCGCTGCCCCGCTCGCGCTGATCGCGCCGGCCTGGATCAGGCTGCCGGTGTTGGAGATGTCGCCGGTACTGGTCAGCTTGATCGCGCCGTTTTGCGCGCTGAGTGTTGAGCCGCCAGTGGCTTCGTCGGCTAACGTAATGCCGTTCGCGCTGAGCGTCGTGCCATTTGCGGCGGACATCTGCGCGCCCTGCAACGAGAACGCACCGGGCGTGGTGACCTGAATATTGTTTTCGGCCTTGATCGATCCGTCGATTACGCCAATGTCACCAAGCGACGACACGATGACGTCGCCCGCGCTTGCGTATATCGAGCCGAGATTGCGAACGCCCGCGCCTTTGTCGGTGACGATGAGTTGGACACGGCCACCGGTCAGTCCGCCTAGTGCCGTGATATCGACGGCCAATGCTGAGTTAGCCGTGCCGGGTGACGTCGTGCTGACGAGCCAGTCGTGGTTGTTGTCGCTGGGGGATAGGCTCGTGTCGTAGGTATTCGTGCTGTCACCGATGATTGCTCGCACGCCGCCTGTCGAGGTCGTGAAGTCGTTTTTTACGGGGCCATTCACCGATAGCTGTTTGGCGATCAGGTCGAGATTGACGAGTGTGCCGCTCAGGCCGCCAGGGCCGATGGTAATTGCGCCGCGGCTGGTAGTTAGCACAACGTTGCGTTGGGTCACGCCGGGAGCTGGTACGAGATCGTTGAAACTAACCTGGCCGGTCGAAAGAACGACGTGACCTGCGTTGATGAAGCTGCCGCCGTCGATCGTGATGCCGTTCGGGTTCGCGAGAATCACGTTGGCACGAGGGCCCAGCACGTTGATGTCGCCCTGGATCAGCGAGGGGTTCGTGCTGGTCACCTGATTGACGATCGTGCGCGCGTTGATGCCGACGTTGTTCAGATCGGCGCCGGCTTTTGACACGTTGAATGACGTGTAGGTGTTGTTTGAGACGCCGCCGATTGTGGGAGCAAGGTTGACGGTTTGGCGGCCCGCTGCAGACGTGGTGACGGTCGTGGCTGTGCCGCCGTCGGAGACGATGCCGGCGGCGTGGGCTGCAGTTGTTGCGACTGTGAAGGTTGCGTCAACGGCGATGACGAACAGTAGGTGGGATAGGCGTGGTAAATGCCTCATTCCTCGAATGCTGGTGTTCAAGTGCTTCCTCAATTTTTGATCTTTTATTCACTGAGCGCGGTCTTTTCGCCGCTCTGTGGCGCGTCGCAGGAAACGTCATTGGGCTCCCGCTTACGCCAACCGGGCTCGTGGCCCCGCTGTTTGTGGCAACACAAACAGCCGACCTAACCGTAAATTGCGCCTCAAGTTGATATAACCGGGCAAACCCCGAAGCGAGTCGTGACCACGTAAGATTCAAGCCCGTTTCGCTCCGGGATGATCTTCAAATGCTTTCCGTCTTCGAAGTTCAATGTCAGCACTGACTCGTTATCGATTTCGGCGCTTCCTACCGTGTGGTTTAGATATTCAAACAGAAGCGAGCTGTCCGTGGCCTGCTCTCCGTGCCCATGGCGAACGTTCCCTCGCTCAATGCACTGGAACGTGCACTGCACGAGCACATGTGCCCCGCTTGCAAAAAGCAGTATCAGCGAACCGATCCCAACGGTTACTCCTGTCAGGATTGTTGCGCAGAATTCCGCCAAGTCCTTTTCCTCAATCATCCTCGACCTCTCATCGCGTAGGCGGCATCGTGTTGGGCGGCAGCGGGACATGCGTCTGGCCCCTTGGACCAGTTCCACCTGTCGCGGGATTTATCGGCTGCCCGTTTTGGATGGAGACCCAATAGCCATTCTCAAGCCCGGGCACTGGCGTCGACCCGGGCGGCATCACCCGAATGTACGTGCTTCCGGGAGCACTGGGGTCCGTTCCCGGAGGATAGTAAATGGTACTGCCTGGCGTTCTACCAGGTTGGCTGACCCAATCGGAAGGAATCACCGGACCCTGAGCGGGATTTGTGAGCGGCTGAAGGTTCGGCGGTACTTTGGGCCCACCAGCCGCCGTGTTTGTGGCAACTCAACCGAACAGACCCGCAACCCAACTCCTCACGAGGCCACAAGCGTTCCATCGTCTCCAACCCAAATCACACCAGGCATACTGTAAAGATAAGCGATCAAGTCCAGATCATCCTCGTCGCGTGCGTCCTGTGGCCATTGAGCACGAAGCTGCGCGACTATCGCCTCCGGGGAGTCATTCCACTGCGCTTCGTCATCATGAATCGTAAACCGTGGATGCGGGTTCTCTGGCGACACATAACAGTCTGCCCCCGGAGCAATGAACTTAATCTTCCCAGTTCTGAGAAGGTGCTCGATCAACCAAAAGAACGCCGCCTTGTGTTGCTCGAATGAAAGCGCTGGATTCCATCCGCCGATTGCGCTGAACAAGCCTGTAATCCAGAGGCCGAACGAGTCTTGGATAATTTCATCAATATGTTCGATCGGGCTCACGGCTTACCTCCCTTGAGGAATTTGATCTCAGGATTGTATGTTGTCCCCACCGCCCCCTTCGGGACATCGATCGTCCAAGCCGAACCCGTTTGGCCCGAAGAAGAGGAAAAATCACGCAATGTAAAGTTCCCACTCGGGGTCTTCACTACGTAGATCGTCCCTTTCCCAGGAATCGCCTGCGCCGCCGGTAGCTCCGGCGAGCCAGTCAGTTCCATGAAATATTGCTGAACCTGCGCATCCGTTGCGCCTTTGAACATCGCCGCGTTACCGGTGTTAGGCACTTCGGTGAACGTAGTCCCGCCGATCTGTAGCGTTCCCGGCTCGTTTGATGAGAAGAGCTTCGACGCCTGTTGAAGTGCAGACGCGCTGTTTGTGGCAACACACCTGCAGTACAACGCCGAGATTGATTCGTTACCGATGCCCCTATTGCCACGTCAATACAATCTCCGACTGTCCTCCGCGAGGGTCACACGCTGAGACAATAGTTCCCCAAGAGAATACATACATCGCCTTCCGAGAATCCTGGACCTGTGGAGCACCAAACTCGCTTAGGAGCACTCTGTCGTGAAGCTTTTTGACGTCCTCCGGATTAGTGATGCCTGACTCACTCAGCGCAAAATGGACTCGCTTCAGTTCGTCATTGAAAAAAGCCAATGCAAGATTGGAATTTTTCCCGAGAAGGGTATGCGGGCCGCTAGTTAAAAATTGCCAGCCGGTCTGCATATCAAAAACCTGACTTATCGACATGCCCATGGCTCGTAGCTGTTGAGCGCGAACGTCGCGAGCGAGTAGAGGTCCGCTGCTCAGGTGCACCGACCCATCATGGATGTCTATTTCATGTGCCATCACATTACTTTTTAAACGGGATTGAAAAGATCGGTTTCAGCGAATTTTGGAAATCCGGTATGAAGAGTTGCGGTGCGCCTCCTGCACCAAACTGGGGGTTCGCTGTGGTTGCAGAACTGTATGCCGCTGGAGTGCTTCCAGTGACTTGATAGATCGTCACGCCGCTTCTGTACGGAGGATACGCTGGATTTGTCAGATTCGGCTGAATCTGCAAGGCTCGATAGTAGTCTGCAGCTGTACCGTTGGTGCCGTTGAGCCCATTAAGCGTCGTGTAGTACGCCGATTGCCCCGGAGCGGCCCCGACGACATATGTACCCTTCGAAAGAGTCACGTCAGTATAGCTATCGACGCCAGGATAGGCGCCACTTCCTTGCCAAGCCTGTGCTTGCTTTGACGGACTTGCCGTTTGAGCATTTCCGTTGTTTGTGGCTCCAGCGGCCGCTCCTGCGGCCGTTCCCTTGCCGACCGTTGGAACGTCATCGGTCCCTATCGGGTCAGCCGCCCCGCCGCCTGACGGAACAATGGAGACGGTGTTCTTTTCGCCTTCGTTCTCATGTCCAGGCTTCGCAGCGTTGTTCTCATCTCCGATACCCGGATGCTGCGTCGCGTTATTCAGTGCTTCGTTTTCGGCGGATATCGCCGCGCCGGTTGCGTTCTGCCCAAGCGCACCCGCCACGCCACCGCCAGCGATCATCGCAACCGCGGTCACTAGCGCGGTCTGCTCCGGCGTCAGTGGCGCACCCGTTGGATCAATCTGCCCAATTAGATAGGACGAGATGATCGCACTCGTCGCCCCGCCAATGGCACCACTTGCACACCCGGTTCCTACGGCCGCACTGGCCGCACACCCTAACGCAGCATGCGCCAGCCAGTAGCCTGGCGTTCCCACCTGGATCGGCGATCCTTCAATGTTGGCAGCATTACCGATCGCATAAGCCCCCGCCGCCGCTACATCGGCCACGGCACTATTGCGCAGGTTCGTCAGAAAACTCCCGCCGCCCAACGCCGTTTGCACACCCGCCTGAACCGTCGCTTCACCCGCAATCGCCGCACCCTGTGCAAGCACCGTGCTCGCTGTCACCTGCCCCGCCTGCGGCACCAGCGCATTGCCAACGCTCTGCACACCCGCCAGCGATGCCAGGCTATCCTTCGAAGCTGTCCAAGTCCATCCTGGGGTACCGTCGCTGACCGTAATACCGTTCGTCAGCCCCGCGGTCACAAACGCCGTAGCGCCAGCTACAAGCATCGAGTTGAGACTGAACGTGCCGTTTGCGGCCTGCCCCAGCGCACTGCTCGTCATCCCCGCGATACCCGCCGACAGCGCGATATTTCCCAACCCCGCTGACACTGCATCCATCGCGACGCCTTCGGCCGTCGTCGTGGCAGCCGTACCGGCGGCAAACGTGCTGCCCACGGTCGCGCCCGAACCTATGACAGCCGATGCCGCTCCGGCTGTCATAATCGATGCGACCACCATCACCGCCAGCATCCCGATCGTCTGGAACATCCCCTCGCTGTCCGCCAGCGACGTCACACTCGTATGCAGATCGTTCTGCACCGTCGACTGCGTAAAGCTGCTGCCCAACTGCGCCTTCAGCGCGGCCAGTTGCTGCTGCGTCCCCGCCGCGTCAACCGTGCCATCCGCATTGAGCTTCTGCAGTACGCCACCGATCTGGTTCACCGCATCGACATTCAACTGGTAATTGCCAGCCGACATGAACCCGCCCTGTTGCGCGACGGTGCCCGTAGTCGTAATCAGCTCGTAGAGATCGGGGATGTAGGTGCTCTGCGTCCCAATGTCCGTCGACCGCTGCTGGTTCGTCAGCGAACCGGCGTTGACCGTCAACGTATCCGTCGCCGTGATCGAGCCGGTATTCGTGATCGATCCACCGTTCGACGCGGTGAGCGTGACGTTCTGCCCGCTGATCGTCCCGTCGTGCTGAACCACTGCATAGTTCTGCGGCAGATACACCTGCGGCATCAGCGCATCAACCGTCGGACAGCTCGCCGTCCCGGTGGCGGTACATCCCGGCTCAGGCACGCTCTCTTCGACATACCAAAGCATCGGCTTGTCGAGTGCGGCAATCTGGCCCTGCGTCAGTGCCGTGCCAAGCGCAATGTTGTTCGCCTCGGCATACTGGATCGCGTTACCGTACAGCGCTTTCTTTTCCTGGTCCGTGACGGACGACTGTTTCGTGTTGTCGTAAGACAGCCCACTCACGAAACTCGCCTGCCCTGTCTGCGCCAACGCAGCCTGCTGCAGCAGCTGATTTTCGGTAAACGGGTCGTAGTAGAACTGTGTGGTATTCGGCTGCAGGCTCGCCGGCAGATTGGCCAGCAACTGGCTCGGCCCGATGTTGCCCATTACCAGTGAAGCCGGGCTGTTGACCAGATAGCTGACGTTGGGGGCGCCGCTTGTGGCAGACGCGCCGGTCGCTACCGTAACGCCCGGCGATACAGGCGTCGACGGAGAACCCAACTCCAGGGCTGGGGCGGTAATCGACCCTGCTGCATTGCCGGGAGCAGTGACGCCTGCGGACGTGCTGCCCGCCGTGCCCAACGATCCGCTGGAGCCGGCTGCGATGCCACTTGCGACACCTGATGCGCCGGCCAGACCGCTTCCGATGGTCACGATACCGCCAGCCAGAATCGCCGCGTTTGACGCAACAACCGGCGTGCCCACGGGGCCGAGTGAGATGACCTGATTCGAGCCGGTCGGCTGCGGCGTATAGACAGCCGGCGATGTCAGACCGTTGACCAGCGTTGCACCCGTCAAAGCGACCTGCTGTCCCAACACGTTGCCGGAGTTCTGCAACTGGCCGCCAGCAGTCACTGATAGCGACGGTGCCTGGATCGTGCCCGACAGGCTCCTGTATGGCGTCGGTGGCTGAACATTGTCGCGACCACTGTGGTAGGCGCTACCGAACAGCGACGCGCAGTTCGCAGCCGTTGCGCAACCGAAGTTGTCCGGTGGGATGGAGGCGTCGATCACGCCGCCATAGAAGGCATCGTGCCAGTACGCATTCAGCGTCTGGTCCTGGTTGGTCACGGTCGACGCAGCGGCGATCGACGCCTGGTTGCCAGCCGTAATCAGGCTGCCGGTATTGACCAGCGTGCCCACGCTGAACGACAGGTTACGGTTTGCCGTGATCGTCGATGCGTCGCCCGACTGCTGGTCGGTGAAGGCGTCGCAATAGTGCAAATTGGCGCCGCTACAACCGGCCACGGCCGTCTTGCCGAAGTTCTGATAGACCTGAACGGCCGCGGACAGCGTGTTGGTCAACGCAGCGGTACTGATCGCGATATCGCGACCCGCCTGAATATTGCCCGACGTATTCGTCACACTCGCCGACTGCGTGAGACTGGTCTGCGGGTTGGTCGGGTCGGTGTTGCTGCGCGTGGTCCCCGTACCGCCGATCACGACGTCGCGGCCGGCGAGCAGATTGCCGTACGTGTTGTTCACGGTCGGCGCGGCGATGATCAGATCGCGGCCGGCGAACACCGTGTTGTTCGTCTGCGTGTAGCTGTAGCTTTGCGTGGTGGTCTGATCGCCGTAGACCAGCGTAGCGTCGTTGCCCGGCCCATAGGTCGCGTTAAAACTACCCGCAAGCGCCCAGAAGAATTGGGAGCTCGTCATCGCATCGGTGACATCCTGCCCCGGCCGCTGATATTCGATGTCGTTGCCACTCGGTGACGAGATAACCGTTCCTATGTAGCCGCATTGCGCCGCCGTAACGCCAGCCGCGCAGCCCGTCTTCGACGTCACGGAGTCGCTGTGGTAGCCCTGATTCGTGAAGCTGCTCGCGGTGACACGCATGTCCTGCACCGCGTAGAGACTCCCGGCGTTCGTCAGGCCGCCCGCGGTTCCGGTCAGCGACAGATCGTTGCCGGCAACAATCTTCCCGGCGTTCTGGTTCGTATAAACGGTGACCGTGGAGGTCTGCGCCGCCGGCGGGGCGCTCGTCGTGAAGATGTTCGCGGAGGTCGCGGTATAGTTGCCGGGTGCCGGGTTGCCCTGATCGTCGATGGGTTGAAGCATCGGGACCAGCGTGCCCGCTGTATAGGCCGCGTTGAGCTGCGTCAGGAAGTTTGCGTACGCAGCACTGTCGATGCTGTTGGTGATCGTCGAGGTGATTGCGTCGCCGCCGTTATCGAGCGACGCCACGTTCAACGTGATGTTGTTCCCGGCGGAGATCGTGCTGCCGTGGTTGTTCAACGCGCCGGTAGTGATCGACAGGTCGTGACCGGCGGCAATCACGCCGGCCTGCCCGGTGGGCTGGGTCGTCGTCGTGGTCTGCGTGACCGTGGGCAGCGCGATACCGTTGAACGTCCCTCCGCTCAGATCGGCCGCCGTAACATCCGTCGCCGAAGCCGGCTGGAAATCGCCAATGCGCCCGGTGAGCGAACCCGAGTAGGTGTTGGTCGAGTCGTCTATCGGGTTTGTCGTGGAACCGGAGAAGGTCAGCGATCCGATCGCCGTCGATAGAAACGCCGACCCCATCCCCGCCGCCGCGATCGTCGTACTCGACGTAGTCGTAGTCGTCGTGTTCGCGCCGGCCCGGCTGTTGTTCACATCCGCGGCCGTGATCGTGATGTCATTCTGCGCGGTGATCTTGCCGCCGATATTCGTCAGATCGCCTGACAGATTTGCAGTCAGATTGCGCCCTGCCGCTGTCGACGCCCCGCTATTGTCGTAACTGCTGCCATTGAGGTTGACGTCGCGCACGGCGCTGACCGTCCCCTGGTTGGTCGTCGCGCCGTTGAGACTGATGTCCTCGTTCGCGTGGATCGTCGCGCCTGCCTGATTGACGATCGTGCCGGACAGATTGACGTCGTTGCCTGCGCTAATCGTGCCGCTATTGATCAACGTGCCGTTGGTCGACAGCGTGATGTCGCCTGACTTGCTGATCGTGCCGCTATTGTTGAAACCCTGCGTCGCACTAATCGACACGCTATTGCCGGGCATGGCCCACGTGCCGGAATTGTTGAGTTGCAGCGTGTTGATCGTCAGCACGTTGCCGAGATTGAACGTGCCGCTCGATGCCGCCGAAGGGTCGAACGCCTGGTTCAGCAGGTTCAGCGTCAGATTGTGCTGAGCGAGAATCTGGCCGCCGGCATTGTTGAATGTGCCGTTGCCGCCGGTCACGGTGACCGTCGCGTCCCCCGGCGTGCCAGGGCTCGCAGCACTGGTGCTGCCCGCGAAGATCACGCCGTTATTGTTGCCTGCCAGATTGCCGGTCGTGACGTTCAGCGAATTCGTGCCGATAATCGCGCCGCCGTTGTTCGTGAGCGAGCCGTTCGCCGTAACAGCTGTCGTTAAGCCTGCTATCGATCCCTGGTTGTTCAGGTTCGTCGAGTTGACGGTCGTCGCTGCGGTAGAAATCAGGCTTGCGTTCGCCGTATTCGTTACGCTCGCGCCGGTAACCGCAAGTGCGCCGCCCGCAAGCACGCTGCCCGTGTTCATAACCGCGTTCACGCCCGACAACGTAGCCGAGCCTTGAACGAGCGTCTGGGCGCCAGCCGTCGTCAACTGGTTCGACGCGTTCGCACTCAGATTCCCGCCGATCAGCGCGTTGCCCGTCGTCACGTTGACGCCGGATAACGTAGCGTTTTTCACGACGTTCAGTTGCCCGGCGGACAGGTCGAGACCGTTCTGTGCGGTCGCCACGAGATTGCCCGAAACGGTGGTCGTGCCTCCCGTGCTGATGTTTGAACCGGTCAGGGTCGCGTCGCCGCCAACCTGCGTCGTGCCTGTCACCGCGAGATTGTGGGCTGCCGCCAATGTTGCGTCGCCCGCCGCGTTCAAACCGCCCTGTGCAGTGAGGTTGCCGCCTTGGGCCGTCAGAGCGGTCTTCCCGAGACTAGTCACACTCCCCGTCACGGTGAGGTTGCCCGTGGCCTGCGCATTGAGATCGCCACCGCTCAGCACCGCGCCGTTAACCGCGGCATCCCCGCCGTTGGCTTTGAGCGTCGCATTGCCCACTGCGGTTGCGGCACCCACTGTCAGGCTGGTACCAGCAGTCGCACTCAGATTGCCGCCCGTTTGCAACGACCCGGACAGGCTGATCGCCTGCCCTGCGCTCAAGGTTGCATCCGATCCAAAGCCCGCCGTGCCGCCACCCGACAGATTGCGTCCCGCGCTCAGATTTCCCGTGCCGTTGCCGGTAATCGCACCGGAGACGATTGCGTCCGTGGCAGCACTCACTATCGTGTTGCCACCGGTAGCGAGCGCTCCGTCGACCGTCACACCACCGCTTGTTGCAATCAGCGTCGTATTGCCCACTACACCCGCGCCGCCCACGGTCGCGTTATTGCCAGCCGTGACAGCGAAGTTGCCGCCGGCTTTTACCGCTGCGGCAAGATCAGCATTGCGTCCCGCCGTAACGATCGCGTCCTGCCCAAACGTCACTGTCCCGCTCGATGACACATCGCGACCACCGCTCAGGGTGCCCGTCTTGTTACCCGTAATGCTGCCGGCAACGGCCACGTCCGTTGCAGCATTAACAGCAGTGTCTCCGCCGCTTAGGATTGCACCGTTGATCGTTGCGGCGCCACCGCCGGCTGCCAGTGTTGTGTCGCCAGCCGCGGCTGCGGAACCCACGGTCAAGTTATTGCCAGCGGTCACGTTCAAGTTTCCGCCGGCCGTGACAGCGCCTGGCAGGCTGACGTTCTGACCCGCAGTAAGCGTCGCATTCTGGCCGAAGGTTACGGCGCCGTTCGCCGTGAGATTGCCACCCGCGCCCAACACGCCAAAGCCATTGCCTGCCAGTGTGCCGGAGACGCCAAGATCGGAACCCGCAGTCAGTGTAGTGTTGCCGTTTGCCGCGACGTTGCCACCCAGCGCCATCGTCTGACCGGCAGTGGCGCTGAGGTTTCCACTCGTCTGCACGTCTCCTGCGGTCGTAACGTTGCCCGTTTGACCGGCGAGCGTGAGATCACCCGACGACGACACGCGACCATTAACCGTCGCACTGCGTTGTGCGAGAACCTGCACGGTACTGCCGCCGGTGACCGCGCCATTCACTGTCGCATCGCGAGCCGCGCTCAGTGTGATCACGCCGGGCGCTGACACGGCGCCGCCGATCGTTATGTCACCATTGCCTGTGCTGCCCGTCGTCGTCATCGACAGGTTATTACCTGTCTGCACTGACCCGACAGACATGTCGGCACCGGCGCGAAGATTGACGCTGCCATTGGACTGCGCGGTGCCGACGTTCAAACCGCCGCCCGCAGTCATGTTCAGGTCCTGCACCGATTGCACGGACGCTGTGGTCGCGGCAATATCCCCGGTTGCGCTGACGGTGTATTGATTCGCAAGATTGCTGCCGGACATGGACACTTTGCCGGCGCCGGCCAGACTTGCCGCCTGTTGCGCGTAAGTAGAGTTCACGGCGATGTCGCCGTTCGACGTGACGGTGAGATTGCCTGCCGTCGCCGTCAACGCGCCCTGTGTGTTCACGCCCATGCCAGCGGCCGTCGAGACGATATAGATCTGTCCGCTCGTCACCGATCCGTACTGGTTTGCATCAATTGCTACTGCGTTGTTTCCGATCGCGGCCGCCGTATTGGCCACACCATTCGATGCCGTGCCGTAGTTCGTACCGGATGCGTCCGCGGAACTCGGGCTGACCAGTTGATTACCCGCCACGAGGTTGATGCGCTGATCGGCACGCAGCGGCGCATTCAGACTGATCGTCTGCGCGATCACATCGATATTGCCCACCGTGCCCTCGATCCCCGCGCCCGGCCCATTGACGCCGGCCGGCCCGTTGATCGACACATTGCCCGACGTCACGTTATAGGCAAGCGAGCCCGCATGCGCAAAGTCAGTCGATGTCCCGCCGACCCCGGTCAGGAATTGCGGCGTGCCGGTGGTTAACACAAGCCCCGTCGCGTTCGTCAACGAAAGCCCGTTGACGGATACGCCGTTTGGATTACTGATGATGATCGAAGCCGGACTGCCGAATACTTCCAACGGACCGACCAGCGTTGAAGCAGGCCCCGTTGTCGTGACCTGGTTGACGATCACGCTCGCAGTACGGCCGGCGAGATTCGGGTTGGCGCCAAGCGTGCCGCCCAACAGCGGCGTACCGGGTGTGAGGCTGTTGTTCAGCACCAGCCCGTTGCTGTCGATATTGAATGACTGGTAGCTATTGACGCTGATGCCGTTGGCGTTCGGCGCGGCGATATTGACCGCCGGCACACCAGTGCTCGTCTGCGTGATGCTTGGCTGAAACGGAATAGGTGCACGCGGGTCGACGATCGGTGCAGCATGTGCGACCTCGTCCAGCGTGAGCACGCCGGGAAGCAGATAAGTCACCACCGCCATGACACATGCAGTCGCCTTCATCCATAGCGGTCGCGACTGCGCCGCCACGCCGATTGACGCCGCATCAAAAATTTTTGCCTGCCGCGCTGCCTCTATTTGGGCGAGTCGCTGCCTGCTCTCACGAGCACCCCGTAGCATGGTCTTTATCCGAATTTATTTTTTCGGATTGGATCTTACCGAATCTTCCGACGAATGAATGTCAAGAAACATTCGCCTGTCTTTTTCAAGTCACAGATTTAAGGTGCATTAATTCCAGACGCATAACCTTACATTTTCATTTCTTGAAATTCTCCGATATATAAATAGCTGCCATGAGGCTTCTGTGGTCGACAGAATCGCTGCGTGCTAACTACCGATAAGCTCGGGATCGATATTTTTCTTATTAGCCGCAGTTGACCACCGACATTCCCGGATCGGATATCCGACGGTTTCCCCTGTTCGCGTCCTGGCTCAGTGGGGTACACCGTAACGGACCACTCGCCGGGGCGTTTGAACATGGATCAACAGGATCAACCGTCTATTTGAGCTATGCTACAATTGGGCCACACATCCTAATGATCCATCACCGCCATGCGCAAGCTCTATTACGGACGGATTTCGACCACGGACGGCCAGTCATCTGCAAGCCAGTACGAGGACGCTAGAACCCACGGCGTGCAGGACAAGGATGTTTTCATTGATGAGGGCGTCAGCGGCTACCACGTTGCTCCGGACGCGCGGGAACAGTGGCGCAGAGCCGAACACGATCTGCGGCACGGTGGCATTCTCATCGTGCGCTGGCTCGACCGCATCAGCCGTCGTTACGACGAGTTGCACGCCACCATGCGCCGACTGATGGAACTGGGTGTGCGGGTCGAATGCACGCTCAACGGGATGGTCTTTGATGGAAAGGCCAAAGACGCCATCGAGAAAGCGACGCGCGACGCAGTGCTGGCGTTCATGGCCGCGCAGGGCGAAGCCGATTATCTAAACCGTGCCGAAATGCAGCGGCGCGGCGTGGCGATCGCGAAAGCGGAAGGGAAATACAGGGGGCGCGCGCGATCACATGACTACGCTGCAATCAAGGCATGGCGGGCGGAACGCGGCGCGAGCATCCGGGTGACTGCCGAGAAGTTCGGCGTCGGCACAGCTACGGTCAAGCGGGCCTGCGCCGAGGACATGCCATCCTAACTGGTAGTCAACCACGGTAATCAATTCGGACGGTAATCAGCAAGCCCAGCCGCAGTTGATTACCGCGTTCGGGGGTAGAAACGGCGCGGCAATCTACCGGCGTTTGTTGACCATGCTGTCCGGTCCCGCAATCGTGGTCAATGCACTCGCTTCGTTGCCCCCAGCGGAATCCATCGGTTCCTGGGACCGGTTGGTCAACCGTCGCAGGCGGACATAGGCCATTCTGCGCGCTAGTGCACCCGTCTTGAAATACGCGCTCCAGACCCCAAGTGCGCTTTGCATAGCCGTTCAGACGCGCTGGCCGTTCGCCAGTAACCTGTGGGAGGACGGAAACACTATGAAAGAGCCAGGCCTCGATGGTCGTCATCGCAACGAAGACGGTCGCATTCGGCAGAAGCGCAGCGACACCGAAAACCAGAATCTGCCCAAGCCCATTCCGGGTTTTCCGCCCAAGACGACGCTCGACCAGATGCGACGGGAAACGGGAAAGACAAGCGAGAAGGGCATTCGCGACGCAGTCAAGCCGAAGAAGTAACCTCTACGGGTCGCCCTGCATGAGGCAAAGCGTTATCAACGAGGTCAGCGGTACGCGGCTTTAGTCGCGCACCCCCTTTCGTCCCCAACGCGCAATATTGCTAACTCGATGAGAAAGGGAGAGCAGGCGCATCTGAGCGGGCGAACCAATACTACGGGCGTGAGGGTAGAGTATGGAACATGAGTACTCAGTCGTCGGCGGATTAAATCGGGCAAAGATCGGGCACACCATCGGCGGCATTGCAGCAGCAGTTTCATCGATTATCGTTACTCTCTTTCTGGCATTGGTCAGGGTTGCTCAGACACTGGGCCTGGCGAAAAGCGTTCCATCGTTAATACTGTGGCCTGTCACAGCCGGTACCGTGTACGCGTTGCTCTATTGGTTTTTTGATCGGAGAGTGTGGAGGCTGCCATTTCTCGCCAGACTGCTGCGGGTTCCCGATCTCAGTGGTACCTGGAACTGCATTGGGCAATCAATCAAGGCGGACGGAAACGCCGGGGACACGTGGCAAGCTGAAATTGTTATCGTCCAGAGTTGGGACCGCGTCCGCATTCGGCTGAAAACTGCGCAGTCGGTTTCCAACAGCGTAACGGCTGCCATCGTCTATGACGAAGCGGACGGGTTCCGCCTAATGTACAACTACAGAAACGAGCCAAATATTGATCAGGCTGACCTGCCCGCCCACAGGGGATTCGCGGAACTTACGTTTGACCCGGGTTTGAAAACAGCCTTGGGAGAATACTTCAATGGTCACGGTCGCTTCACGTATGGAACGATGAAACTTACGAAAGGCGGCTAACATGGCTAAAACCATTGACGAACGACTCGCCCAGCTTGAATCCCGTCGCAGTGGCATGGACCGGCTAACCGCGTTAGCCCAAGATAGCAAGTACGAGGTGCTGGCGAAAAGCCTTGTCGAAGAGAGCTACAAGAAGCGCGCAAGGGCCATGCCTTATACCCAGTACGCGCTGGGTGCAATGCAGGAAGTGGATCAGGATTACACCCGCATTAGCCTTGAAGAAGCGACCCGAGTTGGCAAGCAGCTCAAAACGGGACTAACCTCGGCGGGGGTCGACGTCGATTTTCGGTTGCAAGGATCGGTTGCCGCGAACATCCATATTCGAGGTGTGAGTGACGTTGACTTGCTTGTCCTCAACAATGCATTCTTTACGTACGATGTCAACGGTCCTCGAAGTCGTGCCGGTCATTTTAATAGTCCGATCTCCTACACACCTTTGTCGGCGTTGCAATTCTTGCGAACGCACTCGGAAAGCATCCTTTCCGAAAAATTTCCCGCAGCGGATGTCGATGTTGACGGTGCCAAGGCGATAAAGATTTCAGGTGGGTCCCTTAGAAGGCCGGTCGACGTGGTGCCATCACATTGGCACGATAGTCGTGACTATCAAGCCTCGTTTCTAGAGCGTGACCGGGGCGTCTGCATTCTTGATAAGCGCCAGCAGCAGTCGATTCTAAATATGCCCTTTCGACACATTGATGAACTAAGGCAGCGCGACGAACTGACGCTCTTTGGATTGAAAAAATCAATTCGACTGTGCAAGCATGTGAAGGCAGACAGTGAGGAAGATTCGATCGACGGTCTCCCCAGCTTCGATATTGCTGCCGCGATGTGGCACGCCGATCTAGGCGGCCTTCTCGCCGGTTATCTACACGAGCTTGCCATTTTGGCCGAGACACAGCGCCATCTTGACGTGCTTGCGAGAAATCACGATTTCGCAAAGACACTGCTCGTGCCAGACGGTTCGCGGAGAATATTTGATAGCAACTCAAAATTGCAGGCATTAAACCAGTTGTCGATTGAGATGGACGAGCTGGCATTGCAGGTATCGAAGGAGCAAAATCCGATCTTTCTCTTCTATCAACCCTCTTGGTCTGAGGTCATTCAGACGCTGAAGTCAGCGACTGTTCCGGCCGGTTGATGT
This sequence comes from Paraburkholderia sp. BL23I1N1, assembly GCF_003610295.1. Taxonomy (NCBI): domain Bacteria; kingdom Pseudomonadati; phylum Pseudomonadota; class Betaproteobacteria; order Burkholderiales; family Burkholderiaceae; genus Paraburkholderia; species Paraburkholderia sp. BL23I1N1. The sequence continues at coordinate 370,552 of NZ_RAPV01000003.1, forward strand.
TCGGCGCAATGGGGCAAGCAGTAGCCCTGAATCATGCACGAAACGGCTAGGGCGCAGCAAACGACCGAAGATGCGCGAAATTGTTTTGATAGTCGTTTTGCGAGCTAGAAAACAAAAAACCCCGCAAGTCATTGACTTTACGGGGTTTTTTGAACAATTCTGGCGGAAAGGGTGAGATTCGAACTCACGGTACCCCTAAAGGTACACTGGATTTCGAGTCCAGCGCATTCGACCACTCTGCCACCTTTCCGGGTCTTCCGACTCACAACAACAAGGTTACCTGGCTGTTATTTCGTCAGATCCAAGCGGGTCGTTGCTTGGGAGAGAAAGATTATAGAACAGCTGAACCCGATTTCCAAGTCCCTCGTCGAAAAAATTTCAAGGAAACCTGGCAATCGGCAACGGCATCAACGGCGGGCATCAATCGCGCATCAACCCGCGTCAATCAAGCCGCCGGCACGTCCAGCCGTTCCACGCCGCCAAGGTAAGGCCGCAATGCCGCCGGCACCGTCACCGAACCATCCGCGTTCTGGAAGTTCTCCAGCACTGCCACGAGCGTGCGGCCAACGGCCAGACCCGAACCGTTCAGCGTATGCACCAGCTCCGGCTTGCCTTGCGCATTGCGGAAGCGCGCCTGCATCCGGCGAGCCTGGAACGACTCCGTGTTCGAGCAGCTCGATATCTCGCGATAGGTATTCTGCGCAGGCACCCACACTTCCAGGTCGTACGTCTTGGCAGCCGAGAAACCCATATCGCCCGTGCACAGCGTGATCACGCGGTACGGCAGTTCAAGCTTCTGCAGAATCGCCTCAGCGTGACCGACCATCTGCTCCAGCGCGTCATACGACGCTTCCGGCGCGACGATCTGCACCATTTCGACCTTGTCGAACTGATGCTGGCGGATCAGGCCGCGCGTATCGCGGCCATATGAGCCCGCTTCCGAGCGGAAGCACGGCGAATGCGCGGTCAGTTTGATCGGCAACGCGTCCGCTTCGAGGATGCTGTCGCGCACCGTGTTCGTCAGCGAAATTTCCGATGTCGAAATCAGATACTGCGTGACCGTGTTCTCGTCACCGCCCTTCTCGACGCGGAACATGTCGTCGGCGAATTTCGGCAGTTGGCCGGTGCCGTACAGAATTTCCGGATTCACGATGTACGGCGTGTACACCTCGGTGTAGCCGTGGTGCAGCGTATGTGTGTCGATCATGAACTGCGCCAACGCGCGATGCAGCCGCGCAATCTGGCCGCGCAGCAACGTGAAACGCGCGCCCGACAGTTTCGCGCCGGTCTCGAAATCGAGGCCGAGCGGCGTGCCGACGTCGACGTGGTCCTTCACCTCGAAATCGAACTGGCGCGGCGTGCCCCAGCGGCGTACTTCGACATTCCCGGTTTCATCGTTACCCATCGGCACACTTTCGTGCGCCAGGTTCGGCACGCCAAGCAGCAGGTCGGACAGACGCTTCTGGATATCGTCCAGTTTGGCCGCCGACGCCTTCATCTCGTCGCCAATTCCGCCCACTTCGGCCATCAGCGCCGACGTATCCTCGCCCCGCCCTTTCATCCCGCCGATCTGCTTCGACAGCGTGTTGCGGCGCGCCTGCATCTCTTCGGTACGGGTCTGGGTGTCGCGGCGTTCCGCTTCGAGCGCGGTAAAGGCCGCCACGTCGAGGGTATAGCCGCGGTCGGCGAGGCGCTTGGCGACGCCGTCGAGGTCTTTGCGCAGCAGCTGAATGTCGAGCATGGGATGGGGCGGAAGTTCGTTGTATGAGGGTGAGATTTTAGCGCACCGGCGCGGGCGGCCGGTGCGTTAGATGGTCAAGGCACGGTCAAGGCGTGCGCATTGGCGACACGGCATCCGAAACGGCCGCAGCAGCACATGCCAGCACGCTCAGCCCTTTTTAGGCTTGTTCTCGCTGCGCCACTGCGCGTCGAGCTCGGCGAGGCGCGCCATCTTGTCGCCGATCTTGCCTTCAAGACCGCGCGGCGTCGGCTCGTACCAATGCGGATCGCGCATGTTGTCCGGCAGATAGGTCTCGCCGGCCGCGTAGGCATCGGGTTCATCATGCGCATAGCGGTATTCGTGACCGTAGCCGAGTTCTTTCATGAGCTTGGTCGGTGCGTTACGCAGATGCACCGGCACGCCGCGCGACTGGTCCTTGCTCACGAATCGCCGTGCCTCGTTGTACGCGTTGTACCCGGCGTTCGACTTCGGCGCGACCGCCAGATACATGATCGCCTGCGCCAGCGCCAACTCGCCTTCGGGCGTGCCGAGGCGCTCATAGGTTTCGGCGGCGTCGAGCGCGATGCGGGCCGCGCGCGGATCGGCGAGGCCGATGTCTTCCCATGCCATGCGCACGATACGCCGCGCGAGATAACGCGGGTCCGCGCCGCCGTCGAGCATGCGGCAGAACCAGTAGAGCGCACCGTCCGGGCTGCTGCCGCGTACCGATTTATGCAACGCGCTGATCTGGTCGTAAAATGCGTCGCCGCCTTTGTCGAAGCGGCGCAGATTTTCCGCGAGCGCGCTGCCGAGCAAAGCGCTGTCGATTTCGGTGCTCTTTTGCTGTGCCGCCGCGCGCGCGACGATTTCCAGGTTGTTCAGTAGCTTGCGGCCGTCGCCGTCAGCGGAACCGATCAGGGCGTCGCGGGCTTCGTCGGTGAACGTGAGGCCGCCGAGTTCTTTCTGCGCGCGGTCGAGCAGTTCGCGTTGTTCTTCGTCGGTGAGGCTTTTCAGCACGTAGACGGCGGCTCGCGAGAGCAACGCACTGTTCACCTCGAACGACGGATTCTCAGTCGTCGCGCCGACGAACACGAACAGCCCCGATTCGACGTGCGGCAAGAACGCGTCCTGCTGGCTCTTGTTGAAGCGATGCACTTCGTCGACGAACACGAGCGTCTGATGCCCGTTCGCGCGATGAATCTGCGCGGTCTCGACGGCTTCGCGAATATCCTTCACGCCCGACAACACCGCCGACAACGCGATGAACTCAGCGTGAAACGCGTCGGCCATGAGCCGCGCGAGCGTGGTTTTGCCGACGCCGGGCGGGCCCCACAGGATCATCGAATGGGCTTCGCCGGATTCGAAGGCGACCCGCAGCGGCTTGTTCGGACCGAGCAGGTGCTTCTGGCCGATTACTTCGTCGATATTGCGGGGCCGCAGGCGTTCGGCGAGCGGAACATTGGCACGGGTTTCTTCAAACATGACGTTTTGGGGATAATCTCGGCTTTTCCGGACGCGGTCCGTGTGAAGGCGGCGTGCTGCCGGATGAACTAAGCCGGCACGCAAGAGTGCGGGCAACGTCCCGCATTATGACAGTGACGGCGCGCGGACGATGGCCGCACGGTGTGCCGGAGAGATTCAGGCAATACGGTTCGAACAAGATTCGCGCGCAGATTCGCAAGCAATACCCACAGGGACACGATTAGATGGCACAAGATCCACTCGCCGGCGACGCCGGCTCCACCTACGCACCGCTCACGCCGGTGCCCGACGCGCGCCGCGCATTCCGCACCGGCGACGCTTTCGCGCTCTGGTTTTCGCTCGGCATCGGCCTGCTGGTTGCGCAGGCGGGTGCGCTGCTGGTGCCAGGCCTGTCGCTGCCGCACGCGTTGCTGGCGATCGTGATCGGCAGCGTGATCGGTGTCGTCTTGCTGGCATTGGCCGGCGTGATCGGCACGGATACCGGCCTTGCGGCCATGTCGTCGCTGCGGCCGACGCTCGGCGTGCGCGGCGCATCGGTGCCGGCGGTGCTGAACGCGGTGCAACTGGTCGGCTGGGGCTCGTTCGAGGTGATCGTGATGCGCGATTCCGCCGATGCGCTCGCCAAGCAGGCCTTCGGTTTCCCGATGCCGCTGATCTGGACCGTGATCTTCGGTTTGCTCGCCACGCTGCTGGCCATTAGCGGCCCGCTGTCGTTCGTGCGCCGGTTTCTGCGCACGTGGGGCATCTGGCTGCTGCTGGCGGGCGCCGCATGGCTCTCGTGGAATCTGCTTGCCAAGCATGATCTGGCCGCGCTGATGCGCCGTCCGGGCACCGGCGAGATGTCGTTCGGCGGCGCAATCGATCTCGTGGTCGCAATGCCGCTCTCGTGGTTGCCGCTGATCGCCGACTACACGCGTTTCGGCCGACGCCCCGGCGAAACCTTCCGCGGCACGCTGCTCGGCTATGGCATTGCGAACATCTGGTTTTACGCGCTCGGCGCGATTTACGGTCTCGCGGCAGGCGGTGGCGACGCGCTGCTGACCGGCGCGCTGGCGCAAGCGGGCGGCGGCCTCGCCCTGCTGCTGATCCTGATCGACGAAGTGGACAACGCGTTCGCCGACATCCACTCGGCCGCGGTCTCGACCGGCACGTTCTGGACGCGCGGCAGCGTGCCGTTGTTGTCGGCGGCGTTTGGCGCGCTGTGCACGGCGATCGCCTTGCTCGTGCCGATGGCGAAGTATCAGAACTTCCTGCTGTTGATCGGCTCCGTATTCGCGCCGCTATTCGGCGTGGTGCTGGTGGATCACTTCGTCGTGCGCAAGCGTCGCATTGAAGCCGCCGTACTCGCCGACGTTCGCGGCCGTTACGGCTTCTCGGGCGGCTGGCATCTGAGCGCGTTCGCCTCGTGGGCAATCGGGATTGTGTCATATCAGGTGATCAATCAATGGCTGCCGAATCTGGGCGCCACGTTGCCCGCTCTGGCGATCGGCGCGGTGTGTTATCTGGCGCTGGTGTCGGTTCGGAAAACTGCTTACGCCTGAGTCGCGCAAGTATCCTCGTCATACAGAAAAGGCCTGCAAATGCAGGCCTTTTCTCTTCATGCGCCGTCAGCCTTGGTCAGTCCACCGCGCAGTCCAACACGCAACTCAACGCGTCGATGCCCGATACTCGACACCCGGCAACACGCACAGCAATTCGAACGCGAGATTCGCGCCGAGCAGCGCGGTCGTGCCGAACGGATCGTACGGCGGCGCAACCTCAACCAGATCGCAGCCGACGATGTTCAAGCCATGCGAGCCACGAATGATTTCCAGCGCCTGCGGCACCGTCAAGCCAGCGATTTCCGGCGTGCCCGTACCCGGCGCGAAGGCTGGATCGATACCGTCGATATCGAACGTGATGTACACCGGACCGTCGCCCATGCGTTCACGCACGCGCGCCATCAGCGGCGCGAGCGACTGGTTCCAGCATGCTTCGGCCTGCACGACTTCAAAGCCCTGATCGCGGCACCAGTCGAAATCTTCCGCCGCGTAACCCGTGCCGCGCAAACCGATCTGCACGACGCGGTCGCAATCGAGCAAGCCTTCTTCCACCGCGCGGCGGAACGGCGTGCCGTGCGCGATCTTTTCGCCCATCATCGTGTCGTTGACGTCGGCGTGCGCGTCCACGTGAATCAGGCCGACCTTGCCGTGCTTGCGATGAATCGCGCGCAGGATCGGCAGCGCGATCGTGTGGTCGCCGCCCAATGTGATCGGCTTGCAGTTGTGCTGGAGGATTTCGTCGTAAGCGGTTTCGATGCGCGCGATCGAATCGTGCAGGTTGTACGGATTGATCGCCACGTCGCCGAGATCGGCCACGCGCAGCGAATCGAACGGCGCGGCGCGGGTCGCCATGTTGTACGGGCGCAGCAACACCGATTCGCTGCGGATCTGGCGCGGCCCAAAGCGCGCGCCGGTGCGGTTCGAGGTGCCGAGATCGAACGGCACGCCGACGAAGCAGGCGTCGAACCCTTCGGCCGAGCCGACGTTCGGCAGCCGCATCATCGTCGCAATGCCGCCGCAGCGGGGCATGGCGTTGCCGGACAGCGGTTGCGGCCGTTCACCGGCTTCGGGGGAAATGAAGGAAGAGGTATTCATCGTGTCTCGGCAATGAAAAGGGGGCAGTAAGCAAAATCGTGCAACCGGCCGAGGAATCAATAAAAAAGCGCACCTTGCCGGGCGAGTCTCGATTCTTGAGCAGTTTCCTTCAAGTTAAAATACGAACAGAATAAACTTCACATTGATTCGTAGCGATGTATCCTGACGCATGTTCTCCCAACTCACCGATCTCGACCTGCGGCTGATCCGCGTCTTCCTCGCCATTGTCGACGCAGGCGGCGTTTCGCCGGCTCAGGCCACGCTCAACGTCGGCCAGTCGACCATCAGCACGCAACTCGCCACGCTGGAAACGCGCCTCGGCTACCGGCTGTGCGAGCGCGGCCGCGGCGGCTTCAGTCTAACCGCGCGCGGCGAGCAATTCATCGACGCGGCGCGCGCCCTGCTGTCCGCCGTCGATACCTTCGGCATGCAGGCGCGCAATGTCGGCCGCAAGCTGGTCGGCACGCTCGATATCGGCATGATCGGCCACACGCCGGTGTCGGCGAGCGCACGCATCAGCGACGCGATCGGCCGGTTTCGGGCACGCGATCAATCGGTACGATTTTCGATTCTGGTGCGCTCGCCTGGCGAGCTCGAAGAACTGCTGTTGAACGGCCGGATTCAGATCGGCATCGGCTATTTCTGGCATCGCGTGCCGTCGCTCGAATACACCGAGGTGTTCGCCGAAGATCAGTTCGCGTATTGCGCCAAGGGGCATCCGCTGTTCGCTTCAGCCGGCGAGGTGTCGCCCGCCGAAGCCGCGGCTCACGAATGGGCGTGGCGCAGCTATCCGCTCCCTGAAGCCGAAAGTTCGACCACGCCGCAGAACGTGACCGCCGTCGCCGACAACATGGAAGCGGTCGCGATGCTGGTGCTGTCAGGGCATCATCTCGGCTATCTGCCGGGGCATTTCGCGGCGCCGTTCGTGAAGCAGGGCTTGCTGGCCGCGTTGAATCCCGCACAGATGCGTTACCGCGTGGCATTTCATATGGTCACGCGCGCGCGGCAGCATCGAACGGATATTGTCGAAGCGTTTATCGACGACATGAAGGCCGCGCATCCGGTGCAGGTGCTGGAAGTGGATGAGTAGCGGTTCGGCGTTGCACGCGCCGCCAAAAGAAAAGCCGCGCAATTGCTGCGCGGCTTTTTCATTCCAGAGGCAAGCTGGGCAGCTTATCCGTTGATCACGTCCGCGCCCTTCGGCACCGTGAACTTGAACGCATCGGCCGGTAGCGACGGGTTCTTCTGAATGTTCGAGAAGGTCAGCAACGTCACGTTGCCGAACACGTCGTGCAGTTCCATCGCTTCAAGATTGCCGTCCTTGAAGCCGATGCCGACGCGCTGAAACTGCGTGTCTTTCGCTTTCGGCGTGAGTTCAAGCCAGTCGATGCCGGCCTTCACGCCCGCATCGCGCAACGTGAAGTTCTTGTCCAGATCGTTGCTGCCGAACAGGATCGCCGCCGGGCTCGCGCCGAGGGCGCCGCCGAGACTGCGCACCGTTACCTGGTTCAGATCCTTGTCGTACACGTAGAGCTTGTCGCCGTCGGCTTGCAGCAGTTGTGCGTAGGGCTTCTCGTATTGCCAGATGAACTTGCCGGGACGCGCGAACGTGAACGTGCCGCTCGATGTGCCGGTCTTGCCACCCGTGGACAGCACGCCGCTCGCGCCCTGTGCCTTGCTCGGCGCGCGCACTTCCTGCTGCACAAAGGTACCGCGCGCGGAATGCACCTGCGCGACGAACGCCTTCAGTTGCTCGGTGCCGCTCGCGAATGCCTGCGACGCGACGAGCATCGACGCACCGATCGCCACGCTACCGACGCCACGTGCGATCGTGCGAGCGAGTTGGCCGAAACGGCGGGATTGAGCACTCTGTCGGGCGTGCTGCTGCGCGAATAGTTGCATGGTGTTTTTCTCCCTTGATTGAATTTGTTGAACGGTCGTGGCGGCGGGCTTTGAAGGCTGCGGCCGGGGACCGTGGCGGCTAGCTTGAACCGCACAACCGAGGGAGGAGCCCTCGGCCTTGGGTTACAGCTTAAGCAAGAAGCCTTAAGCGGGGCTTATAGCGGAACTCTTAGGCCGGGTTGATAAGCGGTGCTTGCGGCCGATTCAGTGGCATCGCCGCAAGAACCGCCTATTCCGCTTCCCGCGCTGGCGCAAGAATTTCGCGATTGCCGTTCGACGACATCGCCGACACCACGCCCGAGTTCTCCATCTGCTCGAGCAAACGCGCCGCGCGGTTATAGCCGATCCGCAAATGCCGCTGCACCAGCGAGATCGACGCGCGGCGGTTCTTCAGCACCACGTCGACCGCCTGGTCGTATAACGGGTCCGATTCGCCGTCGCCCGAGCCGGTTCCGCCGGCGCCCGCGGAGCCTTCGTCGCCCTCGCCCGTTACGCCGCCTTCGAGAATGCCCTCGATGTAGTTCGGCTCGCCCTGCTCCTTGAGCTTGTCGACCACGCGATGCACTTCTTCGTCCGACACGAACGCGCCGTGCACACGCACCGGCAAGCCGCTGCCCGGCGGCAGGTACAGCATGTCACCCATGCCGAGCAGCGATTCCGCGCCTTGCTGATCGAGAATCGTGCGCGAGTCGATCTTCGACGACACCTGGAACGCCATGCGCGTCGGCACGTTGGCCTTGATCAGGCCGGTAATCACGTCGACCGACGGACGCTGCGTTGCCAGAATCAGATGGATGCCGGCCGCGCGCGCCTTCTGTGCGATCCGCGCGATCAGTTCTTCGACCTTCTTGCCGACCACCATCATCAGGTCGGCCAATTCGTCGATCACGACGACGATGTTCGGCAGGCGCGCGAGCGGTTCCGGATCGTCCGGCGTCAGGCTGAACGGATTCGGCAGCTTTTCTTCGCGCTTCGTGGCTTCGTCGATCTTGTTGTTGTAGCCGGCGAGGTTACGCACGCCGAGCTTGCTCATCAGCTTGTAGCGGCGCTCCATTTCGGCCACCGCCCAGTTCAGCGCGTGACCCGCCTGGCGCATGTCCGTCACCACCGGACACAACAGATGCGGAATGCCCTCGTAGACGCTCATTTCCAGCATCTTCGGATCGATCAGGATCATGCGGACCTGGTCGGCGCTCGCCTTGTAGAGCAGCGACAGGATCATCGCGTTGATACCCACCGACTTGCCCGAACCGGTCGTACCGGCCACCAGCAAGTGGGGCATTTTCGCGAGGTCGGCGCATACCGGCTTGCCGCCGATGTCCTTGCCAAGGCCCATGGTGAGAGGCGAAGCCGCATCCGCATAAACCGCCGAGCCGAGAATCTCCGAGAGACTCACGGTTTGACGGCGCTGGTTCGGCAACTCCAGCGCCATAAAATTCTTGCCGGGAATCGTCTCGACCACGCGAATCGACACCAGCGACAGCGAACGCGCGAGGTCTTTCGCGAGACCAACGATCTGGCTGCCCTTCACACCGGTGGCCGGCTCGATTTCGTAACGCGTGACGACCGGGCCCGGATACGCGGCGACCACACTCACTTCGACGCCGAAGTCCTTGAGCTTTTTCTCGATCAGGCGCGAGGTGAATTCGAGCGTATCGGCGGAAATGGTTTCCTGCGCGGCCGGCGCTGCGTCGAGCAGCGAGATCGGCGGCAAGGTGGAGTCGCCCGGCAGATCGGTGAAAAGCGGCACTTGCCGCTCTTTCTCGACGCGCTCCGATTTGGCGGGCGTGACGATCGGCGGCACGATCATGACCGGCTCGTGCTCCTCGATCCGCACGCGACCCTTTTCGACCTTGCCTTCGCGCTTCACGGCGGCGGCTTCGCCCAATTTGCGGTCGCGACCGGCCTCGCGGCGCAGTTTGGCGAACGTGACCGCCGAAATGATCGATTCACCGACCTTTTCCGACACCGACAGCCACGAAAATCGGAAATACAGCGACAAACCGATGCCCAGCACGATCAGCAGCGCCAAGGTGCCGCCCGTAAAGCCCAGCGCATGCGAAATACCGCGCGCAACCGCTTCGCCGATCACGCCGCCCGGCGCGCGTGGCAATTGCACTTTCAGCGACCACATGCGCAACGCCTCGATACCGTCGCACGCGAGCAACACCAGCATGAACGCGAACGCGTCCGCGAGCCAGCCGGCATCGCGCGGCGCATCTTCAGGCACTGTCTCGTGACGGGTGATGCGGCGGTAATTGGCGGAGATATGGCGGCCAAGCAGCACGATCCACCAATAGGCGGACAGGCCGAACAGCAGTAGCAGGATGTCGGACGTCCACGCGCCGACGCGGCCCGCCCAGTTGGCGATGTGGTCGACCTGCGCGGCATGCGTCCAGCTCGGATCGTGCCGGCTGTAGCTGACGAGCGCCATGAGCAGGAACACGCCGAGCGCGACCTGCAAGATCCAGCGGATTTCGGTGAAGAGGCGCGACATGCGGTGCGGCAATGCCTGCGCGCTCGCGGAATAGGGAGCTTTTGCCATTGATCCTGTTGCTTGTGTGGCCGATCTGCCGCCAGATTTGCGGCCCGAAGCGCCCCTTGGAGCGGCTCCGGACCCGGTCCCGGCTGCCGGGTCCATCGATGCGGCCTATTGTAAACGCAGTGCCTCACGCGAGGCTGTAAATGACGGTAACTTAGCCGATTGGCCTCACGAAACTCGCGAAAGGCCGCCGGAGCCCGCGGCAACGCTATCGCCGCGATCGGAAAGCTTCATGGAGCAGGCCGGCGTGCCGCCCTTTATAATGCCGCTCTGATACCCATCTATAGTTTCAGCTCAAGTCGCGCGGCCTCGCATGGGCGAGCCGGGCGCCGTAAAAGGATTTCGATCATGCCCGCAACTTCCACGAAACACGCCAAGGTTCTGATTCTCGGTTCCGGTCCCGCCGGCTACACGGCAGCGGTCTACGCGGCACGCGCCAACTTGTCGCCGGTGCTCGTCACGGGCCTCGCCCAAGGCGGCCAGCTGATGACCACGACCGACGTCGAAAACTGGCCTGCCGACGCCCATGGCGTGCAAGGCCCGGAACTGATGGGGCGCTTCCTGGAACACGCCGAGCGCTTCAACACGGAAATCATTTTCGACCACATCCATACGGCCAAGCTGGATGAGAAGCCGATTCGCCTGATCGGCGATTCGGGCGAATACACCTGCGACTCGCTGATCATCTCGACCGGCGCATCGGCGCAGTATCTCGGCCTGCCGTCTGAAGAAGCGTTCATGGGCAAGGGTGTGTCGGCTTGCGCCACCTGCGACGGCTTCTTCTACAAGCAACAACATGTGGCCGTGATCGGCGGCGGCAATACCGCGGTCGAGGAAGCCCTCTATCTCGCCGGCATCGCCAAGAAGGTCACGGTGATCCATCGCCGCGACAAGTTCCGTGCCGAACCGATCCTGATCGACCGTCTGCTGGCGAAGGAAAAGGAAGGCGTGGTCGAGATCAAGTGGAACAGCACGCTCGAGGAAGTGACCGGCGACCAGACCGGCGTGACCGGCCTGCGTATCAAGAATACGAAAAACGGTGATACGACGGACATCGCGCTGCAAGGCCTCTTCGTCGCGATCGGCCACAAGCCGAACACGGACATTTTCGAAGGTCAGCTGGAGATGAAGAACGGCTACATCATCACCAAAGGCGGTCTGAACGGTTTCGCAACGGCAACCAGCGTGCCGGGCGTGTTCGCGGCGGGCGACGTGCAGGATCATGTCTATCGTCAGGCGATCACCAGCGCGGGCACGGGCTGTATGGCCGCGCTCGACGCGCAGCGTTACCTGGAAAGCATTGAAGATATCGGCGAGCACGTAATGAGCGCCGAAGCCGACCGCTGATCTGCGACCGCATCTGCAACCGCATCTGCAACCGCATCTGCAACCGCATCTGCAACAATAAGCATGACGGTAAAATGGCGGCTGGGCATGGCCCGGCCGCTTGCTTGAAAGAAGGCCGCGGCTGAGAAGCTGGCGGCCTTTTTTGCGTCGTGGCGCGTGTCGTCTGCGTCGCGCGATCGATCTACTTTTCTGTGTATTGCCAATATGCCGAAGAATCAGCCCCACCCCAGCGAACCGAAGCGCGTCCGTGCCGTTGCCCGGCCCGCGCCCGAGCCGGCCGCACCCGCCGTCAAACCGAAGATCGAACCGGCCGCAGGCCTGGCCGGCCTCGGCGCGCTGCGCGATACGTTAAAGGGCGAGACGCAACGGCGTGAACGCGAACGCGCGGCAGCGGCGGTAGCGCAGCGCGAAGCGTCGGCGGATGCCGATCTGTTTCGCCGCGAGATCGGCGCCGTCGCGCCGCTGGCGGTCCCGCCGCGCGCCAGCTTGGCGCGCAATCCGCCGTCGCCGCTGCCGGTGCAAACCAGACTCGACGAAGAAGCCGTGCTGCACGAAGCGATCTCCGACGAATTCGATCCCGAGGTCCTGCTCGAAACCGACGAAACGCTGTCCTATTGCCGGCCCGGCGTGAGTCAGGAAGTCGTGCGAAAACTGCGTCGTGGCGATTGGATCGTGCAGGCGCAAATCGATCTGCACGGGATGCGTCGCGAGGAAGCGCGCGAGGCGTTGGCCGAGTTCATCCGCGAGTCGGTGAAACGCGGCCTGCGGTGTTTGCGCGTGATTCACGGCAAGGGCCTTGGGTCGATCGGTAAAGAACCTGTATTGAAGGGCAAAGTGCGCGCGTGGCTCGTGCAGAAGTCCGAGGTGATCGCGTTCTGTCAGGCGCGCCCGCATGACGGCGGCGCGGGTGCGGTGGTCGTGCTGTTGCAGCCGGGCGTCGTGACGGCTTCCCCCAAGTCCTGACGGAGCACCGGTGATCCATCCGAGGCTGACGCTGGCGCTGACCATCATGGAGGCGCTGGCTATTTTCGCGTACGCGATTTCCGGGTTTATCGAAGCCAGAACCCGACGGCTCGATGCGGTGGGCACCTTCCTCGTGGCGATCGCGACGGCCTTCGGCGGCGGCACGTTGCGCGACGTGCTGCTCGAGCGGCGGCCCTTCTACTGGGTCGAGCATCAGGCTTATCTGATCGCGATCTTCGTGATGTCGCTGTTTGCGCCGACCCTGTTGAAGATGACGTCGCGCCTGCTCTCCGAACGGGTCTTGCTGGTGGCCGATGCCGTGGGACTCGGCCTGTTCAGCATTGCCGGCACGTCGATCGCGCACGACGCGCAGATGCCGTGGTTCACGTCAGTGATGATGGGCGTGTTGACAGGTGTATTCGGTGGCGTGATTCGCGACGTGCTGTGCAACGAGGTGCCGCTGATCTTGCGCGATTCGCGACCGTACGCGACCTGCGCTTTTGTGGGGTGCTGGCTGTACGTGCTGCTGGACTACGTGAACGTCGATACGGTGTACAGCGTGTTGATCGCCACCGCCTTTATCCTGCTCGCAAGACTGGTGACGTTCAGATTCAACGTGCGCTTGCCTCATTAAGCTTGCCTCAGTGGGCTTGTTCAACTGAGCTCGCTTTACCAAGGCCGCCTCGCCAAATAAAAAAAGCGCGCCGCCCGAAACCAGGCGGCGCGCTTTCTTTTAGCGAAACAGCCTTACTTGTTGGTGGCTAACGCCCCCGCACTCTTCGAGCCGCCAAACAGTGCCGTCAGATACTGCGAGTTGTTGTTCATCGTCGCCATCAGCGTATTGAGCGCGGTGAACTGGTTCTGATACTGCTTCGTCAACTGCGCGCTGTAATTGGCGAGCGTGGCCTGCTGCGTCGTGATGCTCTTCAGATCGGCATTCAGCGCCGAACTGCGGGTGTCGATAATGCCGCCCGTCTTCACGAAATCCGTAATGCTCCTGTTCAGCTTGGCGCCAATGCCGTTGGTCGAGTTGAACAACGTGGCGACCTGCGCCGGGCTGCTGGTGAGCGATGTGCTCAGCTTCTTGCTGTCGATAACCAGTGTGCCGTCCGCCGGATCGCCCTTCAGCGTAATGCCGATTGAAGCGAGACCGACCGTTGACGTTCCGGCGCCGACGCCACCGCCGACGATCGACGCCAACGTATTCTTGATCGTCATCAGCGTCGAATCGCCGAGCAGCGCGCCGCCGGTCTTCGACGACTTGTCGTACGAGGACAGCGAGTTGACGGTCGTGACGACGGTGTTGTAGAGATTGGCGAAGTTGGTGATGGCCGTGCTCTGCGCGGTCGTGTCCGGCGCGATCGTCAGCGTCTGCGTGGTGCCGACCGCGGCGCTCGACAGATTCAGCGTGACGCCGGAAATCGCCGATGCGACCGCGTTCGTGGAACTGCTCGCTGCAATCCCGCCGATGGTGAATAGCGCGTCCTGAGCGGCTTCGCTTTGCCGCCAGGCCTTGTTGGTATCCGATGAGACGATCGTGGACGCCGTCCCGTTCGCACCTGGCGTGGACGTCACGCCGAGACTCGACAGGCCCGCGTCGTTCTGAACATTGCTCGCGGACACGTTGATGGTGTTGGCCGCGCCGGTGGTCGTGGAGCGCAGCACCAGGTGAGCGCCGCCCGTGCCGGTCACGATCGTGGCGGTCACGCCCGGGTTGTTACCCGCTTTGTTGATTGCGTTGGCGATACCGCTCAACGTGTTGTTGGCGCCGTCGACCGTGACATCCATCGACTTGCCGCCGACCGCGATAGTCAGCTTGCCGGTGCCCAATTTGGCGGTGGCGTCGAACGCCGAGGACGACAAACTCTGCGACGCGGCGATTTGCGTGACGTCGATCGCGTAGCTGCCGGCGACCGCGCCGGGACCGGCCTTCGGGTCGATGCCTTTGCCGCTCGCGGTGGCGCCGAAGGTCGACAGCGTGGTGCCGTCGGAGAGATTCTTGATCGCCGCCTGCAAGGCATTTAGCGCGGAGCTCAAGGCGCCATAAGCGGACAGGACGGTGGTGTCGCTCGTCTGTTTGGCCTTTAGTGCCGCCGTCTGGCCGGCCGTCTTCGCATTCACGAGCGCCGACACCAGCGACGCCACGTCCATGGTCGAGTTGCCGGTGGAACCGCTGATAATCGATTGCGCCGCCTGCTGCAATTGACTCTGCGCGTCCGAGGTCGCGCTATTCACAGACGTAGTCGTGATCGTTGACATGCAAAGGCTCCGTGCGTCGAATTATTCGTTATTCATTGCGTGACGCCCCGGTGGTCATTCTTATTACGGCGACAACCCGGTTACGTCGTGGTCACGTCGGTTTTCTTACAAATTTTTCAAATGTTACACCATGTTTCTTTGAAAGTTTGTGACGTTTTGTCGTAACAAATCACGGCGCATAAGCTTTTGTAGCGTCGGGGCTTCTCCCCGAAAACGGCTGACCATCTGTCTTCCGCCAGAATTTTTGCGGCTGCCGGTTGGTGCGGGGTTGTTGCGAAGTTGTCGCGAAGTTGTCGATTCTTCCCGCCTTCGTTCGTCGTCAGGTAAACGGCCCGTGCGGCCGTCATCGCGCCACAGCGCTCCTCGCAACCGCCCCAGGTGACCACGATGACCTTGAAGCTCTACGCCCACCCCTTCTCCTCGTACTGCCAGAAGGTGCTGACCGCGCTTTACGAGAACGGCACGCCGTTCGAACTGCGTCTCCTGTCGCACGACGACGCGCAGGTCATGGCGGAATTCGCCGCGCTGTGGCCGATCAAGCGCTTTCCTGTGCTCGTTGACGGCAGCCGGACCGTGACGGAGGCGAGCATCATCATCGAATATCTCGGCCTGTATCACCCAGGACCGGCGCCGCTCCTGCCGACCGATCCCCGCGCCGCGCTGGAAGTGCGCAGCATGGATCGCTTCTTCGACAATTACATCTCCACGCCGCAGCAAAAGATCGTGTACGACAGCCTGCGCCCCGAGCAGGAGCGCGATCCGCGCGCCGTGGCCGACGCCCGCGACATGCTCGACACCGCCTACGGCTGGCTCGACAAGGTGATGGCCGGGCGCGAATGGGCGGCCGGCGATACGTTCAGCCTCGCCGATTGCGGCGCGGCGCCGTTCCTGTTCTATGCCGACTGGACGCACCGCATCGGCCCTGCTTTCGAGCACGTGCTCGCCTACCGGAAGCGGCTGCTGGCCCGGCCATCGTACGCCCGCGCGGTCGACGAAGCGCGCCCGTACCGCCCGCTGTTCCCGCTCGGCGCGCCCGAGCGCGATTGATCCTACGAACCCACACGGACTCAACATCACCGCGCGAGCGCGCCAACACTATTTTCAAGCGATACACTTCTGTTCGAAACCCACTTCAGCCCATCACTCATAAGGCAAAACATGGACCGTTTCGAAGCGATGGAGATATTTACGCGTGTGGTCGAAGCGAACAGCTTCACCAAAGTATCCGAGTCGCTCGACCTGCCCCGCGCCAAAGTCAGCCGCACCATTCAGGCTCTGGAAGAGCATGTCGGTGTGCGGCTCCTGAACCGTTCGACGCGGCAAGTCAGCGTGACCGAAGACGGCGCGCTGTTCTACGACCGTTGCGTGCGTATCCTCGCGGAAGTCACCGATGCCGAATCGTCGCTGTCGAACAAGCGCGAGCATCCGAGCGGCACGATTCGCGTCGATACCTCCGGCACGCTCGCCCGTGCGCTGCTGCTGCCCGCGCTCGACGATTTCTACCGGCAATACCCCGAGATCGACGTTCGGCTCGGCCTGGCGGACCGCAATATCGATCTGATCCAGGACGGCGTGGATTGTGTGATCCGCATGGGTACGCCGGAAGAGTCGAGTCTCGTCGCGCGACGCATCGGCGACGCGCGGATCGTGACCTGCGCGTCGCCGGCCTATCTGGAGAAATTCGGCACGCCGACCACGCTCGACGAACTCAGCGAACACCGCGCAGTCAACTACGTTTCCGCGCGCAGCGGCAAGACCTTTCCATTCGAGTACCAGGTGGACGGCGAGATCGTCAAGGTCACATTGAAGAGCGTGCTCGCGGTCAACGACGGCAGCGTCTACATCGGCGCGGCTGCGCTCGGCCACGGCATCATCCAGCCGTCGCGCTTCATGGTCGCGGATCTGATCGCGCAAGGCGCGCTCAGGGAAATCCTCACGACCTACACGAGCCCTGGCGCGCCGCTGTCGATTTTGTATGCGCATCGCCGCAATCTGAGTTCACGGCTTCGCGCCTTCACCGAGTGGGTCACCGAACTGGCGCGAAACAATCCGGATCTGCGCATCACGGACGGTTGACACCACGGCGCGGGAGCGCTGTGTTCATGTTCCGGCTCTGAAGCAAGCGGTACCCGGTAAACGAAGAAGGCCCCATGCGTCTCACAACGCATGGGGCCTTCTTCATCTTCAACGCGAATCGCCCGGCGAATTAGCCGCCTCAAGCAATCCGTTCTTCATTGGACGGATCGAACAACACCGCCTTCGATGCGTCGAACAACAGCGTCGCATTCGTCAGCGGCTGCGGGTTCGAAGCCGGGTGCACACGGCTCACAATGCGCTTGCCGTTGACCTGCGCGAACACCAGCGTGTCCGGTCCGGTCGGCTCGATCACGTCGACCTTCACGTCGATCGACTGCAGCTTCGCGTGGTCACCATGCGCGCCGCGTGCGTCCGTGATCCGCTCAGGGCG
Source organism: Paraburkholderia sp. BL23I1N1 (assembly GCF_003610295.1). Classification (NCBI taxonomy): domain Bacteria; kingdom Pseudomonadati; phylum Pseudomonadota; class Betaproteobacteria; order Burkholderiales; family Burkholderiaceae; genus Paraburkholderia; species Paraburkholderia sp. BL23I1N1. Next base: position 387,870 of record NZ_RAPV01000003.1, read on the forward strand.
CAGGCCGAGAATCACGTCGCGCCCAACGTGCGACTTCACCTTCGCCGACTCGAACGGCAGGTTCAACACATTGCGCGCGGCGCCCGTATCCAGCTCGATGCCGACGCCCGAACCCTGCTCCACCAGCTTGCCCTGGATGAAGTTCATCGGCGGCGCGCCGATGAAGCCTGCCACGAACAGATTAGCCGGCGAGTCGTAGATTTCCTGCGGCGCACCGAACTGCTGGACGATGCCGTCTTTCATCACCGCGATGCGGTCGCCGAGCGTCATGGCTTCGATCTGATCGTGCGTCACGTACACGATCGTCGTGCCGAGGCGTTGATGCAGCAACTTGATTTCCGAACGCATCTCGATACGCAGTTTCGCGTCGAGGTTCGACAGCGGTTCGTCGAACAGGAACATCACCGGATCGCGTGCGAGCGCACGGCCCATGGCCACGCGCTGACGCTGACCACCGGAGAGCTGACCCGGCTTGCGGTCCAGCAGGTGCGTGATCTGCAGCGTATTCGACACGCGATCGACGATCTGCGCCTGCTCCTGCTTCGGCACCTTGCGGATGTTCAGACCGAACGAGATGTTCTCGCGCACCGTCATCGACGGATACAGCGCGTACGACTGGAACACCATCGCGATGTCGCGATCTTTCGGCGAGAGGTTGTTCACCGTCTTGCCGTCGATCTGAATCTCGCCCTTGGTCACGGTTTCGAGGCCGGCGATCATGTTGAGCAGCGTCGATTTCCCGCAGCCCGAGCCGCCGACGAGAATCAGGAACTGGCCGTCTTCGATGTCGATGTTGACACCCTTCAGAACCGGCACCCCGTTCGGGTAAGTCTTGTACACGTCACGGATGGAAAGGCTTGCCATGCTGTGAATCCTCTTGTCTCTGGTGCAACTTGGAAGCGCCCCCGAACCTGGCTCTTCGCGCCAGGCCCCCCCGAGGGGGGCTGAGAAAACTTGGGGCGGCCCGGCGTTTTCTCAGGAGCGTCTTGTCGGATGACGGCGGCGCACTATCGAAGACGCCCCGCCGCGATGCGAATGGTTTAACCCGGGTTTAGCCCTTAACCGCGCCCGCCGTCAGACCGCGCACGAAATAGCGGCCGGCGACGATATAGACGAGCAGCGTCGGCAACGCGGCGATGATCGCGCCGGCCATGTCCACGTTGTATTCCTTCACGCCGGTCGACGTGTTCACGAGGTTGTTCAGCGCCACCGTGATCGGCATCGAATCGACACCGGAGAACACAATCCCGAACAGGAAGTCATTCCAGATCTGCGTGAATTGCCAGATCAGGCACACCATGAAAATCGGCAACGACACCGGCATCAGAATCTTCGTGAAGATCGTGAAGAAACCCGCACCGTCGATCCGCGCGGCCTTCACGAGTTCAGCCGGAATGCTCACGTAGAAGTTGCGGAAGAACATCGTGGTGAAGGCGATACCGTAGATCACGTGCACCACCACCAGACCGGTCGTCGTGTTCGACAGGCCAAGGAAGCCTTCGAAACGCGCCATCGGCAGCAGGATCGCCTGGAACGGAATGAAGCAGCCGACCAGGATCATCGTGAAGATCGGATCCGCGCCGCGGAAACGCCAGTGCGTGAGCACATAACCGTTGAACGCGCCGATGATCGACGAAATCAGCACGGCCGGAATCACCATGCGCACGGAGTTCATGAAGAACGGCTGCATGCCGTCGCAGCGCACACCCGTACACGCACCGCTCCATGCCTTGATCCATGGATCGATGGTCCAGTGAGTCGGCGGCGTGAGCAGGTTGCCGGAGCGCAGCTGGTCGATGTCCTTGAACGACGTGGACAGCATCACGTACAACGGGAACAGGAAATACAGGGCGAACAGAATCAAGGCCGCATAAATGACGGCACGGCTGATCGTCATCTTAGGCTGCATTGCGGGTGCTCCTCGATTCCAGATACATCAGCGGCACGAGCACGGCCACAACGGTAGCGAGCATCATCATCGACGAAGCCGCGCCGACGCCCAGCTGCCCGCGATTGAACGAAAACGTGTACATGAAAATAGCCGGCAGCGAGGAAGACGTACCCGGGCCGCCCGCGGTCAACGCGACGACCAGGTCGAAGGTCTTGATCGTGATGTGGCAGAGAATCAGCAGCACGGAGAAAAACACCGGGCGCATGCTCGGAATCACGATCTTGCGGTAGATGGTGGGCAAGCCCGCGCCGTCCATCTGCGCGGCCTTGAAAATTTCACCGTCGACGCCGCGCAAACCCGCGAGAAACAGCGCCATCACGAAGCCGGTGGATTGCCACACCGCTGCGATCACGACGCAGAAAATCGCCTTGTCGGGGTCGCCGAGCCAACTGAACGAGAAGCTTGTCCAGCCCCAGTCGTGAAACACCTTCTCGAGGCCGACGCTCGGCGTCATGATCCATTGCCACGCGGTACCCGTCACGATGAACGAAAGCGCCATCGGGTACAGGAACACGGCGCGCAGCGCGCCTTCGTTGCGGATCTGCTGGTCGAGCAGGATCGCGAGGAACAGGCCGAGGCCAATACAGATACCGATAAACGGAATGCCGAACCAGCCGAGGTTGGCAGCCGAGGTCCAGAACACATCGTTATCGAACAGTTCGCGATAACGGTCGAGACCGACAAATTCATAACGTGGCATCAGCCGCGAATTCGACAGCGACAGATAACCGGTAATAGCGATGAAGCCATACACGAAGATCAGGCTGATCACGACGCTGGGTGCGAGCACCAGCTTCGGAATCCAGCGATCGGCAAGGGCCGCCATCGGCGACGTGCGGCGGGTCACGGAAGCCGTGGATTTCCCGTTTCCGCTGATAGAAGCAGTCACTACTCGACTCCTGCTGAAACTGTACCGCCGGGGTGCGCGCGCATGGACAACGCGAGACCGCAACGGCCTAGGTGTGACTCGATGAAACCAGGGGTGAAGACGCTCGCCCTAAGTAACGCAACTGCCGCAAGCAATCTGAGGCGCGCACCCGGTGCTCTCAAGGAGAACAGCCAGGCGCGCCACTTCGCTTAACGCTGCTTACCTGGTCTTCGCTGCCTTCGCGAGTGCGGCAACCGCGCTCTTCGAATCTTGCTGCGAGTTCATGAACTTCGTGACCACGTCCGAGATCGCACCGGCAGCTGCATCCGGTTGCGCCATGCCGTGTGCCAGCGAAGGCACATAGCCGCCGGACTTGATCGCCACTTGTTCATCCGCGTACGACTTCTTCGCACATTCGTCGAACTTGGCCATCGAAACGCCCAGACGAACCGGGATCGAACCCTTGTTCAGGCTGAACTGTTCCTGGAAGTCCGGCGACATGATCGTCTTGGCCAGTGCCAGTTGACCCGGCGTTGCAGCCTTCTGGCCCTTCTGCTGGAAGAACACGAACGAGTCGACGTTGAACGTGTAAGCCTTTTCCGTGCCCGGCACCGCAGCGCAGACGTAGTCCGAACCCGCCTTCTTGCCGGCGTTGGCGAACTCGCCCTTCGCCCAGTCGCCCATGAACTGCATGCCGGCCTTGCCGTTGATGACCATGGCCGTTGCCAGGTTCCAGTCACGGCCCGTGCGGCCCGCGTCGAAGTAACCCTGGATCTTGCGGACCGTGTCGAACACACCGACCATCTGGTCCGACGTCAACGTCTTCTCGTCGAGGTCGACCAGCGCCTTCCTGTAGAAGCCCGCGCCTTGCGACAGAACGACGTCTTCCCACAGCGTCAGGTCTTGCCACGGCTGACCGCCCATCGCGATCGGCTGGATGCCCGCGGCCTTCATCTTGTCGGCCACCGCGAAGAACTCAGGCCACGTGGTCGGCACCTTGCCGCCTGCCTTGTCCAGCGCTGCCTTGTTGATGTACAGCCAGTTCACGCGGTGCACCGAGAACGGCGCGGCAACGTAATGGCCGTCTGCGTGCATGATCTTGTCGATTTCCGGCGGCAGGTTCTTTTTCCAGTCGCCTGCAACCGAATCGATCGGTACCAGCACGCCTTGCTCCGCCCAGTCCTGGATCAGCGGACCCTTGATCTGCGCAGCGCTCGGTGCATTGCCCGAGATCACCTGCGTCTTGAGTGCCGTCATGGCAGCCGCACCTGCGCCGCCAGCAACCGCGAAGTCCTTCCACGTGTAACCTTCCTTCGTCATGTCGTCCTTGAGGACGCCGACGGCTTTCGATTCGCCGCCCGAAGTCCACCAGTGCAACACTTCGATCGACTCGGCAGCCTGCACGGCCGAGACGCCACACATCAGACCCGCGGCGCACAAAGCGCCCATGATCGCGCGAAATTTCATTGCTTATCTCCTCCAGACACCTGAACAAAAAACAAATGGCCCCTGATGTCGCCAGGGTGCTGTGGTTGGTTCAAACAGGCAAAACACTGGGCGATCGAGCACGGTCGGGCGCATGCATCAAACATGTGCCGGCGGACCGATATCCGGCCGCTGGAAGCTCAAGAGATGAGTGGTTCGGGATGCAACTGACTGTCTCCTCTTTTGATTTTTGCCTGCCCGCGTCGCGCGCGGCAGACTCGAGGTGCCTCGCACGTTAACCCTGACGCCAGACCTGCCTTCCGGCTTTCCGTAAGGGCTGCCGGGGGCATGCTGGCACGTGTCCGCACGCGATGTCCGTTAACATGCAGGGGGCGCCTGCCGATTCGGGAAAACGCGCATCTAGCCTCACAGCGCACGCTTTTTTCATCGAATTAGCGCTACCTCTTGATTTGGATTGTAGTTAAACTACAATTCAGTGTCAAAAAATATTTTATCGGACTACGGTCGCCCTTTCCGGTCACCACGGCGGCCCCAGGACATCGACGGAGACTCATGCAAACCGAATCAAGCTTCACCTTCGTTCTCTTCGGCGGAACCGGCGATCTGTCGATGCGCAAGATTCTCCCGGCACTGTTTGAAGCGCACCGTGCAGGTGGCATGCTGGCCGACAGCGGCAAGATCGTCGCGGTGGCGCGGCATGTGGCTGATCGTGCTGACTACCTCGACTGGGTCAATGAGCACGTCAAGCCGCACGTGTCGAAGAACGGCCTGGATGAGTCCGCGTGGGCCAGTTTTCTTGAACGCATCGAGTTCGTAAAGATCGATCTCGGCAAGCCGGAAGACTTTGCGCTGCTGCGCGACGCCATCAAAGACCTGCCGGGCATCCGGGTGTTTTATCTGGCAACCGGTCCGTCGTTGTTCGTGCCGATCTGCCACGCGCTCGCCTCGGTGGGGCTCAATGAAAATTCGCGCATCGTGCTGGAAAAGCCGCTCGGCTACGACCTCAAGTCGTCCAACGCAATCAATGATGCGGTCGGCGAAATCTTCGCTGAAGAACAGATCTACCGGATCGACCACTACCTCGGTAAGGAGCCGGTGCAGAACCTGCTCGCGCTGCGTTTCGGCAACGTGCTGTTCGAACCGTTGTGGCGCCGTGAGTGGGTGGAAAGCATTCAGATCACGATTGCGGAAGAGCTCGGCGTGGAAGCGCGCGGCGACTTCTACGACAACACCGGCGCATTGCGCGACATGGTGCAGAACCATCTGCTGCAACTGCTTTCCATCGTGGCGATGGAACCGCCGCATTCGATGGATTCCGACTCGGTACGCGACGAAAAACTGCGCGTGCTACGCGCATTGAAACCGATCGATCCGCGCGATATTGGCAAGGTCGCGGTGCGCGGCCAGTATCATGCGGGCGTGATCCGCGGCAACGCCGTGCCGGCGTATGCAACCGAACCTGGCGTGAAGCCGGAGAGCACGACTGAAACCTTCGTCGCGCTGAAGGTGGAAATCGAAAACTGGCGCTGGGCCGGCGTGCCGTTTTTCCTGCGCACGGGCAAGCGTCTCGCGGATCGCGTCGCGGAGATCGTGGTGAATTTTCGTGCGGTGCCGCATTCGGCTTTGGGTGCGTCCGCGTTGCGCGGCGGTGCGAACCGTCTCGTGATCCGTTTGCAGCCGAACGAAACCATTCGCCTCTACTGTCTCGCGAAGCAGCCGGGTGAAGGCATGAACCTCGCCAGCGTCCACCTCGACCTCGCCTTCGACCGGTTCTTCCGCGAAGGGCAGATGGAGGCGTATCAGCGTCTGTTGCTCGATGTGATCAATGGCCGCCTCGCATTGTTTGTGCGGCGCGACGAGCAGGAAGCGGCATGGCGTTGGGTCGAACCGATCCTCAACGAATGGGCGGCGTCGAACAAGCCGCCCAAGCCGTATGCAGCAGGCACGTGGGGACCGGCCGCGGCGAGCGCGATGTTGGCGCAGCACGGCACCTGCTGGCTCGAAGAAGAAAATTGAATCATGGCGCCGCGCCTGCCCCTGACCGCGATCGCGATCGTGATCCCGATCGAAGCACAGCGCAGCGCCTGCAAGACCCACCGACGAACTGAACGGAATGGCGCCGGTATCACGAAGGCGCCTGCAAGTCATCCCGCTTGCAGGCATCGCGTGAGAACAGTACGGCACGTTCCGCAGATCTAACAAGAAAGCAGCACGGAGGAGAAGTGATCGAGCTTCACGCTTTCGACGATCAACGCGCCCAATCCGACGCGTTGGCGAAGGCGGTTGGCGACGCGTTACATGCGTCGCTCGCCGCACAGGCGGCCACGGCCGCAACCGGCACGTCCGCAACCGGCACGCGCCCAGCCATGCTTGCAGTGTCCGGCGGCAGCAGTCCGCGTCCGTTCCTGCAGACGTTGTCCACGCAGACCTTCGACTGGGCGCGCATTGCCGTGACGCTGGTCGACGACCGCTGGGTGCCGGAAACGGACAGCGCGAGCAATTCGCAACTCGTGCACGACACGCTGTTGCAGAACGCCGCGAAGCACGCCGCATTCTGGCCGCTGGCCGACACGACGCAAGACCTGAATGCGCACGTTGCCGCGCTGAACGCCGACCCGCGCTTTAGCGCCGTGCCGGACGTCGCGATTCTCGGCATGGGCGAAGACGGCCACACCGCCTCGATTTTCGCGGATGCGCCCGAATGGGACTACGCGATCACTACCCCTGAGCGCTTCGTTGCCGTGCATCCCGGCAGCGCGCCGCATGCGCGCGTGAGTTGGTCACTCTCGGCGCTGAAAGAAGTGAAGCATCTGTTTTTGCTGATCGCAGGACCGCGAAAGATGGACGTGCTGAATGCCGCCGCCGCTTCGCTACAAAAAAATGCCATCTCGCAGTTGGCAAACGACAAGGGAGTGAGACTCGATGTCTACTGGTGTGCAAACTAAGGCTGTTCCGGGCGCGGGCCAGCACGCCGATGGACCAAGGCTGCTCGCCGACATCGGCGGCACCAATGCGCGCTTCGCGCTCGAAACCAGCCCCGGCGAAATCGGCTCGGTGCAGGTCTATCCGTGCGCGGACTATCCGGGCGTTGCCGAAGTCATCAAAAAGTATCTGAAGGACACCAAAATCGGCCGCGTGAATCACGCGGCGATTGCAATTGCTAACCCGGTCGACGGCGATCAGGTCAGCATGACTAATCACGACTGGAGCTTTTCGATCGAAGCCACGCGCCGCGCGCTCGGCTTCGACACGCTGCTGGTGGTGAACGACTTTACCGCGCTGGCCATGGCCCTTCCCGGTCTGACCGATGCCCAGCGTGTACAAGTAGGCGGCGGCTCGCGTCGTCCGAACAGCGTGATCGGCCTGCTCGGCCCGGGCACCGGCATGGGCGTGTCCGGCCTGATCCCGGCCGACGATCGCTGGATCGCGCTCGGCAGCGAAGGCGGCCACGCCACGTTCGCACCGGCCGACGAGCGCGAAGACATCGTGCTGCAGTACGCCCGCAAGAAGTGGTCGCACGTTTCGTTCGAGCGTGTGGCGGCCGGCCCCGGCATCGAAGTGATCTACCGTGCGCTGGCGGGCCGCGACAAGAAGCGCGTGGCGGCAAACGTCGACACGGTCGAGATTGTCAAACGCGCGATGGAAGGCGAGCCGCTCACGGCCGAGTCCGTCGATGTGTTCTGCGGGATTCTCGGCACCTTCGCCGGCAATATCGCGGTGACGCTCGGCGCGTTGGGCGGCATCTACATTGGCGGCGGCGTGGTGCCGCGGCTCGGCGAATTCTTCGCGCGTTCGTCGTTTCGCAAGCGGTTCGAGGCAAAGGGCCGCTTCGAGGCGTATTTGCAAAGCGTGCCGACCTACGTGATTACCGCTGAATACCCGGCGTTTCTGGGGGTTTCGGCGATTCTCGCGGAGCAGTTGTCGAACCGCGCGGGCGGCAGTTCATCGGCCGTGTTCGAGCGGATTCGCCAGATGCGCGATGCGTTGACGCCGGCCGAGCGCCGCGTGGCCGATCTCGCGTTGAATCATCCGCGCTCGATCATCAACGATCCGATTGTCGACATCGCACGCAAGGCCGACGTGAGCCAGCCGACGGTGATCCGCTTTTGCCGCTCGCTTGGCTGCCAGGGTTTGTCGGATTTCAAGCTGAAGCTGGCGACGGGTTTGACCGGCACGATTCCGGTGAGTCATAGCCAGGTGCATCTGGGCGATACCGCGACCGACTTCGGCGCGAAGGTGCTCGATAACACCGTGTCCGCGATTTTGCAGTTGCGCGAGCATTTGAATTTCGACCAGGTCGAGCGGGCGATCGATCTGTTGAACGGCGCGCGGCGGATTGAGTTTTATGGGCTCGGCAATTCGAACATTGTCGCGCAGGACGCGCATTACAAGTTCTTCCGGTTTGGTATTCCGACGATTGCTTATGGCGATCTGTATATGCAGGCCGCGTCTGCTGCGTTGCTGGGCAAGGGTGATGTGATTGTTGCCGTGTCCAAGTCGGGACGCGCGCCTGAGCTACTGCGTGTGCTGGATGTCGCCATGCAGGCGGGGGCTAAGGTGATTGCCATTACGTCTAGCAATACGCCGCTGGCCAAGCGGGCTACGGTGGCTTTGGAGACCGATCACATTGAGATTCGCGAATCGCAGTTGTCGATGATTTCGCGGATCTTGCATCTGGTGATGATTGATATTCTTGCTGTGGGTGTGGCGATTCGGCGTGCCATGCCTAGCGAGGATGTGGCTGAGACGGTCGCTAAGGCGCGACAGGGCGCGGATGATGATGGTACTGCTGTGCTTGATTGGTTAAGTCATGGGGCGGCTTCTTCGCCGCGGGATTAAGGGGTGTTTTTGGCCTTCGCGGCGGGGGTTTTTTTGGCTGCCTGCGGTGGGCTTTTTCCTTGGGCTTGAATTCTTGGCCTTTCCTTGCTTTGTTAGTGGTCTATTGGCGCTCCCCCTGTGCGGGGGGCACCTACTTTTCTTTGCCTGCAACGAAAAGTAGGCAAAAGAAAGCGGCTTAGCCCGCTAGCTCATAAGCGGGTCCCCCGCACAGTTGCGGTAGTGGTGCATCTGGAATCTGTGTTCCCGCACACTCCGCGTTAGTGACAAGGCGCTCATACTTCCGGCGGCGCTGCGCGCGCCGTCGCGTCATTCATCGAACCGATCCCTGCATTTTTTTGCATTTTAATCGGCACCGCCGCTGCTTGCGGAACCGCCTTTTGAGCGCGTGGGCGCCTCGCCGAGGCGAAGCCGATGGCTTCCGCCATGCGCAAAACAAAATCTTAGGCTTCCCAGGCAAACCCTTCCGGCGAGCACGTAGTGCGAGGCGGGAAGTATAACTGCCTTGTCACTCACGTCGAATGTGCGAGGGCACGGATTCCAGATGCACCACTACCGCACCTGCGCGGGGGACCCGCTTAAGCATTAGCGGTGTGAGCCGCTTTCTTTGCTTATCTTTCTTCGCGGGCGGCGGCAAAGAAAGTAAGTGCCGCCCTGCACAGGGGCAACGCTAATAGACCACTAACAAAGCAAGGAAAGGCCAACACCGTAGGCACACAGACGAGCAAGCGCCCCACAGGCAAAAAAACTCACGCAAAGCCAAACAGCGATAATAGATACTCCACCGCCGAAGGCAGAAAGCACAACGCCATGATCATCCGCCCACATCTCCATTGGTTCCGCATGCTGCTTGCGTGGAGGGGCTCCGTCCTCCCACAACTCCTGCCGCGCCTCTTCCTGATCTTCTGCATTTCGATCGTCGCTGTGGCCGCTCACGACCACCTGCTGCCGGTCTCGCTCAATCTCAACACCACCACCCCATTCTCGCTAGTCGGCATCGCCTTGGCCGTCTTTCTGGGCTTCAGAAACAACGCTAGCTACGACCGCTGGTGGGAAGCCCGCAAACTGTGGGGCCAACTGCTGAACGAAGCACGCTCGCTCACCCGCCAGGCAATCACGCTGCCAAACAAGCCATTGCCCAAAGCAGAAATCGAGACATTCACAACCGTCCTCAGTACGATCCCCCATGCGTTGCGTCACCAGCTTCGCAAAAGCGACCCGAGCGAAGACCTCGTCGCACGCCTGCCGAAACCGTTATTTGACCGCGTCATGGCGTCGCGCTACAAACCGGCAACGCTCATGCTCTGGCTAGGCGAATGGGTCAAGCGCCACGCGCAAGCGGGCGCAATCGATCCCGTGGCTGTGCTCGCCTTCGATCGAAACCTGAATGGCCTGTCGGATGTGATCGGCGGCTGCGAGCGCATCGTGTCGACGCCGCTGCCCTTCGCCTACTCAGTGATGATTCACCGCACGGTGTATTTCTTCTGCGCATCGCTGCCGTTCGGATTGGTCGACAGCATCGGGATCTTCACACCGGTCTTCGCAGTGTTCGTCGCGTACACCTTCATGGCGCACGAAGCAATCGCATCGCAGATCGAAGAGCCGTTCGGCACCGATGACAACGACCTCGCGCTCGAAGCGATGTCGCTCGCTACCGAAGACGCCATGCGCGACCTGCTAGGGGAGCCGGCACTGGCTCGGCCCTTGTCGAAAACCGAAGCCTATGTGCTCACGTAAGGCCCGAGCACTCAGTCGTTACCGACTGTCTCCGACAAACGCTTGAGCGTGGCCACCCGCGCACCGATGATATCGACGCGGCCGCGCTCATCGACCAGCGTCGCAGTCGCATTCAGATACGCAGTCCATGCCTTCTGCGCACGCGTAAGAGTAGAACGCGACCGCACCGGCATCTTCGCCTGCAAGCGCCGGTAATAGCGGTTCAAATCAAACATCGCGTGTTCGCACTGCGCGTCTGCGTTACAGGCTCGCGGACGGTGCGGCGGATCGCCGCCCGCGCTTATCTTCGCCGCCGCGCTGCGCAGCGCCAGCGCCCGATCACGCACCGGCTGCAATTGCATATCGGCTTCGGCCAGCGCATACATCGTGCCGTGCGTTGTTGCGAACACCGCGCCCAACAAAGGCTTCTCGGCATCGCGCGAGGCCTGCCAGCTAGCCTGGCTCCTCTCCCACTGCTTGCGTTGCGCGGGCGGCAACTTCGTCTGAAGCTGCTGCCACGCAGCGTCCAACGCGGACTTCCAGCCAATTCGCGCGTTGTCCATGCACTGCACCTGACCCACCGTCGACGACATGTCGCTGCGCGCCAGACACGTGCGCATAGACGCATCGATCGGATCGGCGGCGGCGACCTCGGCATGCGCCTGAAGCGGCACGATGCCAAGTCCCGCCACCGACATCGCCGACGTCAGGGCCAGCGCGCCAAACGCACGCCGCCAGCCCTCAGCGTCCAGCAGGGACCTCACTGCCCGCATCGTCAGGCGCGCACGCAATCGACGAAGTATTCGATGCGCCCATTGATGGTTTCGCCAACCAGCCCATGGATGTCCGTGTGGAAACCCGGGAAGCGCTCGTTGAACTCGCGCGCGAAACGCAAATAGTTGACGATGGTCTTGTTGAAGCGCTCGCCCGGAATCAGCAGCGGAATGCCCGGCGGATACGGCGTCAACAGGATCGACGTGACACGGCCTTCGAGTTCGTCGATCGGTACCCGGTCGATCTCGCGGTGCGCGAGCTTGGCGAACGCATCCGACGGCTTCATGGCCGGTTCCATGCTCGACAAATACATCTCGGTCGTCAGGCGCGCAATGTCGTTCGCGCGGTAGACGCTGTGGATCTGCTGGCACAGATCGCGCAAGCCCACACGCTCGTACATCGGATGATGCGCAACGAATTCGGGCAGCACGCGCCACAGCGGCTGATTGTTGTCGTAGTCGTCCTTGAACTGCTGCAGTTCGGTGACCATCGAGTTCCAACGGCCCTTGGTGATGCCGATCGTGAACATGATGAAGAACGAATACAACCCCGTCTTCTCGACGATGATGCCGTGCTCGGCCAGGTACTTCGTGACGATCGCGGCCGGAATGCCGGTCTCGCCGAAGCCGCCGTCCATATCCAGACCCGGCGTGACGATGGTCGCCTTGATCGGGTCGAGCATGTTGAAGCCATCGGCGAGCGGGCCGAAACCGTGCCACGCGTCGTTCGGGCGCAGCATCCAGTCTTCGCGCGAGCCGATACCCTCTTCGGCGAACTGGTCCGGGCCCCACACCTTGAAGAACCAGTCGTCGCCGTACTCGGCGTCGACCTTGATCATCGCGCGGCGGAAATCCAAAGCTTCCGCAATCGATTCTTCCACCAGCGCGGGGCCGCCCGGTGCTTCCATCATGGCCGCGGCCACGTCGCACGAGGCGATGATCGCGTACTGCGGGCTGGTGGACGTATGCATCAGATACGCTTCGTTAAAGCGGTGCTTGTCGAAGCGGCTGTTCTTCGAATCCTGCACAACGATCTGCGAAGCCTGCGAAATACCGGCCAGCAGCTTGTGCGTGGAGTGCGTCGCGAACACGAGTGCGCCAATGCGCGGACGGCCGGCGCCAATCGCATGCATGTCCTGATAGAACTCGTGGAATTCCGCGTGCGGCAGCCACGCTTCGTCGAAGTGCAGCGTATCGAGCCAGTCGCCCAGCATTTCCTTGATCATCTCGACGTTGTAGATCACACCGTCATAGGTGCTCTGTGTGATGGTCAGGATACGCGGCTTCAGGTCCGGATTCTTAGCCATCGCTTCGCGGGCGAACGGATTCGCCAGAATCTTCTTGCGAATGTTTTCCGGCTCGAATTCGCTGCGCGGAATCGGGCCGATGATGCCGAAGTTATTGCGCGTGGGTGTGAGGAACACCGGAATCGCGCCGGTCATCGTGATCGCGTGCAGGATCGACTTGTGGCAATTGCGGTCCACCAGCACGATATCGCCCGGCGCAACCGTACCGTGCCAGACGATCTTGTTCGAGGTCGACGTGCCGTTGGTCACGAAGAACACGTGGTCGGCGCTGAAAATACGCGCGGCGTTGCGCTCGGAGGCAGCAATCGGGCCGGTGTGGTCGAGCAGCTGACCGAGTTCGTCAACGGCGTTGCACACGTCGGCGCGCAGCATGTTCTCGCCGAAGAACTGGTGGAACATCTGGCCAAGCGGGCTCTTCAGAAACGCGACACCGCCCGAGTGCCCCGGGCAATGCCATGAATACGAGCCTTCGTCCGCGTACTGCACCAGCTCCTTGAAGAACGGCGGCGCGAGCGAGTCCAGGTACACCTTGGTCTCGCGGATGATGTGGCGCGCGACGAATTCCGGCGTGTCCTCGAACATGTGGATGAAGCCGTGCAGTTCGCGCAAGATGTCGTTCGGCAGATGGCGCGAGGTGCGCGTTTCACCGTACAGGAAGATCGGAATATCGGCGTTGCGGCGGCGCACTTCGGTCACGAACGCGCGCAGCGCGATGATCGCAGCCGCCAGTTCCGGCGTCTCGCCTTCCACCACGACGTTATCGACGTACGGCAGCAGCTCGTCGTCGTCGATCGACAGGATGAAGCACGACGCGCGGCTCGACTGCTGTGCGAACGAGGTCAGATCGCCGTAGCTCGTCAACCCGAGCACTTCCACACCTTCTTTCTCGATGGCCTCGGCCAAAGCCCGGATGCCGGAACCCGAGATGTTCTCGGAGCGAAAATCTTCGTCGATGATGACGACGGGAAAACGGAACTTCATGGGCGATTCTCCAAAAAGAACGACCGCTGCATTTGACTAAGCAGCGGTCACCCGAATAGTGCTGGTGGGTCAGTGCTGCCGGGCGTCACGTCTTGGGCAACGTGACGCCGTGCTGACCTTGATATTTGCCGCCGCGATCCGCGTACGACGTTTCACAAATCTCGTCGCTTTCGAAAAACAGTACCTGGGCGACGCCTTCGTTCGCGTAGATTTTCGCAGGCAAAGGTGTCGTATTTGAGAATTCGAGCGTAACGTGCCCTTCCCATTCCGGCTCGAACGGCGTGACGTTGACGATGATCCCGCACCGCGCGTACGTGGATTTGCCCAGACACACGGTCAGGACGCTGCGCGGAATGCGGAAATACTCGACCGTGCGGGCCAGCGCGAACGAGTTCGGCGGGATGATGCAAACATCGCCCTTGAAGTCGACAAACGACTTCTCGTCAAAGTTCTTCGGATCGACGATGGTCGAGTTGATGTTGGTGAAGATCTTGAATTCGTCGGCGCAACGGATGTCGTAGCCGTAGCTCGACGTGCCGTAGCTGACAATCTTCCGGCCGTCTTCGGCGACACGAACCTGATCGGGTGCAAACGGCTCGATCATGTTGTGCGACGCGGCCATGCGCCGGATCCACTTGTCGGATTTGATAGTCATAGATGAACGCTGCTCGACTTGAGTGACAGGTGTGTGACGAATGTGTGACGGGTAGCAACCCGGCAAGTCCCTGGGCGGGTGCCGTCGCTACGCGCCTCGGGCTGGGCGCCCCCGGCTACGGGCCCGACGCCCCAACGAAAGGCGCTTATTTTACGCGATCGCGAGATTGCTGCTGCAGTATGGCCTGAGCGGCCCCTGCGCCGCCCTCACTGGCGAATCAGCCCGCATGCAAGCGCGGGGCCTGCGCCATGCTGCGGATATGCATAGGGGTCGGTCGCGTCGTGATGCAACAGGACCGCGCGTTGCAGCACCGAACGGATACCGTCGAGCGACACGTCCGGCGCAACGATGAAGCCGGTGGCCACGCCATTCGAATCCGCGTGGATGTTGCCAAGATCGCCTTCGACCCGGGCACCTGCTTTCAGACGCTCGGCTGCCGGCGAGAACACCTGCCCGGCGCTCGAGCCGTCGGCGGCATTGCAGTCGCCGCGCTCATGCACTTGCAAGGCGTGGTCGCTATTGGGCGGCAAGCCCGCAAGATTGTAGGTGACCTGCACGCCGTCCGAACGCTCGATGAACGTGACGAGGCCGCGCGCCTGATTGCCCACGGTGGGCAGCAACTGCGCGTCGGCACGCTTTTCCTGTGGTCTCAGGAACGTGCTGCAGCCGCATAACAGCACGCTGCTGGCAGCCAGGACGATGAACGCATACACCGCCTGCCCGTCGATTCGTTTTCCCATGCGATCCTCTTGCCGGCCTGGCGGCCGCCCCTGCGGCCGCCGAGCCGAACTTGTGAAGTCGACATGATACCGCGAGACCAGGCGCATATTGACGCCTTGGCCCCGCTTTGGCCCCTCATCCGAATGGCTACTCAGGTGTTCTGCACAACGATGCTGGGAAACTTCGAGGTCATGTCGCGAGCCCGCTCGGCGATATGGATCGCCACCTTGCGCGCGATCGAGCGGTAGATCTCCGCGATACGCCCTTGCGGATCCGCCACGACGGTGGGTTTGCCCGAGTCGGCCTGCTCACGGATGGCGATATCGAGCGGCAGGCTGCCGAGCACGTCGACGCCGTATTCCTTGCCCATCCGCTCCCCGCCGCCCGCGCCGAAGATATGCTCTTCGTGACCGCAATTCGAACAGATATGCATGCCCATGTTCTCGACGATCCCGAGGATCGGAATGCCGACCTTCTCGAACATCTTGAGGCCCTTCTTCGCGTCGAGCAGCGCAATGTCCTGCGGCGTCGTGACGATCACGGCGCCCGTCACCGGCACGCGTTGCGACAAGGTCAATTGAATGTCGCCGGTGCCCGGTGGCATGTCGACGATCAGGTAGTCGAGATCTTGCCAGTTGGTCTGCCGCAGCAGCTGTTCGAGCGCCGAGGTGGCCATCGGGCCGCGCCACACCATCGGGTTGTCCTGCTCGATCAGAAAGCCGATCGAATTGGCCTGCAAGCCATGGCCGGTCATCGGGTTCATCGACTTTTCGTCGGGCGATTCGGGACGGCCGGTGATCCCAAGCATCATCGGCAGCGAGGGGCCGTAGATATCCGCATCCAGAATGCCGACCGACGCGCCTTCGCTCGCCAGTGCCAATGCGAGGTTCACGGCGGTCGTGCTCTTGCCGACCCCGCCCTTGCCCGACGCCACGGCGACGATGTTCTTAACGTTCGGCAACAGTTTGACGCCGCGCTGCACGGTGTGCGCAGCGATGTTCTGAGACACCTCGACGCGTGCGTTCGCCACGCCGGGAACGGCCTTCAGCGCGTCGGCGAATTGCGTGCGGACCGCTTCAAATTGCCGTTTGGCCGGATAGCCGAGTACCACTTCGAGGCTAACCGTGTCACCCTCCACGGCCACGTTCCTGATGTTCCTGGCAGCCGCGTAGGACTTGCCTGTGTTGGGGTCAGTGACGGCCGCGAGGGCAGCGTCGACCAAAGCCCGATCGATACTCATTGACACTCCGTGGGAACACTTGCGGCGCGGTGGAATCCAAGTTTCGGGCACGCGCCGGAATTGAAAAAAATTGTTAGGCACCATTGCTAAAACCAGGCGCCCCGTGCACCCTTCGGGCAGGCGGAACGCCATGGGGTCGCATCGCTGCGTACTTCAGTCATCATTGTAGTGGCTGGCGCCAAGCCTTGCCGGAAGACCCTTCTCCACTGTCGGACCGGGACCCGGAAAGACGCGGGATTCTCGTATTATCGACTTGCGCGCTTTACTGCCGTCACGTCCGGCAGATAGATTTATCGCTTCCACCGCTTCACTCAAGAGGAATCAAAAAATGAATGCAAAAATCATGACTCGCCTTGCCGTTTTCGCCGTTGCCGGCTCGTTGCTGGCCGGCTGCGCAAGCCAACAGGGCACTGACACGGCAGTTGGCACGGGCGTGGGCGCCGCCACCGGCGCGGCGATCGGCGCGATCTTCGGCGGCGGCAAGGGCGCGGCGATCGGCGCGGGCGCCGGCGCAGCGGTCGGCGGCATCACCGGCTACAACTGGCAAGCCATTCACAACAAGCTGTCGGGCGCCACCAAGGGCACCGGCACCCAAATCACCGAGCAGCCGGACGGCTCGCTCAAGCTGAACATCCCGAGCTCGGTCACGTTCGACACCAACAGCTACGCGGTCAAGCCGTCGTTCGCACCGGTGCTGGATCAACTGACGCAGACCATGCAGCAGAATCCGGAACTGATCGCTCAAGTGATCGGCTACACGGATAGCACGGGGCAGCCGGCTTACAACCAGACGCTGTCGGTTAACCGCGCGCAAAGCGTGACGGGCTACCTGGGGCAACGCGGCGTCGCGCCGCAACGCCTGTCGGCACAAGGCATGGGCCAGAACCAGCCGGTTGCTGACAACAACACCGAAGCCGGCCGTGCAGCAAACCGTCGCGTGGAAATCTATCTGCGCGCCACGGCTCAGCACACCACGCAATAAGGGCACAGCCTGAAGAGGAAGTAGTCACTGGATGCCGGTCGGCGCTTGCCGCCGGCTCCTGACGCCTTTTGTCACTTTTTGCCACCGGCGTCCGGCAAGCCGTCAAGCGCCGAGGAAAAAATCTCGCGCGAGAGCGAAAAAAATTTCGAACTCTGCCGAAAATCCACGGTCTGTCTTTACGGTACGTGGCTGGCGAAGCCGCCGCGTCACCATTCTCCTCTTGTCGTTGTTGCTCCGGGGTTAATAGCCCCGGTTTTTTTTGGGCGCTCGGTTTTCGCCCCGCAAGAAGTCCCCCTTCAGAACGAAGTCCCCTTGAGGATTGAGGGACGCACCGTCTTGCCCCGACACCGGCCCAATCGTGGCCGAGGCCGCCCAGCCCGCGCTGGGCGCCTGCCCTGCTAGAATCAACGTTTCGTCCCACCGCAGGCTCCCATCATCCTTATGTCAGCACCCGCAACCGATCTCTCCGCAGGCGCGCCGTCAGGCCGTCGCCAGATTCTCGTCACGTCGGCCCTTCCGTATGCGAACGGGCAAATTCATATCGGCCATCTGGTCGAATATATCCAGACGGACATCTGGGTCCGGACGTTGCGAATGCACGGGCACGAGGTCTACTACGTGGGCGCCGACGACACGCACGGCACGCCGGTCATGCTGCGCGCGGAAAAAGAAGGTCTGACGCCGAAGCAGCTGATCGACCGCGTCTGGCAGGAACACAAGCGCGATTTCGACAGCTTCGGGATTTCGTTCGACAATTACTACTCGACCGATTCCGAAGAGAATCGCGTGTTGAGCGAATCCGTCTATCTGGCGCTCAAGGAAGACGGTCTGATCGAAGCGCGCGACATCGAACAGGCATACGACCCGGTCAAGGAAATGTTCCTGCCGGACCGCTTCATCAAGGGCGAATGCCCGAAGTGCGGCGCGAAAGATCAATACGGCGACAGTTGCGAAGTATGCGGTTCGACCTATCTGCCGACCGACCTGGTCAATCCATACTCGGTCGTCTCGGGCGCCACGCCGATTCGTAAGACCTCGACGCACTACTTCTTCCGTCTGTCCGATCCGCGCTGCGAAAATTTCCTGCGCGAATGGGTCAGCGGTCTCGCGCAGCCGGAAGCCACCAACAAGATGCGCGAATGGCTGGGCGACGCCGGCGAAGCCAAACTCGCCGACTGGGATATTTCGCGCGACGCGCCGTATTTCGGCTTCGAAATTCCGGGCGCGCCGGGCAAATATTTCTACGTGTGGCTGGACGCGCCGGTCGGCTATTACGCGAGCTTCAAAAACCTTGCCGAAAAACGCGGCCTCGACTTCGACGCGTGGATTCGCCGCGGCTCGACCGCCGAGCAGTACCACTTCATCGGCAAAGACATTCTGTATTTCCACACGCTGTTCTGGCCGGCCATGCTCGAATTCTCGGGCCACCGCACGCCGACCAACGTGTTCGCGCACGGCTTCCTGACGGTGGACGGCGCGAAGATGTCGAAGTCGCGCGGCACGTTCATCACCGCAGAAAGCGTGATCGACACGGGTCTGAATCCGGAATGGCTGCGCTACTACTTCGCGGCCAAGCTGAACAGCACGATGGAAGACCTCGACCTGAACCTCGACGACTTCCAGGCGCGCGTGAACAGCGATCTGGTCGGCAAGTACGTGAACATCGCGAGCCGAGCGGCCGGCTTCCTGATCAAGCGTTTCGAAGGCCGCGTGCAGGACAGCGCCATGCAGCATTCGTTGCTCGCCACGCTGCGCGCCGCCGTACCGCAAATCGCCTCGAATTACGAGGCGCGCGAGTACAACCGCGCACTGCGCCAGACCATGGAACTGGCCGACGCGGTCAATGCGTACGTCGACACCGCCAAGCCGTGGGATCAGGCGAAAGACCCGGTCAATGCGGTCGCGTTGCACGAAACCTGCAGCGTGAGCATCGAGGCATTCCGCCTGCTGTCGCTGGCGCTCAAACCGGTGTTGCCGAAGCTGGCGGAAGCGGTCGAAGCCTTCCTCGGCATCGAGCCGCTGGTGTGGGCCGACGCGAATGCGCCGCTCTCCTCCACGCGTCCGATCAACGCGTACAAGCATCTGATGACGCGCGTCGATCCGAAGCAGATCGAGGCACTCATCGCCGCGAATCGCGATTCGCTGCAAGCTACGCCTGAAGCCGCGGCGCCGGCGGATGCGAAGGCCAAGTCGAAGGCAGCGAAAGCAGCCGCCGCCGACAAGGACGAAACGCCCGGCGTCATCTCGATCGACGACTTCGCCAAGATCGATCTTCGCATTGCGAAGATCGTCGACTGCAAGGCGGTGGAAGGCTCGGACAAGCTGCTGCAACTCACGCTCGACGTGGGCGAAGAAAAGACACGCAACGTGTTCTCGGGCATCAAGTCGGCTTATGAGCCGGAGCAACTGATCGGCAAGCTGACGGTGATGGTCGCGAACCTCGCGCCGCGCAAGATGAAGTTCGGCCTGTCCGAAGGCATGGTGCTGGCGGCCTCGGCAACTGACGAGAAAGCCGAACCAGGCCTCTACGTGCTCGAGCCGGATAGCGGCGCGAAACCGGGCATGCGCGTGAAATAAAGCGCGGCGTCGAACGCTGCAGGCATCAACAAAAACGGTACGCTTTAAAAGGCGTGCCGTTTTTTTATGCCGTGGCGCGACTCAGACCACTGCCACCGCTGTCACTGCCATCAACGCCATCACCACCGGATCCGGTCGAAGCGCCGTGTGTAGAGCAGTTCCATGCCGTCGAACGTGCCGCCATATGCCGCGACCGACCAATAGCGCGTCAGGTTCACCGTCGCCTTGATGGCATTGCTCGCCGACTGCAGACCCTGCTCGTAGCCAACCACGAGCCACTCGTTGATTGCCTTCGACACCATCACCACCTGCGGATCGGTCAGCCCGACTTCGCTTCGCCCGATCGAAAATTCGTCGAGCCCGAAGGTCTGCGCGATCCGCTTGCCGCTCGCGCTGCCGAGCAAGGCAAGTGCGGTCGTCATGGTGCTTTGCTGACCGAGATTATTGCCCTGATCCGTGCCGTGTCCGAACAGCAGCCACGAGAGCTTTTCGTTGTCCGCCACGTTCGGCTCGGACACCAGCTTCGCGACCGGGAACTGAACGGTGCCCGTAACCTGCACGCCCGCCTCGATCTGCTGATTGCGGCGCATGGCCAGGATGTTGATGCCCGGATTGGCGACCGGACCGTTGAACGTAAAGAAGCCGTTCTCGATGTTGAGCTTGCGGCCGAACGCGGTGTAGGTGGAGCCCTGCGTCACGCGGACATTGCCGACCGCGCGCAGCGGCAGGTTCGGCGCGCTCATCGCAGTGATCGTGCCGCTCAGGCCGAGATCGGCGCCCATCCCGCGGAAACGGAAACTGTTGCCGAGACTGAGGTCGATATTGGCGCGCGGTGCGAACGGACCGATCGGCTTGTTGGTGCCCGCCACCGGTGGCGGCTTCTCGCCGGCCACGGTGCCGTCCGGACGCACCACCACCACGTCGTCGCCAAGCTTCGGCGCGGATTGCTCGGGCATGTCGAATAGCGCGTGATCGACCACGAATTTGCCGTTGATCGCCATGCCGCCCTCGGCCCCGGCATTCGCCACGCTCGCGCTGCCCGACAGCGACAGATTGCGGTCCGGCGCGGCGAACAACTCCAGCTTATCCGCGACGATGCTCGCGGACAGATCCGGCTCCGCGCCGTCCAGACGCACCCGGCCGGTGGCGCGCAGCGTGCCGCTCGCACCGTGAAACTCGACCTGCTGGAAGTCCACCAGATTTTGCGAGAGCGCGATGCGGATCACGCCGTCCTTCAACTGCACGCCCTGGTCAACCATCGTCGCCGACAAACCGTCGCCGAGCAGCGACCCCGTCAGGTTCGGCTTGGCGACCGTGCCACCGAGGGCAAGTTTCAGCGCGAGGTGGCCGTCGAGGAGATAGCTCGGCCCGAACAGACCGCCGGTCGTTTTCAGCGACGGCACGTTCGCATTCACATTGCCGCTAAGCGCGCCCTCTTCGTTGACGGTCAGGAAGCCGTCGCGCGTCACGAGGGTGGTGCGCGCGTCGGCGTCGATCACGCCGATCCGGCTGGCCTGCGCATGGACGGTCGCGTTTAACTGGTTCCCGCCGCTGAACTCGGCGCGCGCGCTCATATCCGTGATACCCAGCGACGCCAGGCCACGGCCGATTTCGACCGTCACGTCGCCGCCGCGACGCTTCAACTGGACGTGACCGCTCGCGGTGCTGCCGAGCGCAAAGTCCCAGTCGCCGTCGAACACCAGATCGGTTTTGACGGCCGGCGGCTCGCCGGTGATCTGGCGCCGCAGGTCCTGGAGACGCGCTAGCGAAATGCCGGTCAAGCTGCCCGCGGACTGGATCTTGCCGTGGTCGAAGGCGAACGATTTCAGGCTCAGCACCGCGCCTTCGAGCGTGAGACGTGTCGCGCCGAGCGTCAGGTGGCTCGGTCCGGCGCTCACGGCGAGCGGCGATTCGAGATTCAATGCCGGCGTGCCGCGGTTCTGCAGGCGGGTCACGGTGCCGTCCCAACGCGTTCCGTCGCGTGCTTCGGTCAGCTTGCCGTTGGCCGCGAGCGTCAGATCGAGCGGACGGTCCTGCAGCTTGCCGGTGGCGGCTGCCTCAAGCGTGTGGTTTGCACGCGTGCCGGACAGGCGTGCCGTGAGTGTGGTCAGATCGACGCCGCCGGCGCTGAGGTTGCGCGCGTCGGTCGTGAAAACGAGCGCACCGTTCGCGCCGTCACGCAGTTCGGCGTGACCTTCCGCATGACCGATGCGGTTGCTGCTGAACACCACACTGTCTGCCTTGTAGTTCAGCACGACATTCGGATGCGCGAACGAGCCGGTGACGTCGCCATCCGCCGCGATGAGGCCGGCGAGGCCGAAACCGAGGCGCTCGAGTTCCGGCGCATCGACACGGAAACGCAGCCGGTCGCCGCGCGCGCCGAAGCTGCCTTGCAAGTCCACCTGATTGCCCGCCACCGAGAGATTCGCGTGGCTCGGCAGAATCCGCGAGCCAGCCAACTGGACCACGCCGCCGCCCGTCAACGGCAGGCCGTCGTAGACGCTCGGGCCGAGTTTGAATTCGGCCTTGGTGGTGAAGACCGGGCCGAGCATGCCGGCCGCCGTGAGCGTGCCGTTCACGCGTGCCTCGATCTTGCGGGCCGGCACCGCGCCGCGGTTGGGTGGTGGCGCCTTGCGTTGAACAACTTCGCTCCGCACCGCGGCCTTGGCGGTGTTCTTTACCGCGGCGGCGGTTTTGTCGGCGGGGGCCGCGCTTTTCGCGCCGGCCGTGCTGCCCGCTTCTGCCTCGCCCGCCTTGGCTTTCGTGTTGGCCGAGGCCGGCGCCTGGCCCGCGACCGGTGCCCGCGACGGCATCTGCGAAGTGAGCGTCAGCGGATCGAAATCGGTCAGTTGCGCTTTCAGGTTGTAGGTGGAATTCGCGTCGTGCTTGAGTGCTCCGGACAGATCGATGCGGCCTTTGCCCGACGTGACACGCACGTCGTTGAAACTCATGCGCGCGGGATCGAACGTCACCTTGCCTTGCGCGCGCAATCCTGCTTTCGGGTCGGCGAGGTCGAGGGTCAGGGCTTGCACGTCGTCGTTCAGACGGACACCAATCGGACCGGAAAGCTGGGTCGGCCGCACGGTCGCTTCGAGCGCGTTCAGGTCGAGCCCGGCGACTTGCAGATCGAACTGGCCGTGCTTGCCGGTCAGCACACCGCCGCCGGTGAGCGTGGCGCTCTTCACAAGCCGCACGTTCAGGTTCGAGATGCGCTGCGCGTGAGCGTCGAGGTGCACGTCGGTTTGTGCGTCGATCAAAGGCAACAAGTTCTGGTCGATCGCACCTGGTTTAGCGTTGACAATCGAGACATGGCCGGCAACAGCGAAACCCGCTGCGCCAGATGTGACGGCGGGTTTCGCCGTACTCGCTGAACCGGAAGCGGCTGTGGGTTTCGCCATGCTTGCTGCGCCGGAAGCGGCCGTGGATTTCCCCATGCTCGCTGCGCCGGAAGCGCTCGCCCCGCTCGCCGCGCCCAACGTCGCGGCGCTCGCCGCATCCTGTCCCACCGGTTGCAACTCAGCGCGCACCGCCAGATCCGCCAGCGGCGCGCCGGGCGCAAACGCCTGCGGATTGATGTGGTCGAAAGTCAGCGTGGCGCGTTGCAACGGTACGTCGCTAAACGGCGTGGCCTCGACCCGGGCATGGCCCGCGAGCTTCATGCCACTGGCATCGAGTTCGGCGATCAGATTCTCCAGCGAGCCGCTCAGATGACCGCCCACCTGCACGGCCTCGTTGTTGACCTTGCCGGAATAGCCGAGATCGCCGGTCAGCGGAAACGGCCGCATTCCGTCGAGCTTTGCCGCCGCCGTCACCGCGCCGAACGGCGTATCGAGCCGCTCGATCGCCGCCTCGTGATGCCGGCCGTCGCTGCGGCCATGGAACATGAAACGGGACAGCTCGGTCGTCGAGCCACCCTCATGCAGCAGCAGCTTGTCGACCTGCAGGTCGCGCACTTCGAGTTGCATCGGCAAGCGCAGGTCTTGCGGCAGCGTCACCGGTCCGCTACTGCTCGACGACGAGCCGACACGGGCGTCGATCGTACCAATATGCAGATAGTCGATCGCGAAGCGCCAAGGCTTGTGCGTCAGTCCCCAGCGGCCGGCCGCGCGGTCGATCTGGATATCGGTGCCGCTGCCGTCGAGACTGCGCCAGCGCACCTGCCGGAGTTGCACACCGCTGGCGATGGTGCCGCTCTCGAGCGTGCCCGTCAGCTTGCCGCCGAGCAGTTTGACCGCCGCCTGCCACGCGTAAGACGTGCCACGCTCGGTGGTCAGCGCGCCGTACAGCAAGCCGATTGCCACGGCGATCAGCAGCACGAGCACGGCGACCATCCACGCAAGCGTTTTCAGCAGCAAGCGGCCGCGACGGCGCTTAGGCGGCGGCCCGTCGGGCGAAGGCTGCTGTCCGGGCGGATTCGCGCCGGGCGGCTGCGCGGGTGGCTGAGCGGGTGGCTGAGCGGAAACGTCCGTGGTCATGCGTGGTTCATGCGAGGTTCATGTAAAAGCAGGTTTTCATCAGAAGGCGATGCCGAGGGTCAGGTACGGCCGCACGCTCCTGTTGCGGATCCCGTAGGCGACATCGACATTGACCGGGCCGACCGGACTGCGCCAGCGCGCCCCGACACCGACACCAGGATAAAAGACTTTCTCGCCCCAGGTATCGGTTGCGGTGCCGACGTCGAAGAACGCGGCTGCGCCCCAGTCATGATTGAACCAGTGCTGATATTCGGCCGACGCCGTCACGAGATACTTGGTGGGCAGCACCGAACCGTCGACGTTGTTACCGATGCTCTGATAGCTATAACCGCGCACCGAATTCGAACCGCCGGCGCGGAACAGCAGCGAAGCCGGAATCCCGCTCGAACTGCCGCTCGTAAACACGCCGCCGAGTTCGGCGCGGAACAGCACAAGGTCCTCCCTGCCGATCGGCAGGTACTGCTGGCCACGGGCGTAGCCACGCGCGAAGGTCTGGTCGGTCAGCGCACCTTTGACCGCGAAGCCCGCTTCAACGTGGATCAGGTTGCCCGAACGCGGGAACAACGGATCGTCGGTATTGCGACGGGTCCACGACCATGACGGCACCAAGGCGCGGCTGGTGGTCGGCGCGCCCGCGTTCTGGTTGAGCCGGTCCTGGTAGTAAAGAATCGCGTAGTTGTAGTCGATGAATTGCGACGTACGGGCCCGCTGCAGGCCACCGCGGGCACTGTAAATGCGCGTGTCGGACACGTCGGTCGTCGTGTAGGAAGCCAGCACGCTATTGGTCCACGCGCGCGGCCCAGGCGGCATCGCGAGCTGAATTTGCCCGTACTTCTGGACCTGGTCGATCCGGCCGTCTACCGTGAAGGGCCATGCTTTGCCGAAGGTGTCGAGATAGGAGTACGAACCCTGGATCAGCGGGCCGTTGTCGGTTGAATAACCCACCCCGCCGCGAATACTGTTGTACGGATATTCCGACACCTTCACGTGCACCGGCGTATCGACCGGCTTGTCCGGGTCGCTATCCACGTCGATTGCCACGCTCGCGTAGTACGGCGTGTTCTGCAACTGCCGCTGCAATTCGGCGACGCGCTGCACGTCGTAGATATCGCCGATTGAAATCGGATTGACGTTGTCGACGATCTGTTCCGGATAGCGCCGCGTGCCCGATACGTCGAGCTTGCCCATGGTGAAGGTCGGGCCGCTGTCATACGTCACCGACAATTTCGCGTCGTGCGTGCGCGGGTCGATCCGTGCCTCGGAGTGGTAGATCTTCGCGCCCAGGTAACGGCGCGCCTGCAACGCCTTGAGCGCCGCGTTTTTTGCGTCGTCCCAGTCGCTTTGCGAAAACGGATCGCCTTCATGCAGTGAAAACGCGAAGCGCGCGGCGTTTTCCTGCGCGGGGTCTTCGGTCAGCACCGGACCCTGAAACGTCAGCGAAATCGACTTGATGAGGGTTTGCGGGCCGGGGTCGACGCTCACTGTCACGTGCTTTTTATCGTCGACAGTTCGCACGTCGGTCCGCACGACCGGCGTGAAATAGCCCTGCGTGGCGGCCAGATCGCGTACCTGCTGAGGCGTGGCGGTAATCAGAAATTCGAACTGGTCGTCGCTGATATCAGGACGTTTGGCGAAACGCGCCACGTCCAGGTGCGCTTCGAGCAGCTTGCGCAGCGAGCGCGGCGTGGCTTCGATATCGACCTTATAGCTGGCGGACGCGCGCCGCGCCGCGTGTGCGTCGACCGTGGCAAGCATGAGCATGACGATGCCGAACGCGAGCCACGCGCGCAGCCAGCGCCGAATGGGCATCAGATGCCCGGGCTCGTCACCGGTTTTGCCGCGCCGCACACGCGGCGCTTCGATCGCACACCCCGCCAAACAGGACCTCCGGCCGTGGTTGATGAATTCTGTCGCTCGGGCCCGCCGCGGCGGCCGAAGCTCGCTATTTGACCACATCGGCAAAGCCGCGCCATCTCTAAAAGGGGCAATTCCGGCGCCAGGCACGGCGAGAGCTTCGGCTGCTGAGCCGCGCCCCATGCGGCATACGTAATCATGTCCGTTCGGAAGCACAATTCAGACTCACACACCGCTTGCCGATGACGCGCCCGCCTTTGACGCATCGCAACAGCACGGGTTCCGGGTATTTTTTCAGGCCGGCCGCATGCCCCGCCCACCGTTTTTCGACCACGCGCGGCGCATGCGGTAAAATTATGAAATAGCAGCGATGCCGCGCGAATTTCCGCCGGGCAACCGCGATTCCCCACACCACGGACGTCTAGCCATGTATCAATCGGACATCACCCAGTTCCTGAACCAGCTCAAGCAACAGAAACCGAATCTGGAAGCTGAGCAGCGCCGTGGCCGGTCGCTGCTGTGGGATAAACAGCCGATCGACCTCGAAGAACGCGCCGAGGAGAAAGCCTCGCGCGTAGAGCAGACGCCTTACTCGTACTATCAGAACTTCTAAGCGCGTGAGTCACGCCGACGAGGCAAAAGGCGCCACGCCGGCGCCCGACGCCGCGCTTGCCGCGCCCGCCACCGATTCGACGCCGGACACGGTCGACGGCATCGCTTTCGCACGCCTGTACGGCGAGCCGCTCTTCAAGCTGCCGACCGATCTGTACATTCCGCCGGATGCGCTCGAGGTGTTCCTCGAAACGTTCGAAGGCCCGCTGGATCTGTTGCTGTACCTGATCCGCAAGCAGAACTTCAACGTGCTCGACATCCCGATGGCGGATGTCACGGTGCAATACCTCGGTTACGTCGACCAGTTGCGTCAGACCAATCTCGAACTCGCGTCCGAGTATCTGCTGATGGCCGCGATGCTGATCGAGATCAAGTCGCGCATGCTGTTGCCGGTGAAGAAGGCCGACAGCGGCGAGGAAGCCGAAGACCCGCGCGCGGAACTGGTCCGTCGCCTGCTCGAATACGAGCAGATGAAGCTCGCCGCACAGCGCATCGATCATCTGCCGCAGCTTGGCCGCGATTTCCTGCGCGCCGAGGTGTATATCGAGCAAAGCATCACGCCGCGCTTTCCCGATGTGGATAGCGAAGACTTGCGCGCCGCGTGGGCCGACGTGATCAAGCGCGCCAAGCTCGTTCAGCATCACAAGATTTCGCGCGAGGAATTGTCGGTGCGCGAGCATATGAGCACGATCCTGCGGCGACTGCAGAACTTGCGCTTCATGGAGTTCTCCGACCTGTTCGACACGAGCAAAGGCGTGCCGGTGGTCGTGGTGAATTTCATCGCCATGCTCGAGTTGTGCCGTGAATCGCTCATTGAAATCACTCAGGCCGAGCCGTTCGCACCGATCTATGTGCGCCTCGCCTATCTGCCGGCCTGAAGCCGCGAAACGGGGCTTGCGTGCGCAATCGCTGCCGCAAACGCCTCGTTTCGGTGCGGCCCCTGAACAAATCCACTACAATCCCGCGCTCCAAACCTGTCATTACCAGTGAGGCCGCGGGTCGCGCAAACCCTGATTTTTTGCGCCGACCGGGTCTCGCGCCGCGCAAGGAAATCCCAGTCCGATCATGAAAGTCATCAGCTCGATCCATGAATTGCGCGACCAGTTGCGCGGCCAGAATCGCACCGCCTTTGTGCCGACCATGGGTAATCTGCACGAGGGCCATCTCTCGCTGATGCGCCTCGCGCGTCAGCACGGCGATCCGGTGGTGGCGAGCATCTTCGTCAATCGCTTGCAGTTCGGCCCGAACGAAGATTTCGACAAATATCCGCGCACGATGGAAGCCGACATCGAGAAACTGCAGAAAGAAGGCGTCTACGTGCTGTTCGCGCCCACGGAAAAGGATCTGTATCCGGAGCCGCAGGAGTACCGCGTGCATCCGCCGCACGATCTGGGCGACATTCTCGAAGGCGAGTTCCGGCCTGGCTTCTTCCAGGGTGTGTGTACGGTGGTGATGAAGCTGATGTCGTGCGTGCAGCCGCGCGTCGCGGTGTTCGGCAAGAAGGATTACCAGCAACTGATGATCGTGCGCAGCATGTGTCATCAGTTCGCGGTGCCGACCGACATCATCGCCGCGGAAACCGTACGTGATACCGACGGCCTCGCGCTCAGTTCGCGCAACCGCTTTCTGCAAACGGCCGAACGTGCCGAAGCGCCGATGCTGGCCGCCGAACTCAATCGCGTGCGCGATGCGGTGCTCGCCGGCGATCGCGACTTCGCAAAACTCGAACGGGCGGCGATGTCGGCACTGGCCGCGCGCGGCTGGCAGCCTGATTACATCGCGGTGCGCAAGCGCTCGAATCTGCTGGCGCCGGGCGCACAAGACACGAACGCGGAGTTGGTTGTGCTGGCAGCCGCCAAGCTCGGCACCACCCGTCTCATCGACAACCTCGAAATCTGAAACCGTCTGAGTCTGCGCAAACGCGCATCAGAAGCCACAAGGGATTGGTCATGCAACGCAACATGCTGAAGTCGAAAATCCACCGTGTCGCGGTCACGCACTGCGAACTGCACTACGAAGGCTCGTGCGCGATCGACGAGAACTTGCTCGAAGCCGCGAACATCGTCGAAAACGAGCGGATCGACATCTGGAACATCAACAACGGCGAGCGTTTCTCGACGTACGCGATCAAGGGCGAACGGGGCAGCGGCATGATTTCGCTGAACGGTTCGGCCGCGCGGCGCGCGCAGCTGGGCGATCTGGTGATCATCGCCGCGTTCGCTGTGGTCGACGAAGCGGAACTGAAGGCAGGCTGGAAACCTGATCTGGTGTTCGTCGACGACAACAACAAGATCAAAGGCAGCCGCGATCACGTGCCGACCCAGAATTGGACCTAAGCTAGACCTGAGCTAGACCTGAGCCGGGCTTTCGCCGGACGGTTCCATGCAGCGGGCGGCCACGCCGCCTGCTGATTCAGTTCAAGCTTTCTTGCTCGCGCCGTTGGTCCATTGGATGATCGGCTGCCACTGCTCCAGATCCTTATCCACGCGGCTTTTCGCGACGTCCCACAAGGTCAGGCCGTGCGCCGCCAGTTGCACGTAATTTTGCGTGTCGCGCAGGTAACCCAGCACCGGTAGCTTCAACCCCTCGACAAATCGATGCAGCTGCTCCGCCGAGCGCGTGCGCGCGTCGACGCGCATGCCCACCACACCGATCTCGATCGCGCCCTTCCTGACCGCCTTCTCCTTGGCCAGCCGCTCGAGAAAATCCTGGGTGGCGAGAATATCGAACATTGACGGCTGCAGCGGCACGATCACCTTGTCGGCCAGATCCAGCGCGATATTCAGGCGGTTGCCATGCAACCCGGCCGGTGTGTCGACAACCGCGTGTTCCAGACCTCTGGGCGGTTTGGCGGGGTTTTCGAGGTCCACCTCCCAGGTCTCGATGGGCGGCAACGCAGGCGGCCGCAGCGATAGCCACGCGTGCGAGGACTGCTGTTTGTCCATGTCCGCCAGCGCGATCCATTCCCCTTGCGACGCGAAATAGCCGGCCAGATTGGTGGACAGCGTGCTTTTGCCCACGCCGCCCTTCGGATTCGCCACCACGATCACCGTCATGAATTCTCCCGGAAAGAAGGCTGGGCGCCGCCAGCCGGTTTACCGCGCAGTTTGCTCTGTCTTGCGCCGACGTGTCCTGATCCCTGCCGGTTTCAGGTTCACCCGTCGATCCAGCCGTTGATAATATCGACAAATACGCCGTGGCCGAAGCCCCCAAACGGCTATTGACTGCCCTACCCCCCTGATTTTTCCACCGAGGACCCCAATCTCATGAGCAAACTCCGCCCGGAATACACCATCGAGCGCCTGCACGAACGTCAGCAGGGCAAGCTTCCCGGCTTGCTGGGCGTGCATGTTCTGGCGCTGGAGGAAGGCGCCCTGACCGCGGAATTGACCGTGCGCGAGGAGTTGCTGGCGCCGAACGGCTTTTTGCACGCCGCCACCGTAATCGGTCTCGCCGATACCGCTTGCGGCTATGCGTGCCTCGCGCATTTGCCCGAGACGGCGCGCAATTTCACGACCGTGGAGCTGAAAAGCAATTTTCTCGGCACGGCGACGGAAGGCACGATTCGCGCGGTCGCCAAGGCCGTGCATCTGGGCCGCAGCACGCAGGTGTGGGACGCTACCGTTACCGATTCGAACGGGAAGGCGATGGCGCTGTTTCGCTGCACGCAGATCGTGTTGTATTGAATGATGCGAGGGGCCGCGGCGAGGGGCCCGAAAGGCCTTACATGCCAAGAGATAAGAGATGGCTCGCCACAAGGCAAATTTAACACCTAAGTCAATGAATTATATATATTTTCGGTATATAATTTAAAAACGTTGATTTATACCGAACAGCACATGCTTGAGCTCGCAGATGACGTAATGAGGCAGTACATTGATGCCTCGTCCGCCTTTACCGCCCTGGAGGAAGCAGAACTGGAGCGGTCGCATGTGCGGGGAGGAATGTACTGGCACAAAGGGCACAACTCCGCGCCCGATGGCTGCTATCTCGTGCGTACCACGCCGTCTGGCGGCGAGAAAAGCCTTGGCCCCCGGTCCGAGGATACCGACCGGATTTACAACACGTTCCAGGCGCGCAAGCGTGAGGCGCAGACGCGGGTGTCCGGCTTACGCAAAGCTGTGGAAAAGCAGAGCCGGATGAATAGGGCTCTGCGCGTGGGGCGAGTGAACCCGTTGATTGTCGACCTGCTCAACCGGCTCGTTACTTCGGGGTTGCACGACCATTTTCGGGTAGTTGGCACCCACGCTCTTTACGCGTATGAATCAGCGGCGGGTGTACGTGTCGATAACGCGACTATTGCGACCCAGGATATTGACCTGCTGTGGGATGTCCGCAAGCGTGTCCAGTTCGCCACAGCATTGAAGAAGCTCGATAGCTCAATGCTCGGGGTCCTGCGCAAGGTGGACCCCACCTTCAGGGTACGGGACTCGCAAAAATACACGGCAGTCAACAAGGATGGCTTCGAAGTGGACATCCTCCGGCGAGAGTCGACGGCCGATGACCCACATCCGGTGCAACTCAGTGATGACGAAAACGACTTCTGGGTGACCCAGGCACCACGTGCGCAAGAGTTGCTCGATTGTGCGGCTTTTTCTGCTGTGATTGTGGCGACCAACGGCAACATGGCCCGAATGGAAACGCTCGAGCCGATGGCCTTTGTCCGGTTCAAGCGCTGGATGGGTGGTCCAAAAGACCGCGACACCCTGAAGCGCCGGCGGGATGCCTCACAGGCGGAGGTGGTTGAGGAGATGGTTCGGGAATATCTTCCCCAATGGGATAGAAACGCGAGCCCCGAAAAAGACTCGCAATAACATTAGTTCGAGCCGTGCCCAGCAACCGCCCACCCCGACCACTCGTATATATCAAGCCGCCACTGCACGCGGCGCCTTCGCACCGCTCAGCGCCAACGCGCCACCGCCGAGCAGCGATTGCACCACCAACGTCACCGCCCAGAAGGCCGGATATTCCCAACCGCCATTCGGCGACGCGAAGCCCCAGCCGTTATGCAGATGCTGCGACGTGGCGCCGAGCATGAACGGCAGCAGCACCAACGCGACCCAGCGGACCTGCACGCCGAGCACCAGCGCGATCCCGCCGAACAGTTCGACGAACGCCGTCACGTAACCGAGCCAGCCCGGCAGGCCGAGCGAAACGAAAAACTGCGCCGTTCCCGGCAGCGTAAATACAAAAATCTTCTGCAAGCTGTGCGCGAGATACAGAACGCCCAAGGCCAGACGAAGGATCAAGGCGGCCAGATCGGCGGAGCGGTTTGAGTTCATGACGAGTCCTTTAGTAGATAGACGGCCCGCGTCGGGCGTCGACGTCAAAACTGTATTCGAACCAGATGAGGTGAAAAACCGCTTCTTGAGCTTTGATTATTTCCTGATGGGATTTAATCGCCGCCATCTGTTGCTCTTCATCACCCGATCGCAGCAAAAAGCTTCGCAAGATCGAGATGTTCGGCAAGCGTGTCGGCCAGACGATCCAGTGAAGCCTCACGCAACGCCGGGTAGTCGATTTTCTCAGCGTCGCTTAGGCCCGCCCACGCGAGCAATGCCGCGCACGCGGCCGGCGTGTCGAACAGGCCGTGCACGTAAGTGGCGAGGATCTGGCCATCGGCCGACATCGCGCCGTCGGGGTGAGCGTCTTGCACGCCGCCCAATTGCAGCGCCGGCGAGTTCAGCGCCGGACCTTGCGTCTCGCCCATATGAATCTCGTAACCGGTGACCTCGGGCGAGCCTGGCAATGCGAGACGCCCTGTCACGTTCTTGAGCGTTTTTTCTCGCGTCAGCACCGTCGAGTAATCGAGCCAGCCGAGGCCTGCGCTCGTTCCAGGCGCGCCCTCCACGCCGTGCGGATCGGCCACTTCGCGCCCGAGCATCTGCATGCCGCCGCAAATCCCGATGACGCGGCCGCCGTAGCGGAGATGCCGTCGCAGCACCGCGTCCCAGCCTTGGGCACGCAAAAAGGCCAGATCGCCCGGCACATTCTTCGAGCCTGGCAGGATGATCAGATCGGCAGGCGGAGGCGGCGTGCCGCTTCGCACGTAATGAAAATCGACCTGCGGATGCGCGCGCAGCGCGTCGAAATCGGTGTGATTGCTGATGTGCGGCAGCACCGGCACGACCACCCGCAAGGTCCGGCGGGTATCACCACTATGCGCAGCGCGCAGTTCGGGTGGCAGCATATCTTCGGCGTCGAGCGTCAGACCGTGCAGGTAAGGCACCACGCCGAGCACCGGCTTGCCGGTCTTCGCTTCGAGCCAATCGAGCCCGGGCTTGAGCAAACTGACGTCGCCGCGAAAACGGTTGATGATGAAGCCGCGCACACGCGCCTGCTCGCTTTCCGACAGGCACGCGAGCGTACCGGTCAGATGCGCGAACACCCCGCCGCGGTCGATGTCGGCCACCAGCACGACCGGACAGTCGACCGCTTCGGCAAAACCCATATTGGCGATATCGCGGTCGCGCAGATTGATCTCGGCGGGACTGCCCGCGCCTTCGACAAAAATCGTGTCGTACTTGGATTGCAGACGCGCATACGATTCCAGCACCGCCTCGAAGGCGACCGGCTTGTACTCGTGATACGCGCGTGCATCGAGATTCATGCGCGCCTTGCCATGAATGATCACCTGCGCGCCGCGGTCGCTCGTCGGCTTGAGCAGCACGGGGTTCAGATCCGTGTGCGCGGCGATGCCCGCGGCCACGGCCTGCAACGCCTGCGCGCGACCGATCTCGCCGCCGTCGACCGTCACCGCGCTGTTGAGCGCCATGTTCTGCGGTTTGAACGGCGCGACCCGCACGCCGGCGCGGCGCGCCAGCCGGCACAACCCCGCGACGAGCGTGCTCTTGCCCGCGTCGGACGTGGTGCCCTGAATCATCAGCGTGCCACGCGGCACGGGTACGGTGTCATGCGGGTTCGAAGTGGTGGTCACGGAAGGTCGGGTTCGGCGGTGAATTTGTCATAAACGCGGGCAATGAACGCGGCATTATCCCATCGTGCCGGCACGCGCTGCACGCCGGTACAATCACGCGATGATTCCTCGCGACCTCACCTTCGTTCTCGGCGGCGCCCGTTCGGGCAAGAGCGTGCACGCCGAACAACTGGCGAACCATAGCGGCCTCCCCGTCACGTACGTCGCCACCGCGCGCGCGTCGGACGACGCCGAATTCAGCGCGCGCATCGCGCATCATCGCGAGCGGCGTCCGGCGCATTGGCAGTTGTATGAAGCGGGTGTCGATCTCGCCGGCGCCGTGACGCAAATCGATGCGCCGGGTCACTGCATTCTGATCGACTGTCTGACGCTGTGGCTTGCCAACCTGCTGTGCCCGCCCGACGGAAACGGCTTGCCGCTCGATCAATATCAGGCGCACTTTACCGCGCTGGAAGCGGCGCTCATCAACGCCAAAGGGAAGATCATCGTGGTCAGCAATGAAATCGGCCTCGGCGTGGTGCCGCTCGGCGCGGCAACGCGCCTCTATGTCGACGAACTCGGACGGCTCAATCAGCGCGTCGCCGCGTTGAGCACCCAGGTCACAATGATGGTCGCGGGCTTGCCGCTCGCCTTGAAAACAGCGGGTAGCGCGTAATGCTGTCGCTTCCGCTGATCGTTACGCTGGCAACGGCGGGCGTCGCCATCGACCGTTGGCTCGGTGAGCCGCGCACCGCGCATCCGCTGGCCGGCTTCGGCAAATGGGCGCTGCGCCTCGAAGCGCGCTACAACACCGGCCGGCGCTTGCGGCTCAAGGGGCTGCTCGCGTGGTCGCTGGCGGTCATGCCGCCGGTGCTGATCGCCTGGTGGCTCGTCTCGGTGCTGCCGTTTTTTTGCGGCCTGTGCGGTGCATGTCGTGTTGCTGTGGTTCGCGCTCGGCGCGCGCAGTCTGCACGATCACATCGAGCCGATCGCGCAGGCGTTGGCGCGACGCGATCTGGCGCAGGCGCGTCTGCTGACCTCGCGCATCGTGTCGCGCGAAACCGCTCATGCCGACGAAGCGGCGCTGTCGCGCGCAGCCGTCGAATCGGCGCTTGAAAACGGCAACGACGCGATCTTCGGCGCGCTATTCTGGTTCGCCATCGCGGGCGGTCCAGGCGCGCTAGGGTTCCGTCTGGCCAACACGCTCGATGCCATGTGGGGCTACCGCACGCCACGCTATTTGCGCTTCGGCTGGGCCGCCGCTCGCCTTGACGATGTGCTCAACTGGATTCCCGCGCGCCTCACCGCGGCAAGCTATGCCGTGCTCGGCGACACACGCACGGCGCTGCGTTGCTGGCGCGAACAGGCGCCGCGTTGGGACAGTCCGAACGCCGGGCCGGTCATGGCGTCGGGCGCGGGCAGTCTGAACGTGCTGATCGGCGGCCCCGCGATGTATCACGGCGCGCTGGAACACAGGCCGACGCTCGGTTTCGGCCACCCGGCGAAGGCCACCCATGTCACGGCGGCGTTGATGCTGGTTGAACGGACGGTCATCCTCTGGCTGGCGGTACTGATTGTGCTGGCCTTGCTGAGTGTGCCGTTTCATGGTTGATCGAATGGCGGGTCGCCACGCTGATACCGGCATCACGCTCCACGACGTGGTCCACGGCGGCAATCTGCACGAAGCGGCAGAACGTTACGGCATTCCGTACGCGCAATGGCTCGATCTTTCGACGGGTATCAATCCACACGGCTATCCGGTGCCGCCGGTTCCCACCGATGCCTGGCGCCGCCTGCCCGACGAGGGTGACGGTTTTGCCGCCTGTGCCGCGCGTTACTATGGCGCGCCCGGCGCTGCGTATGTGCTGCCCGTAGCAGGAAGCCAGGCAGCGATTCGCGCGCTACCCTCGCTGCTGCCCCGTGCCCAGGTCGGCATCGCGCCGCTCACGTATAGCGAATATGCGCCTGCGTTCGAGCGGACAGGACATGAAGTCGCGCCACTGGATACGTCGTGGGACACCTTGCCCGACGCGCTCATTCATGTGGTCGTCGTGAATCCTAACAATCCGACTGCGGAGTATCTGAGCACCGACAAACTGCTGCACTGGCATGCGCAACTCGTCGCGCGCGGTGGCACGCTGTTGATCGACGAGGCTTTCGCCGATGCGATGCCTTCGGCCTCGCTCGCGGCAAGCACCCATCTCGATGGGCTGATCGTGTTGCGTTCGCCGGGAAAATTCTTTGGGCTCGCCGGTGTGCGCGCAGGTTTCGTACTCGCTGCGCCGGTTTTGCTCGAAGCATTGCGTCGCAAGCTCGGGGCGTGGACTGTCAGCGGCCCGGCCCGACATGCGGTCAACGCCGCATTCGCAGACGAAGCGTGGCAACAGCAGATGCGTACGCGGCTCGATGCCGAAAGCGCCCGTCTGGTGAGTCTGTTGCAGGCACACGGTCTCGCCACACACAGCACGCCGCTCTTTGCGTGGACCGACGACGCGCGCGCCGCCGCGCTGCATGAAGCGTTAGCGCAACGCGGCGTGTGGACGCGGCTGTTCGCGGCATCGGGCAGCGTGCGCTTCGGGCTGCCTGCGAGCGACGCCGAATGGACGCGCTTCGAAGAGAGTTTGCGCGAGGCTGTTCGATGATTCGACTCTCGCGCTTCACCATCGTCGCGGCATTGTGCGCGAGCGTACTGCACGCGCACGCCTCCATTACCGTCACCGACGACACCGGCGCAACCGTCACTCTGCCCGCGCCCGCACAGCGCGTCATCAGTCTTGCGCC
This sequence comes from Paraburkholderia sp. BL23I1N1, assembly GCF_003610295.1. Taxonomy (NCBI): domain Bacteria; kingdom Pseudomonadati; phylum Pseudomonadota; class Betaproteobacteria; order Burkholderiales; family Burkholderiaceae; genus Paraburkholderia; species Paraburkholderia sp. BL23I1N1. Next base: position 424,560 of record NZ_RAPV01000003.1, read on the forward strand.
GCATGCCACCGAACTGCTGTATGCCGCGGGCGGTGGCGCGAAACTGGTCGGCGCCGTGTCCTACAGCGACTATCCGCCAGAAGCGAAGGAACTGCCGCGCGTTGGCGACAACAAGGCGCTCGACCTCGAACGGATCGTCGCATTGAAGCCCGATCTGATCGTCGTCTGGCGGCATGGCAATGCGCAGCGGCAACTCGATCGCCTGCGCGAAATGCATGTGCCGTTATTCTTCAGCGAGCCGCATCATCTCGACGACATTGCCGTGTCGCTGACGAAGCTCGGGCAATTGCTCGGCACTTCGCCGAGCGCCGACGCAGCGGCGGTGGCATACCGTCAGGACATCGCACGATTGCGCGCGCAATACACGAGCCGGCCGACTGTCAGTGTGTTCTATCAGGTGTGGGATCAACCGTTGATGACGCTCAACGGCGACCATATGGTCAGCGACGTAATTGCGTTATGCGGCGGACGCAATGTGTTTGCGAAACTCGAACCGCTGGTGCCGACCGTCTCCACCGAAGCGGTGCTCGCCGCGAATCCGGAAGCGATCTTCACCGCCGCACCTGGCGCGACGCATCCGGATACGCCCCTGCCGCAACTCGATACATGGCGTGCGTGGCCGAGCCTGAAGGCGGTGGCGAACAACAATCTATTTGCGATCGACGGCGATCTGATCAACCGGCCGGCGCCGCGTATTGCGCAAGGGGCGAAGCAGATGTGCGAAGACCTGGATCTCGCGCGCTCGCGAAGGAAAAAGCGGCGCGCAGTGACGCCGCTGCGAAGGTTGTGAAGCGGGAAGTGCCGCGTTAGCGTGAGACGGCATCTGCCCGCTTGAACGGCCAGTGCTCGAATTCGGAAAGCCGCAACCGATAGCGCGCGACATTGCCCAGATACAGTTGATCGAGATCGGACTGGATCGCATCGACAAACGAAGATACATCGGCCGCGTCCACCCGATCCTGCGCAAACGTTTCGACCTCGCCGCGCGTGCCGACAAGGCCGGCGCGAATCACTTCCTGCACCACCTGTATCAACGCGTTGCGATACTTGAGACGGAACGCGTCCGGCTCGCCGATCGATTGCCGAATCGCCAGATAACGCTGACACGAGCGCTCGTACGCCCAGATAAAAACATCGCGCAACAACTCGACGCGATTGGTTTCGTACACGCCGAGCGTGCCGTCTACATAGGCTTTTTCGGGGAACGTCGATGAACGACAGCGGACACAGATTCTGCCGGATCAGCGGGATATTCGCGGTCAAACGCGAGACCCGCTTGTTGACGTCTTCGAACGGCTGCAAATACGGCAGGTGCACCATGCCGAAGAAGGCCTGCTCGAAGGGATCGTCGATCTGGGCGGCCTTGTTCAGCACCGCCTCGAAGCACTCCGCGATCTGCTGCGGCACGGCGAGCGGAAAAAATACCGTGCCGCTGATCTCCACTTCGCGCGAGCGCAAACGGCCGCTGGAGAACGGGTCGGACATCAGGTTGTCGGAAAGAATCGTCATGAAGGTTCAGTACGGTGAACCGGTTGAAGCCCACTTCGTCCCGCGCTCTCGACGATCATTTCGATCGCGGCCTTGTGATTCAGGATCAATCTGCGTTTCCTGGGCGTCCTTGCCTTCGCAATGTGCCCTTTGCTCGATCAGCCGTACTTGTATCGAGCCGCGTGTACGTATTGCCCTCGAGCCGCGACGACGCCCACGACAAATCGATCAGAAGCCGGCTCATGATGTCGCGCGCGTAGGTACCGGCGGCCGTATATCCGCCGACGTGCGCCCCCCATCTCATTGCAGACCGCCACACGACTGGCGCTTGCGAATAAATTACATGTCCTGGATTCGGACGGCAATAGCGTTTCGAGAAAGCGCGCGGTTATAGCCGACCGGCCGGCGCTCGTGCAGCGGGCCTGTTTCACTTCCGTACGCACCCTCGGAGACCGCACTCGATATCGGGTACGTAGGCCTCAACCCGAGGTGCTTGCACCAACGATGAGGCCTGTGCGGGTAAAACAGCCGCGCTGGAAGCGGCAACCTGCTTGTAGGCCACTGCGCGACCCGCGCCTTCCGAGATGATCCGCCCGCTTCGAGCAATACGTCGAGGCGACGTTGCAGCGTACGGCGCTGCATGGGATGGCAACGCGTGGCAATGCCGATGCCAGCGCGCGTATGCTCCGCCCCTCGGCGCTTGCAGCAATAAGCTGCTCGATCAGATCCAATTCTTGCTTGATGCCATTGCTGTTCATGCGCGCCACCCCAAGGTCCATGTGTCGCGATAAAT
>NZ_RAPV01000004.1 GCF_003610295.1 Paraburkholderia sp. BL23I1N1
ACCATCAGCTCGAACATCTCATCGAGCAGCACAAAAGGCTCTGCGAAATGCTGAAATGCATTGCGATGAAGCCGGCCCGCGTTTTCCTTCACGTCCAGCATTCATCTGCGTCATCCGCGTAGGCTTGTGTCCCTCGGGAATACGGAACTCCCTCGGCACGATGTCCCGCCTGCGCCGGGACTCCACGTTTTCAGTTCATCGGAATAGAAGATGGGGTAAATGAATACGCCACCGTCTGGATAACCCGCACGAAACATGGGAATTTCCTTCAGACCCGTCACCGGTGTATGGTCCGCGGTCATCTCCCAGCACAGCGCGATCCGGCGCGTCGACAGGCTTTCCTGCACACCGGCCACGGTCGCGGCCGGAACGATTTCCTCCTTGCGCCACGGGGCCTCGAACACCGTCACCGGATACGGCAGCCGCAGCAACTCAAGGTGCGTTTCACGGACGTTCTCGGTATCGATCAGCTCGGCGCAGTTTGGCAGCAGAAACTTGGGTGCTGTCGCAAGCATCTGGATCACGGTTTCCAGGCGCCCGGCCGTAACGGTGAGTCCGCGTGAGCGGGCCGCCTTCATCGTCTCTTTCAGGTCCTCGATGGCGTGAGTGCAGTAATTAACCGGCGTGATAGCGTCCGACATGGCGAGAGGTAGTAGTGAAGAACGGATATATTGTGCCGCACCCTCGCCGGTGCAGAAGCGAAGTGTCAAACTTTACCCATATTGAATTCACGAATGCCCTTCGTGTCCCGCAGCGCGATAGCGGCCCGGTTCAGGTCACTTCTCAGCTGCTCAGCGTCACGTATCCCAGGCAAACGCCATTGTGGGTTGTTCGAGTCGCTGCTCAACACAATCACTGTCCCGATGCCGAACAGTCGCTGCCACCACGGATGCAGTGACGTCACGTCCTGAATGCGAAAAAGCTCGAGGCTCTGCACCCGGCGGCTGAGGATGCCTTCCCGCACTGTGATGCGTGCCGTGTCGATGATGATCTCGGTGAAAGCAGTGCGCAGATACGGGACGGCCACACCGGCTCCGGTCAGGAACAGCGCAAGCGCCGGGACAAACCACGGCACCGGCCAGCGCATCATCGTGTACACATACGCCCCCAATAACGATGCCCGCAGCAACGAAGCCCTTGATGAAGGCAGGCAGGTTGATGACCTGCGAAGGCGTGCCACTGAAGATCACCCCCTGAACAAGCTCAGGAAGCACGTTACGGTCAATCGGAACAGGCTGATTCATTTCTTCCATCCTCTCAGGTATGACATTTAGCGATTGATGTCGGGTGCATCCGGGTCAGCGGGCGGTATTGCGTCCGGGTCCGGGTTGATCGTGTCGTCCGGGACGGGCGCCGGCGGATTGCGCACGGCATCGCGCAACTCGTCGCGCTCCCTCGCTTCGCGCTCACGCTGCGCTGCCCGACGTTCGATCGCCTCGGCATCAAGCTCCGCGAGCCGCACCCGCCGGATGCTCTCCAGTTCGGGTTGCTCGAACACGATACGCATGCGTGTATCGGCCGCAACGCGCGCCGCGGCCGCCTGGAAATCCTCGGGTCCGGACAGCGACAGCGTGCCGCCGAATTTCTGCTGCGCGAAGCGCAACGCTACCTCAATCGCCTCGCGCCCGCTATCCCACAGCCGCAACGTGCGGCCCTCGTCGACGAGGAACGTCGCCCCGTTCTTCCGGTAGTCGACCTCGCCACTGGCCCTTACCTCGTATGTAATCGCCGGGCCCGCGTAAATGATCTCGTTGCGCTCGTTTGCAGTCGGTCGCGTCGCATGCGATGCCGCGCTGACCGTGACTGCGCGCTCGTCGCCGGCGCGCTTCTCCCATAGACGGATCTGTTGCATCCGTCGCAGCTCACGCAGCGCCCGTTCGTCGCCTTCCTGCGCGCGCTCCTGCAGGAAATCGCGATACTGGTCCGTCAGTGGCCGACTGGCGACGCCCTTCAGCGCCTCCCGTTCTTTCGCGATCTGCACACGCAGCACGGCCTCTGCCTCAAGGCGTGCAACGCGTGCCGCAGACAGCTGCTCGCGACGCTGACCGCTGGACAGGTCCATGCGATCGCCGAGCGCGCTACGCGCACTATAGAACGCCGACCTGATCGTCTTTCGCCGCTCGTTTTCCTGAGCGGCCTGCGCATCCCACGCGTGGCGAAGCTGGGTCCGGTAGACAGATCGCCACTGCTGGAAGTCGCCCCATAGATCCCGCTCGGGCGTGCGCCGTGACGCGTGTTCCGGATCGTGTCCGGTCTGCGCCCGATACGTCTCGCGCAGCAGCTGCGCGGCCTCCTCCCATGACAGGTTCATCTCCTTCGTCAGAAAATCCGACACGCTCAGATTGCGTGAGCCGGCCCGGATCCTGTCGCCGCCATCCGCGCCCTTGCCGATCGAATACTTTTCGACGATGAGGCCATGCGAGTGAGCGAGCGCGGCCAGCAGCCGACCCGCGTCGAGTGTTGCGCGGATCTCGGCGAACTCGTCCCGCTCCCGGGCCTGTCGCACGCTTCGCCCCTCGGACAGGTCGCGCGCGAGCTGGTCGCGAACGGTATCCGCTGCTCGTCCCGTCGACGCGCGGGCACGCGCATTGAAATCGCTCATCGCAGTCTTCGGCATCGGCGCATCAGATGCGCGGACCTCGAACGGTAATGATTCGATCGCATCGAACGATTGCACATCGGCGAGGCTCCGAATTTGTTCCCGCAGCCCGAACCCGCCAGGCAGCCGGCCGCCGCTCAGAGCAAACGGCTCCCGCGAGCCGAACGGTCCGCCGGCCCACATGAATTTCCCGGCACCGGTGCGCGTGAGGCGCGATCGCTCAGCTGCGTCTGCCCGGTCCCATGCGACAAACATGCGATCCACTATCGCTTTCCATTCGGGCTCGTCGGCCGATCTCTCAACGTCATTGGACTCGCCCGACCATCGCCAGCGATCACCGGTCCCGCCGTAACGGCGACCGCCATCAAACTCGCCATCGGCTCCTTGGCGCCACCGTGACCGCAGCACCGGATTGTCTAGCTGTTCTCTTCCCGCTCGCTCGCGATCGCCAGACCATCGCAATGCGTCAATTCGTTCGGCTTGCTGGTTTCCCAGCTCCAGTAATGCATCAGCCGGCAGAAGCACTTGACGTCGCGCGGCGTCGCCATCCACACCGCGGCCGGACACGCCATGCACACGGTAGGCGGATTGGGACGGCGCGCCGGATCGATCGAAGCGAGCGTCAAGGTCGTGATCCGCTCCGGCTCGCCATCGCCGTGTGATTTCGTGGTGCGCGCGCTCGAGCTCGCGCCACCATTGCTGCGCCTGCCCTGCCCCTTCCGGTTCTCGTCCGGCGCCGCGTGCTCGTGCCCGCTCCGGTGCCCGCTCTCCTGCTCCGGCGGTTCCCAGTCGCCTCCAATCTCGCCAGTCGCCGGATCGATCGTGGGGTCGTCGTGTGTGCTCATTGAGCCCTCCTGTTGCGTCGTAGAACCGCTGTTCGCGGTGGTCGAGAATGCGTCGCTGCTCGTCTGGCGACGCGGCCTGATACGTCTTGTAAAAGCTGCTACCGCTGTTCAGATACTTGATTTCGCGCGCGCGTGTGTCGTGCCAAGCGCCGAGCACATCTAGATAGATCGGTGGCGTGTCGCGCGGCACGCCAGGCTCGACATACTGGGCATGCACATTCGATTCGAGCGCCTCACGCTTGGCCGTAGCATCGAGCTCGATGAACTCGCGCGAAAACACGAACTCCTTGAGGTTGACACCCTTCGCCGCGCCCGCCGGCTTGACGTTTTCGTACTCCGACTCCCGGCCGGCGTTGCGTGTACGTGTCTCGCCGTACTCCGTCAGCAATACCCGGAAGTCGTCGTACCGCGTCACATCACGGGTCATCACCGCCTCGAGGATCGAGGCCTTCAGCTCGCGGTTCGCCCCTTCGAACACGTCGCCCTTGTACCGGCTGATCATTTCGGACGCGTCGGTGAACTGCACCCGCCGGTTGTCCTTCGGGCTCGCGAGCCCGTATTTCGCGTTGATGTGCTCCTGGAACGCGTCAACGAAGCGCGTGTTCTGGTCCACCTTCCCGAACGGATCAAGCCGCCGGCCTGTCACAAGATTTATCTCGGGAATCACCACGTGCACGTGTACCTTGCGCTCGACTGGCTCGCCCGTCTTGCGGTCCGCATAACTCTTGATACGCGGCACGTGAGCTTCGGCGTAGAAGTTGTACTCATCGCGGCGATACGCGGCAAACGCGAACGCCTCGAACTCCCGAACAATCTCACCTAAGAGCTCACGCGATACCTGGTCTTCCTTGAACGACATCGTGACATTCAGGTAGCGCTCGGCGTCCGTGTCGATCGACTGGATGATGTCGTTCGTCAGATCGAGATCGCCGGCGAGTATCACGCGCTCGTCCATCTCGTCGCGCTCCATCTCGCGACCCTGCTTCTGGCCTTTCTCCAGATACGCCTTGATGCCGTCGTGGTAGCCGCGTACGCGTATGAGCACGTCTTACCCCTTCGCCTGACGGTCGGCGAGCCAGCACTCTGCACCTTCGATGCGCAAAAGCAGCGTGCTACGCACGATCGACGGCAAAACATGACGTGCCGCCTCGACAGACGCCCGCGCGTCATCACAGTCTGTCTGTGTCAGCCTTCGCGAACCCTCAAGGTTCCGATCGAAGTGCAGCTTCGTCTCCAGTTCGATGACGGCCATGATCGCCGCCTCTTTCAAGGCCATTCTTATCGGCATCAGTCAACCTTCGTCAGGGTGGCCTTGAGGTATTGCCCGATCAGTTGCAGTTGCGTGAGCAGCTGCTCGTAGGTCGCCTCCGAAAGCGCCCCGCGGACATGCTCCGAATTCGCACGGTGGGCAATCTGGTTCAGGTTGTTGCTGGTCTTGTTGAAGATGTAGAGCAGCCGCCTGCGGTCCCCGCTGGCCACCGGCCGCGCGATCACCTGCGTACGGTTGGTGAGCACCGCCTGACGGAAAAATTCCGATTGGGTCATCCCGCTTTGTGCCACCTTGGCGAGGTACGCCGCGCGATCCGTCTCCGACAGCCGGAACGCGATCGGCTTGCCCAGCCCTGCCCCGTCACCGTTCTTTTTGCGAGGCATCACCAGAGCCCTGTCGAGCGGCCACCATCGATTCCGGCGCCGACCATCGAAAACGAATCACCGTCGTCGATCGGATGCGCGCGAAACTCATATTCCGGCCAGCGCAACTCACACGCGCGCAGCGCGCGCATCGCCTGGTCACCCGTCATCGGCTGCGTATAACCCGCCCACGGCAGATAGCGCGGCTCGCTGCCGTGCTCATCGGCACGCGCGCCAACCACAAGCTGGATCACCCATTCGCTGTTCGGAATCATCGCCGGACCTCCATGATGTTGATCGCGTATTCAATACGCATACCAGGCAGTGCTTAACGTCGGCGGCGGAGCTACCGACGCAGTAGACGCGGGCAATAGTTCGCGTCGGGGTTTCTAAGGGGCTCGGCCCCTTAGGCACACTATATTTTACGGAACGCGTAGCGTTGCGTAAACATATACGTCGTGCCTCGCCGCACTACCGGAACGTCTCCGCACGGCTCAAGTATCACACACTTGCTCCACCAATACCCCTTCCCACCCCTCTTTTATCCCGCTTGCATGACGCAATACCCCTTTGATATGGCAACATTACCCCATACCAGAACCCAGCCGCTCTTCCCATGCCCAATATCGACACCGCGCGAGCCGTGGCCCTGCTCTCGCCCGAGCACGACACGCCCGCTAACCGACCCGAGGCTGCACGCCTCGCTGAACTGATCGACCATATCGAGGCGGCAATCGCTCGGGGCGTCTCTCGCGAAGAAGTGCTCGCACGCCTCCACGAAAGCGGCTTTACCATGAGCCTGCGCACTTTCGACAAGGCGCTTTACCGTATTCGCAAGCGGCTCGGCAAACCCCAGCGCCGAACCACACCGCCCCGTCAGTCGGCCCCTGCGACACCAGGACCCCGCGTTCCGGATGACAGCGGCAAGGCCACGACCGAAACCCTCTCCAGTGGTCGCATCATCAAAACTACTGAGCAGTTGCGACGGGAAAATCCCACCATGCCCGGCACGCAGATCAGCAAGCTCTACGCGCAGCAGTATGCCGATCCCGTCGTGACGTCCGAAGAACTTGAGGAAATGAAACGCAAATACAATCCCCCGCTGCTCAAGCGCTGAACCGCATCGCCCCGCCGCGCTGCGCCGGGTCGGGCCACTCCCCATGCATCCTGCATGGGTCCCCGTGGCCCTCGATCCGGGCGCGCGGCGCGCGCGAACACGCGAGCGGTCCGTCAGGGCAGATCGGGCTTGCAGGAAGGGGGCTTCAGGCTTTTACGCGCCGGGCCGATAACCCGGTTAGCTGGCTGATCGTAGGTCTGTCGGCGTGTGTTGTTCACGGAGCCGGGCCGTTCCGGTCAGGCTCCCTTTTTTCGCGGACGTCAAAAAGCCGCCAGGACTTTCACCCTGACGGCTTCGTGTTACGTCATCTGCATGACTGCTCAGGCGTGCTCGGCTTCATCCTCGGTCGCTTCGCTGGTTACGTCGGCCTCCGTCTCGTCGTCGGTGCCGCCCTCCCCGTCATCCTCCGCATCGTCCTCCGCATGGTCGTAACCATAGACGCGGTGCTCGGGCACGTCCCGGTTGCGCAGCACTTCCGGCAGCCAGCCCGACTCCGACAGGCGAAGCTCGGCAGCAGCAGCCGCATCGCCCTTCTTCATGCCCCGCAGGTCCGCTGCGGCCTCCGGCGAGACCGCTTCGCTTACCACGTCCTCGATGCGCGCCTTCGACACATGGTCGAAGTAGCTCGACCGTGTGGGCTGCCAGTAATACGCCAGATCGACATTCAGCACGTCCGCCGGTGCATTGATCGGGTGGGCGCGGTCGGCTCCGCTGATGCCGTCGAGCGTGGCCGCCACGCAGAACGCAAACAGGTTTGAGGTTACGTCCGCGTCCTGTTGCAGCAGCCAGGCGAGCAACTGGTCGGTACGCTTCGGCAGCATCCGCGCCCACTTCGCGCGCTCGCCTTCGAGCGCCTTCCACGCGACGCTCTCCGCCATGTCGTCGGCATTCGACACCAGCGCATCGCGCGAGGTATGCACGTCGATCCGGATCGCGTGGTCCGCATACTGACGCCCGTAGATGTCATCGAACACGACCGGGATCAGGCGCACCATCAGCACGGCCAGCGCCGCGTTCGGCTGCCTGATGAGTTCCGCCTGAACGGCTGCGGTGCGATGTGCGGTGAGCCGTCGGCACAGTTTCTCGCCGTGCAGCGGCTTGTCCTTGGGCGGCTTCCCCCGGCCAGCGGTCGCGTTGACAGCACGCACGTCACCGCCTGGCGCGACCGGCGTATCGTCAGGCCGGACCAGGCCGCGCTCGATGTTCACCTGGCCGTCCTCATCGAGGTAGACGAACGCACCCGCCTGTTTCATGTCGTCCGCGTCGAACGATTCGAACCGCTCGCCGTACTGGTCCACCGCGTAGGCCGCTGCCGTGACTGCCGCATCCAGCCGCTCGTACCGGGCTTCGTCCTCCTCGCCGTCCTCGTCGTAGTAGGCGTCGAGTTCGGCCTGTGCCGCATCCCGCACAGCAACGAGCGCCGCAAGCTCGGTCTTTTCCAGTTTCGTCGGTTTGCGCGAGGTCGAAGGCAGACGGCCATAGCGCATCATTTCCATCACGTCGCCGCGCGTCCGGGTCTCTACAAAAAGCCACCCCTCCGCAGCAACCGCCTGGGATAGCTCGATGAGCCGGTCGGTGGCGAGCCGGTGCAGCAGGTCCGGGTCCGCGATGTAACCGGCGTTCTGGTCGTCGCTGAACAGATCCCGCCTCACGTAGCCCCCAGCCGCCTCATAGGCGTCCAGCCCGACGAACTTCGCGAGCGCATTGTCGCGCGCATCGAGTTCGGTCTGCGTGATCGCTGCGCGAAGTTCCGACGGGCGTCGTTGCCATGCGTTAGGGGCCTCGTTCCACACCCTCTCCTGCGTCGCGTGATCGTCGGCGAGCGCCAGCACTTTCGCCTGTTCATAGTCGAGGGCGTCCTCGCGCATCAGGTCAAGGAGTGCGGGCGCGAGGTTCGCGATTTTCAGCACCCGGCGTACGGCGACTTCCGGCATCCTGAAAAGAGAGGCAATGTGCGCCGGACTTTTTCCTTCCTCGGCAAGTAGCCGGAAAGCAAGCGCCTCGTCGGGCAGGCACATGTCCTCTCTTTCCCGGTTCTCGATCAGCGACGCGGCCACCGCCTCGCCTTCGCTAACGATCAGTACCGGCACCTGGTAGTCCTTCGTAATCCGCCCCTGCGCAAACAGCAGGTCGAGCGCCGCAAGCCGTCGCTGACCGGCGCACACACCGAGCTTGGGCTGTTTGCTGCGGCCCTTCACCTCGTGCGTTACCAGGTTTTGCAAAATGCCTTTCTCCGCGAGCGTCTCGGCCAGTGCTTCGATACCGGTTGGCGCTTTCTTGCGCACGTTCAGCGGCGAAAGAATCAGCCGCGAATAGGCCACGTATTCAATCGTTGTGCGTTCAACCTTCTGTTTAGAGATCGTCTGCATCAGAGTTTCCTCCGGTTATGTGTCCAGCCGGATTGCTTGGACAACACCCTCATTTTAGGACTATACGTCCCATCATGCAAGCTTGATCTAGGCATTAATTTGCAAACCAGTCTTGTTTTGTAGGTCCATATGTCCTATTATTGAATCGTTGTCCAAGCAATCCGGCTGGACACGTACCCGGAGATATCCGATGACCACTGAAACCCAAAACCGTATTGCGTCTGCCGTCGTTCCCGACGAACTGCGCCTGAATGTCCTGCCCCGCTTCCTTGGCCGCCACTACCTGACCGGCGAATCGCTGGTGTATGACTGGGCCGCGCGCCTGTGCCGCACCTACCAGGGCGGCCTGTGGCACTTCTTCACACTGTCCAATGGCGGCTTCTACATGGCTCCCGCCGATTCGGCGCGCGTGCATGTGCGCTGGCACCTGAACGGGTACAGCGACATGATGGGCGCGGATGCCTTCGGCATCGTCACCACGCTCTTCGCGCTCTGCCACCTCGCGGAAAATACGCTCGACGACACCGTCATCGGGCGCTATCACCAGTCGCGTGAGTTCGCCACGCAGCACATGGAAGCCGCCAACATCCTTCGCGCCATCGACTGATAGCCCGGACCCGGCCCGCGTTGCGACCCGGGCCGGGTCAAGCCGGAGACATTCACATGGATACGCTGAACACCCGTCCGACCTGGCTGACCGCCCTGCTGCCCCTGCTCGCCGTCTGGCAGTATGGAGACCGAAGCATCGTGCGCGGCGAACTGTACCGCATGGCCCTGTCGGCTGACGCCGCCGCACATTCCGCCGAGGCACTGAAGCGCATCGCGGACATGCTCGACCGCGATGGCCACGCAATCGACATGCATCGGGATGAGCTTCGCGCGATTGCCCGCTCGGCGCTGGCCACCTTCGAGCGGCTGCCGCCCTGTGCGCCCGTTGCGATGGCCAACGAACACCAGGGCCACCTGCAATGAGGGCGGTCAGGAAACGTGGCTCCGAACTGGCCAGCGGCGATGTGCTGCGCACCTGGTACGGTGACCACACCATTCTCGACGTCCTGCCTTACACCGGCCCGTTCGACTTCCCCTGTGGCATCGCGCACATGCCCTGCGCCGACATGACGATCGATCGCAACGGCCTGTATGAGGTGCTGCTACCCGACTGACAATCCAGTGCCCGCGCGAGGTCTGCGCGGGCCAGCGAGGTTCCCATGACTGACACCTTGACCATTGCCGAAATCGAACAGGCAATCAATTACTGGTGTGCCCGGCAGGCACCCGGCGAAAACGGCGCACTGTGCGGACAGGCGCGCCCGCTGGCTGACGTGTACGGCCTGATGATCTACGAGCGTGCAACGGCGATCGCCGTGTCCCGGCTCACGCCCGAACAGCGGGATGCGATCCGCACCGCGCTGTATCAGCGCGAGTTGCCCCTGTGAGGGCGCGGCCTGCCATCCGGGGCGGCCTTCGAGGGCCGCCTCTTGGCGCATGTGCGCCGCCCGCTCATGGGTCGAACCGCGCGACAGGTCCAGGCAAACCCTCCCTTCTGCAAGCCGGAACCGCGATAATCACGGACGTCACGCGCGCGCCGCGCGCCCGGATCGAGGCGCCTGGGGACCCGCGTCGCAGGCGTGGGGTGCGCGCCGGCGCGCCGCGAATCGCGGCGGGACGATCCGGCACAGGCCGCTGAGGACCACCGGTCGGGGTCCTCAAGCGCCCGCAGGGCGCGTGAAATCCCCGCGGCGCAGCCGTGGGGACTGGAATTGTTTTTTGGCCGTCTGCCGTCGCGGCGTGGCGGCTTAACTGAAGGATCAAATGTGAGCCGAGATCAACAAACACCTATTCGGCCCGAGTGCCTGCGCCCCGCTGATGATTTCTGGGTTCAGCCAACGGGTGAGGAAGTCCGCGAAGTACTCAGACGCGCGAGCCTGACGGGCGCACAGGCGGCACGGCTGCTGGGCATGAAGGGCGCGACGGGTCGCGGTATCCGCCGCTATACCGGTGGGGACGCACCCATTCCCTATCCCAGCTGGGCGATCCTGTGCGACGTCGCGGGTCTGGGGAAAATCTGGGGCGAGCCGGCGATGGTCGGCAGCGAAGAGGAAGAGGACGTCCGTGGTGGCGAAACCGTGGAATGGTCCGAAGCGAAGGCGGCCGAATTCGTCCAGACATTGCAGCGCGAAGAAGCGGCGAAGGCGTTCCTGACGCTCTGGCGGCAGCGATGCAATGTCGAAGATCACGTGCAGGTGGTCCGCGATGTGATCAGCGGCACAACCGCACTGAGCGATGCCGCGCTGACCGAATGTCGCAACGGCCTGATGCGGTTGCGGCAGGCGGCTCACGCGCTCGCGCAGTTGGCCAGCAGCCGTACCTGGTCCAGGGAGACAGACCCGGTCATCGGTCTTGTTGTGCAGCGGTATGCAGACCTCGCGGACGAGGCAGAAGAAAGTGTCCGGACCATCCTGAAATGGGCAGAAATGCCTGCCCGAACCGGGCGTGAACCACTGGATTGAGTGAGCATGACCAACGTAACGAACATTGATAATTCCACCCTTGCACAGATCCTCGGCAAGGCTCGTGATGCTGCCGCCGCCGGCGAACCAGGCGGCATGTCAACTGGCGAAGCTCTTGCGGTCGCGCTCGTGCTGAACCGGCCGGATTGGCTCGCTGCAATGAACTTCACGATTGCGGAAGCCATCGAGCGCATCGGCCCGGAGTGGGCACAGCTCGTTCCAGCGGCTGCACGACAGTTCACGCGCGACAGCGAAGAAGCTGCCTATGCTGCGGTAGAGAAGGCAAGGAATGCAAAGCTTGAACAGTTCACGACGCAGCAGGCGACCGATGAAGACATGGAATTCGCCGCACGCATCGTTACGTGCGGCGACGCCCCCGGCTATCGCGATGTGTATTTGACGCTCGATCTCGAGCCGATCGACGAATCGCCCAAACCGCCCACGCGCGCGCGCATCAGCTTCGGTCCCGAAGACGGCGAAAAGGTGGTTCGGTACATCAAGAACGTCCATCGCTTTGCATGGGATCGGAGCGCGGGCCGCCCGATCGACGCCGCGTCCGACGAGCAGCGGCCCGACTGGATCGACTGACCGGACTGCGGACGACCGCGCGGATCCCGGATCCTGGAGGCCAACTACGCGAGCCCGCCGGCGTCACCAGCGCATGCGACCAGCAGGCCGGCCGCATCCAGCGCGCCGAAATCGCACCGCGGTCAGGGCGCGGGGGCGCGGGCTTTGCCGTCGACCCGCAATGTACGGCTGTCTGGTGTAACGTCGTATTCGACCGTTTGCACGGGAGTGACGGCACCATAAGAAATACCGTTCAGGTAGACGGTACCTTCCTTCAGTTCGATTGTGTCGCCCCCGACCCGCGCGGTTCCCTGTTCGCCCTTCAAAACTGCACCAGCGCAACCTCGAGCTGAAAAACTGCGGACTGTTGTTGTCGGCTTCGGCGGGTTTCCCTGCTGGTCGGGGAGGAAAAACTGCGGGACAACCGGGCCATTTGTGTTCGCGGCAGCTGCCGCGCTACATGGCTGCGCCTCCTGGCTGCCGGCGCCATGTGCGGTTCCGAAACAGGTAACGCATCCGGCCAGCACGGCAATCGTCTGTGGCAATAGCCTGTTCATACTGATCTCCGTTTATGACGTGCGTCCCTTGAACTTCCATCGAAAAACAGGACGTCGGGAGGGATGTCCTGTTCACGTTTACGTCCCATCGCCGTTGCTTGCGTGCCTTTCGGACCGGTTGTCGGCGCCGCGCACTATGCGGCGACCACGCAGTTGCGGCCCTGGTGCTTGGCCCGGTACAGGCGCTCGTCCGCGGTGCGCAGCAGCGCATCAATGGTCTGGCCGTCGCGGCCGAACTCCGAGACACCGACACTCACGGTGACGGCGACCGACCCGCTGGTACCGGTGTCGAACGGTTCGCCCGCGACCGAAGCACGCAGCCGCTCGCCGATCGTCCGTGCGGTATCGAGCGCGGCCTGCGGCAGCAGCACCATGAATTCCTCGCCTCCCACCCGCGCGACGCCGTCATACGGCCGGATCGCCTCCATGCACTTGCGCACGAAGCGCTGCAGCACCTGGTCACCCGCCTGGTGACCGTAACTGTCGTTGATCGACTTGAAATGATCGAGGTCCAGGGCGAGCAGCGAGAACGGCGCGCCGTGGCGTTTCGCCCGGGCAATTTCCGCTTCGACGCTCTGGATGAACTGGCGCCGGTTCGCGACGCCCGTCAACGGATCGGTGGCCGCCATGTGCTCGAGCTTTTCATTGGTTCGCTGCAACTCCTGCAGCGCCCGTTCGGTACGCTCCACGGCCTCCCGCAGGTGATCGGCGAGCGCCGGTGAGACGCTGATCATCGCGAGCCGCACGAGTTCGTCGCGCATGTCGCGCAGATACCGTTCGAGGAACTCGGCTGTCGCGGCCTGTGGGGACGACTCCGGGTCGGAGTAGAGGCGCGCGATCGTCTGGAGTGGCACACCCTGCACGCGCGCGCAACGCCACAAAGTCGGTCCGCGTGAAGGTGCGGGGAGCGTGCCGGGTCAGCTGCTGCGGCTGGTTAGCCACGGTCGGGCTCAGTGATAGTCATCTTCGCGCTGGTGTCGCACCGCCAGGATGCTGACGTACCGCACAGGCTGATCCTGCTCATCTGCGCCCTCCTGCGCGCCCTCGATCTCGAACAGCGCGACATAGCCCGAATCCCCGAATGAAATAACCAGCTCGCGCAGGAACGGGTTGGCCTCGTCCACCTTGCGGCACGTGAACGGAAAATCACGCAGCACATCAATTGCACTGCGGATGGCCTCGAGCGCGCGTTCGGCCGCGGCGACATCGCGCCTGACCAGAAAGCCGTACAGCCGTTTCAGGTCGTCGCGGGCGGCGGCAGCGTAGCGGACCCGGAAGCTCACTGCGCATGCCTCGCGGCCTCGAGCATCCCCTGCAGTTCGGCGTGAACCTCGTCTGCGTCGATCCAGTCGTTGTCACGGCGCGCCCGCTCGCGGGCGTCGAGTCCTCGCGCGACGAATTCGCGCTGCAGACGCCGGCGCGCGACGCTTTCGCGCAACGCGGCTTCCATGAATGCTGACAGCGACTCATTTTCATGCAGCTCGGCCTCGGCGGCCTGCCGCAACTCGGGGTCGACCCGCAGGGGCGGCATGGTGGCAGTTTTCATCAGGCGCTCCGTGTATCGCAGATGTAATGCACATGGTAGCACGCCCGCACAGGCGGCGCACACGGGCGCCATCCGCTGATCAAAATCAGGCGTTAACCCTTAACACAGGTGTCGCGCAGGCAGGTTTCCGGTATTTCCGTCCATTAACCCTTCCCTGCTAATGGCAGTTGTCAGACAAGGGCGCCGCCCGCCTCCGCTGCCTGCCCGCTGGCCGCCCCACATTAGGATCCTCGCGTCACGCCCTGTCACGCTCGGTTCTAACAACACAAGGGCGGCAACCAGCGAGGCATGGCCGGCCGGTTGGTTAATCACACGTCATCGTCCGCTTGCCAACGCCACACGAGATGCTTGTCACGATCCCTTTGCAGCCGCGCGCCGCAATAACCGAGGGTCGGTCAACCACTCATCGCGCGCTCCAACCACGACGAGCGCGAAGTCCGGATGATGGGGATTGAGCAAATAATTGGATTCCGCAGGAACGACCGCACTGGGCACAGCCAACACTGCGCTGGTTCGCTTCTGCTGCCACGCCGATCCAATCTGCTGCAGTTCGGCCCGCGCTGAAATGTCCCGCCAGTCGCGAGGCAAACTGGCGGGATCGATACGTTCGACGATTTTCTCGGGGAAGCGGGCCGGGATCATCACATAGCGGGCACGCAGCGGTGAATCCTGGACCAACATCTCGAGCAGCGCGAGCGATTGCGTCTGCGCCGCATATACCATCGCGACGCCCTTGGGATTCCACCGGCCACCGTACAATCGCGCTCCTTCGCCAGAAAAAGCGGTATCCGCATATCGTTCAGTCACCACCCGCCATGCAGTGAACATCACGCAAACACGCCATGCTCGATGCGTCCCAGCGTATCCATCACGCTATCCGTGCCAATGTCGGTATCAACAAGACTCAGTGGCGTGGCGTCTTCCAGGGCAGCAACCGGCGTCTTAAGCCAGGCCAGTGCCAGGTCGAGATTGTCGAATACCTCAGCAGCGCGCGCGGCGACACGCGCGAGTCGCAGCAGCTTGGCTGACTCCTCACGGCTCAACACGCCTTCCCGCTTCCGACGCGCCAAGGTACGCTCCGGGATATCGAGCGCCTGCGCCAGTTCTGCTTGCGAAAGGCCGATAGACTTGAGCATCGCGTCCAGCGCCCGCGACGAAATGCCGTGGCGGACCACGTCCACCCATTCAAGGCCGGATCGGGGAGAACGCGGAAATACCGACCGTCCTCCCAGCAATGAATCGGCGGATACCTTCTCGATGACGTTCACGGTTTCACCTCCTGCCATTTGGCACCTATTTTATACCAAAATGGCAGGACCGGTAGTTGCTGCGACGACATTGTCGGTCTAGACCGGACTGTCGGCTACTTTCAGCAGCGAAAGATCGCGCTTAATACCCTTTGGAGGAGATCGACGACACGCCTAGGCACCGCCCCGACGAAAAGGTGCGCTCGTTGTCAGGAATCCGGAGACCTCGGCGTATGGGAGCGGAGGAAGGCTGAGGCGGGCGATGCACAACGAGCGGTAGCGGCCGGTCTCGACCAGCGTAGCCACGTGGCCTTCTAGTTGCTGCCCCACGTCTGCACCGGTCATGGCGCCCTCCTCGCAAATTTCCATAACCGGGCTTGATGCAGTTATCAAGCCCTTAAAAACTGAAGCGCAAGGCGGTTTCGCCAGATTTACCCATGCCTTGCCGGCCATCACTGGTGCCACGCTGGACCGGGGGAGGAAGGATAGCGCGGAGGCTGTCGTTGCGGCACAGCCACGCTCCCGTCGGTTTTTCTGCCGGTCAGGCGCGCGCTCGGGCTGCCTTGGGTTTGTTGCGCAGGTACACGAAATGGTAGAAGGCGAAGGAAAGGTCCGCGTGGTTAAGCACGTCTGCTTCGCCAATGGTCGCTACGTCGAACTTGAGACGCTTGATGGCCAGCTTGCCAGAAGGAGACGCAATGTACGCGCGCATGAAGTCTTTCCTTGCCCGTGCGTCCGCCTGGTTGAAAGCTTCGCGACCAGCGCTGACCTCATCGGCCAATCGCAGCTTGGCTTCTTCCTCACGAGCTGCACTGTTCGCTTCAACGGCTATTCTCGTCGTCGCTCTGGCAGTTACCTCGGCCTGCTCTTCCGTGGCTTTCTGGGCCAGTACCGTTTTCATCCGGCGCTCAGCCTCTGAAAGCTTGTAGCCCTCAGTGATGGCCTTCATCAGATAGCCCGCAGGACTCTTTGTCACCTTCGCGTCATCAATCTTTGCGCGAGTGTATTCGATTGCATCAAGGATGCGTTCATCGGACCAGATGGCGCGGTTCTGCGAGATGACACTGAACTGCTTTTCGGTGAAGGCGAATTCGTTTTTTAACGTGGTGTAGGTTTCCTTCAACCCAATCAAGCTCGCACGGACGGTATCGGCCCCTTCTTTCCTGGAAAGCCTGAAACGTATCCGGTCAATCTTCTTGGACTTCGGGCTTTCGGTGCGCGTCTCGTAGCTGAGCTCGATGTCAGAGACTTCGTTGATTTGCTTTACCGCAGGCTCGAGACTGTCCCGCTTGAAATACTTGAAGACTGTTGCGCTGGAGCCTGCTTTGCCGGGCCAGTTTCGGATCACATCGAGTTCAAACCAATCCGTGATGCCGTCCGTCACATACGCAATGATGTGGTCATAGATTGCACGTGCGTAAGTAAGAGTGAAGGCCGACGTGATGCGAAGGCTCAACCAGTGCGACTTTTCTGGATCCTTGATGTGGCGGATGAGCGGTTGCGGGACTTCAAACGTTATGCGTCCCTTGTCGATACCGACAATGCCGAGCAGTTGCACGGATACCCATTTTTCGTTTTCAGGTGCGGTGCTACCCTGCGGGGCCGCGGTCACCTGGATGAGTGCCTTCTGTGCTTCGGATACGACTGATCTCAGATGCTTGTAATTGTAGCTGTCGTAACGCATGAGCCACCTGAAATAGCTCAGCTCGACGTCGTAATATTTTGGTGTGGTCGGCTCCTGCGCCACGATGAAGTGCGCTGCATCAAGCAGGCGACGCGCCGTGACCCCGACGTCAGTGACATCAACGAAAACGTTGTTCCGCTGATAGCCGATTTCCTTAGTTGACTTATGGATCGGCGTGTCGGTTGCCAACATCTCCTCAAACAGTTCGAGCGACATCTGGCGCGATGTTGCGCTTGTCGATACGGCGGTTGACATCGTGGCCCTCATTCTTGGTTGTTAGCCACGGAAAACTCTAGCACGCGTAGGTGAGATGTCAAAACAAAAAGGCTCACCGTGAAACTACTGTTTCAACAATTCGGCTCACCCACCTTCGCAACCCGATCGGTCAAAGAATAGGACTATCAAGGCGTCGCCAAGATGCACTGTCCGACAACACGCCCGATGCGTTTGTTTGGTGTTTTAAAAATCTTAGAAAAACAAACCCACCAACTTACAAGGCCAATCAACCTCAAACAAAAACAATGAGTTAGCCCCGCAAAGGTGAGTCATTTTGTTCCGGAAGTGAGCTCTTTTGTAGAAAAAGGTGAACGAAATTCCTCTACGAGAGTGAAGTGTTTACCCGTTCAGGGTGAGACTTCATGTGGCCGTGGACACGATGGTGAGATGAATTGTTGACGCCTTTCGAACTGCCGCCAAAGCCGTATGCGGCAGGGGTTTCCTCCGGCGTCGGTGAGGGTTTTTGTTGGCGATGGTGAGCAAATTTGTATGGGCCAGCGCCACCCACGGTTGGAACAAAGCAGAAAAGCGTTATGGCCTCGGTAGTTAGGTAGTGCCCAAAGAACACGCACGAATTCGCCGGCACGATGGTGAGGAGAATTGTGACGGGCTGCCAGGTTGCACTCCCGTGGGGGATGGTGAGAGGTTTTGTTGGACCACTGTCGACGCTGCTCATCATGGCGAGCCGGGAGGGGCGGGCAACGCGAGCGATGACGATGAGGAATATTGGGAGGCGTGCTGTTCTACGCGGTGGTTACTGCAAGACGGATCGCGCCCGTTTCAAATTGAATCGCTCCTCTCTTCTCGATATTCAACAAAACTTCTCACCCACCTTCGTGACGCTGAGCCTTCACTGGTCAACAATTTCCTTCACCATGATCTTTCAAAAATGCATCTACAAAAACATGTTTGACGCGTCGACGAGTCGATTCATTCCACATTATGAAATAAACGCGAGTTTTTGGTTACGAAATGCCCACTTAACGTCGATTTCTAAGTAATGAGGTTAAGTCACCGGGCACATTTTTGCATTTTTCTAGTATTCTACGCTTCGTATCGATTTCGGGCTAAACCTTAAAAACCATGTCCAAAGCAGAATTCCCGGCAATTACGCGAAGAGTGACCTTGGGTGAACTTGCGGGTTTCGCGGAGACGCTTAATACGCTCACGGAAGACTTGCGTAACAGTATCCTGACGCCGAAACCGCGAAAATCGGCTCCCTCATTTACTACGGCGGAGGTCGCCGAACTTTGCGGAATGGACCGCACGAAGATTCATTACCAGGCCACAAGGGAAGGGAGCACCCTGCCAGCGGGTGAGGCATCGGGTACCGGTCGTAGTCGCCATTTCACACTGGCGGAGGCACGGACGTACGTGCAGCAGTTATCTGAAATATATCAGTCGCCGCTGGTCACCGGGTCGCGCGGTGCGGACGGGAAGGTCATCCTCGTCGCCAACTTCAAAGGCGGTTCGACCAAAACGACGACATCAATGTGTCTTGCGCAGGGATTGTCGCTCCGCGGTCGGCGGGTGCTCGCCATCGACTTGGACCCACAGGCATCACTTTCCGAGCTTTGCGGCCTGTATGCAGAGAAGGAGGTTGATGAGGATTCGACCGTTTTGCCCTTCATCTATGACCAGACGATCGAAGGCGGGCTGTCATCATTCATCAAGCAGACCTACTGGGACGGTCTGGACGTCATCGCAGCCCACCCTTCCTTGTTCAGTGCGGAGTTCTACATCCCGTCGATGCTCAAGGCTAAGCCCAGCTTCCAATTCTGGGCAATCCTCCGGGAAGGTCTCGCGTCGCTACGCAGCAAGTACGACTACATCATCCTCGACACGGCGCCTTCATTGTCCTACCTGACGCTCAATGCGTTGATGGCTGCGGATTCGATGGTCATGCCGCTGGTTCCGGAAAGCCTCGACTTCATTAGTTCTGTGTCTTTCTGGGGGCTATTCTCCGACATCGCCGGTAACTTCATGGAGAGGGAGGCCAATAAGGCCTACGATTTTATTTCGATCATCCTTTCAAAGGTCGATAACAGCCCGACTTCGTCGGCTTCTGTGGTTCGTCCATGGACTCAACGGGCCTATGGCGACTGGCTTACGACAACCGAAATTCCGGCAAGCTCGGCAATGAGTAGCGGCGCGCTTGCATTGTCGACGGTGTTTGACCTGAGCAAGAAGGACGCAAGTTCGAAAACTGTCGAGCGGGTTCGTCAGCCGCTCAGGGAATACTGCAAGTGGATTGACGATATGTACGTCGAACAGTGGAGACTCGGCAAATGAATATCCGTGCTCGAATGGCTGAGCAGACTGCCAATCTGCGCGCTGCTTCAGATATCCCGAAAGACGAAGTTACAGCCTCTAGGCAAACGAACGATAAGCCGAAGACCGGACCGGGGATGGCTGCTGCCCTGGCTGCGGCCAATATCAAGATTCAGGAACTGGAAGCGCGCGGCGCGCAATCAGTGCTACCTGTGTCAGAGATAGTGCCGAACCCTTGGCAGCCTCGGAGGGTTTTCAACGAGGCGAAGCTAGCTGAACTCGCAGAGTCGATTCGCGAGGTCGGGCTGTTACAACCGATCGTTGTTCGCCGAGCGGAGTCTGCTTATCAGATTGTTGCGGGCGAGCGGCGTTGGCGCTCACACAAGCTGGTGGGACTAGAGGAAATCAAAGTCCTCGTCGTTAATTGCACGGACCAGGATATGGCGGTGCTGGCTCTGGTGGAAAACATCGGTCGAGATGACTTGGCCGACTATGAGATTTCCATCTCTATTCGCCGTACCGAAAAGGAATTTCCGAATCGCACTCGTTTGGCCGAAGCTGTCGGCATGAGCCGTCGAGGACTGTACAGATACCTAGCATTCGACACCCTACCCGCGTTCATCACAAGCGACCTCGATATCAATCCGACGCTCATTGGTGGCAATGCCGCCGACGCGATCGCGAACGTCATCAAGAAGCATGGTGAGAAAGCGGTGGCCGCTGCCCGCGAACTTTGGCCGGAGGTCGTATCGGGAAACCTGGATCAAGGTAAATACGCGCCGGCGATCGCTGCCCTGGTCGGCCGTCGCGTATCTAGCAAGACGGCTCGCGAGCGCTCAATTGAGAAGTTTTTTGCGGGAAAGAATCACGCAGGCAGCATTACCAAGGACGTGAACAGCTTCACCGTAAAAATCAAAACGGGCGTCCTGTCAGATGCACAGGAGACCCGCATCCGCCAAGTCATAAGCGAGTTGTTTAACGGCGCGCCTCTTGAATGAGGCATGGCCAATAGGTCCGGAGCCCGCCTCGATGCGGGCTTTTTTCGACTGCAAGTTTCCGTGTGTTATATAGCCGCCGGTGTACGCGATGCCGATGTGCGTTCGCCCGCGTGGTGTCTCGGATGGCCGGCGCAGATCCCGTCTATCCGAGGCGCAGGCTGGCGAACGGGAGTGTGCTACTAGGCACACTTTTCGGACGAGCCCCGCTTCCAAGGCGACTCGACCTGAGACAACTGAATAGCCGTAATCCCTTGGGTCACACGGTCAGCGTTAGCTGCTCCGTTCGCCCCATTAGCGGCGGGTGGCGGAAGAGTGTGCTACTAGGCACACTCTTCCGGTCGAGGCCCTGCCTGCGAGGCGCCCGAGTCGGCTGCCTCGCCGGAACGCTCCGCGGCCGTTTGCCCCTGATCGGTGTTGGGATCCGAGCGCTTTTCGGGACGGACGATGGCGTCTACCGCGAATGCCGATTGGATTTGCAGTAAGTGACAGTGCAGGCCACTTGTGCCGCATATTGGGCCGAAATACCGGAATAACCCGCAGTGGCTGCTCCAGCGTCTTGACTCCCGCAGCGGACAGGATGAGCGAACGGCCTCTCGCCGAGACCAACAACGAACAGTTCCTGAACCGCCGGATCGATTTTGTCGCCGCAGAGCCCGGCGACGTCTTGAAGAGAGCGTGCAAACTTAGGAGGCTCTAGGGAGAGCGGCTCGCGGTGCCGGGAGCCCCATCGGTTTCATGTGGGGTACGCTGACTTGTATGGCAGCGGTGGGAGCAAACCATGCGGTTGATCATCGAAGCAAGGCTGGCCGATTGGTCGTGAACATCGTCGCCGGGCGAGAGACGTTCACGGACGGTTCCCGGACGTTGATGCCTATGTACACAAGGAAGTCACCTAGGCTGCAGCGCGCCGATCAGTTCGTGAGTCGAAACGGTATGGCGAGCGATGAACGCGTGGCCGTGATCAGCGAGGACGCTGGTGAATTTGAGCAGGCCATCCAGGGCAGCAAGCTGGCTCGCGGCCGGATCCTCGACTAGTTCCACATAGAGATGAAGTTTCAGGCGGCACACCGGGCCGTGTTCGGCAGCAAGATGATCGCCGCACTGGAACGGGAGTCGGTGGGAGCTGAAATCAACCGCGCCAGTTGGTTCGTCTGGAATCGCAAGGGTCTGCCGATCAGCAGCAGCATCGCCGAATCCGCGGTGAACCAGGTCGTCAGCCACCGCATCGGCAGGAAGCGACAGATGCACTGGACTGACTAAGAGGCTCACAGTATGGCGCAGGTCAGGCTCGTGGTTTTGAACGGCGAATTCTCGCCCCGCCGCATCTTGGCGCTCGAGATAGCCGCCTCGCATCACGACAAATGCATCGAGGTAGCATCGCTAGGCCGGCACCTACCAAAGAACAGAACGGACCATACAACCCCTGCCGCCAGCCCGTGCGACCTGACTCTCCCCAACTTTTACACGCTCTCCAGTGCGCCGCGTTTCTACCTGCTCTCGCGGCGCTTCAGCCCGGCGCCGGAACTCCCGGGACAGGATGCGCGACATGACAAAGGAATGCACTGCCGCAACCACGTAGAAAAGGGGGTGTGGAGATTGGAAGCGGAACGCCTTGCCTGCGTCAGGGCGCAGAGTTGAAAATCGCCCGTTAGTTCGCATGATGGAGTTGTAGCGAGGCTCCGGTTTAAATCAGTGCGCGGATCACCAGGGACAAATCGGCGTCGACAATCGTAAGCGTACTTTGAGTACGTCAGGTCCGGGTCCTGCACCATTTTCCAATGGCCTTCTTCGGAAGGCCATTTCATATGGGCGCAACGACCTACTTCGATGAACGCGGCGCACCGCTACCAGCGCGGCAGCTCCAGCCACTTCTCCACGCTAGCCGCAGCCATCATCCCGGACGATGCCGAGCCGGTGCTGAACCGCGTGGTGCGGGGTTTGTACAAACGTCGCGGCCGCTTGACTCGGAATGAACTCAAGTCGGTCCATCTGTCGGTCGCAGAACGACTGGGATTTGCCGCCGAATTGGCGAAGCTCCGCGGCAGGCGGCCTGATATCGAATTCATCACGAACACGGTGCGGAAAGAAAACGCCGACGCCGCGTTCCTCCCGCATCGGAACGGCCTCCCACTACAACTACATGTTCAAGCTGCGGCTCCTCGATGAGATGGCTGCCCTCGAGTCAGTATGTTTCATTCCGGACGCCCGGGTCTCCCTGAAAGTCGAGCACAAGGATCCGCTGTACGACTATCTGTGCATGGAACTGGCCACCCACGGCCCTGAGACGGTCTTGCACACCATGCCGTTTCAGCGCGGGGATAGCCTCGGCTTCAATTCGTCGGATCTGGTGGTGGACATTGCCCTAGCGCACCACGAGCACCGCAATGGCGAGGCCTGCCGGGCACCGTCGCCGTTCGATCCGGCAAAAGCCCTCTGTTTCTGAAGAGACGGCGTCGTGGCGGTACCGGGCGCGCGGCGTACATTCCTAGGCCTTGTCGCAGGATGGCTTGCGCTTGAATACACCGCTAATGCCGTATATATGAACAGTACTGTTTATATATACAGTTATTGAGGGCGGTATGGAACACCGGGTACGCGTGCGGAACGAATCGGACCGGCGCACGCTCGCGTGGCTGCGCGAGCGGACGAGCGACGCGGCTTTGGCCACGACGGCGCAGGCCTGCATGACGCCGGGGCAGCTGGGCAAGGCGTACGTCTCGCAGCTGTGCCGGCGGCTCGGGCTGCGGCCGCCGTGGCAAGTGCGGGAGGCCGCCACCGGTGCCGCCGCGCATAGCGAGGTCGGCGACCGTCATTTGGCGGCGATCCGCCAGATCCTCGCGCGGCCGCAGGTGGAGACGCGCCGGCCCGCCGGATGACAGGAGCGGGGCACGGGCGCTGGCATAGCGTCGGGGCCCGGTCGGGCGCCAGCGGAGCCGTTTTGCCGCCGCTGTGCTTGTCTGCAATTGGAACTGGCAGGCAGATCCGGCAAAGCGGTGAAACCGCGACTATCATGTAAATGTAGTCCGTGCTCACGGTATGGGCCAAACCGGAGCAGCGGCGGGGCTGGCGGGCAACCTAGCCGCCCGTCGTGGCTCCGCCACACTCACGAAGCGGTCCGCGCGGGTATGTCCAGCGGGCCGTTTTTTGCGCCTGCGATTAATGCCGCTAACTCCGGTTAGCGGCGTTGGCGTGCGAGGGTGGTCGCCAGAGCCAGTTTCAGCGGTTCGTCGTCGACGTACTGGTTGACGGCCCGCGCGTCGGCGTGCCCCTTGTTGTCCGTGCCGGGCGGGCGTCCAGGCCGCTTTTCATCCCCTCGGCGAGGCCCTTGGCGTAACTGTGCGGGAGCCAGTAGGTCGACGCCTGTTCCAGGCGGGCGGCGGCCGTTGCCCGGGCCGCCGCGTGGGCGTAGTCCGCTGTTTCGCGGGAGAGGCCAGGCCGGTCACCAGCTGCCAGATGGCCGTGCGGCTGCGCACGCCTTTCCACTGACCCCAGCGCGTGCGCCGCGCTGACAGCACGAGCGGCAGGCCGAACGCGAGCCGGTACGCCAGCAGCGGCAGCGCGAGCGCGTCGCACGGCACCGAGTGGATCTCGCCACCCTTGCCGCGTCCGCGGATTGCCCGCGGCACCGGCGCCTGCCGGAACCCTATATATCCGGAGAACTCGCCTAGCGTCCACGCCGAGATCGACAGATTGACCTGCCGGGCGTACCAGAACAGCCGCTCAGCCTCAATCTGGTACTGGGCGAGCGTGGCCGGCGCGAGCCGCCTGCGGCCGGTCACCTTGGCCTTCCCAGCGGCCGACGATTGGCTCGTCCGCGAGCCCGGGCAGCAGGATCGGGCTGACCAGCCGGTTCGACACCAGGGCGGACGGCCGCGGGCCAGCCACGTCGGGCAAGGAGTGGGCGTTCATCGGGCGACTGCCCGCGCGAGTTGAACCACGCACACGCTGACGGCCACCCGTCGATTCGAAGCGAAGTTCAGAAAGTACATTTTGGCTAGTTCGGATTCCGAAATAACTGCGTCGCGATAGCCGGACCTATGAAGCTTCACTCGTGAAACAGGCGGACAAACAGGCCGAACCTTGCAAGGCATTGTTTTACTGACCTTATTTATGTTCGCCGAAGAAATGTTTCACGAAAATCGGTCGACATCGGGATTGAGCCGGCTCCGTGGGCAGCAATTTGACGTGCGGGGAGTGATCCGCCTTGCTGCCTACGGGGGTTGTAGTGAACGATACGTTTTTTGTGATATTTTTCACGCTGGAAGTCGGAGGCGACAGCACGCACCCCCAACAGCGCAATGTTTGGCGGGGCGACTGCCGTCTTTGGGCCGTCTCAGCCAGCCACGACGGCACGCACGGTATCGACAGCCTGCGTTTTGTACCAGAACTTTAGCATTGCGTTGGGGGTTCGGGGCGGTTGGTCAACGAGGAGGAGTGGGCAGCATTGCACCGCCCCTATTAGCGCGAGCGCAAGGTCGATATCGAGCCCGTCGAACCAGCCGCGGTCACCTGACTTCAGCGGCGCTACGGGCGTTGGCGAGGGGCTATTTCTGCCGGTGACGTCAATGCGGTTCTTTTTTTGCCTTGGGTTGCCAGGGTTGCTCCTGCTGGTCGGGTCCACGTTGCGTCGGCGTCCTGGTACATGCGTCTGCTGTTACAGGAGGCAGGTCGTCGCAGCAGCATGCATAGACTGGGAACCCATACGCATTGGTGCGGACGATGGTTGTTGGCCCGTGCAGTTGGCACACCGCATTCATGGCGTCTCCTGGATTCTCACGCGCGGCGCCATGTCGGTTCGGGCACCGTCGCGTCCTCGCTGTGTGCAACAAGTCAGCTTGCGTCCGTGCCTGCAAACGGAACTATTGCACCGGCGAGAATGTGCGCAGAGGCATGTTCGAGCCGGCGTGAACAATATTGTCGATGCAGTCAGCACCGCGGGCGCGGTTTGACGTGCCGCCGCTGGACACAGTTCATAGTACGCCTTTGCCGGTACGAGGGAACATTATCGCGGTCCTCGCCCCAGCAACTGGTAGCAGCCGCCCGCCTGCAATCCCAGGAACGGAAGGGCGCGCAAAGTCGTCTGCGGCCAGTTCCATGTCCGCAGCAGGATAAAAAGAGCAACCTGCGTTGTTCGGCGAGCGCCTGGGTGCGCAGCTAAGGTCCCGGAAGGTCTTCGGGATCCGGCGTCACTGGCCCGCGGCTCGGGCCAGAAATCCGGCTGCAGCGCCGGGATCGTAGTCTCGCTCGCATCGGACCGATGGCAACAGCCAAAGCTGACCGATATTGAGGCGAGCCTGGATTGTCGCTGCAATAGTTGAAGAAGATGAACCGGCTGATGATAGGAGCCGGGTCGGAAATGCGGCGGGCGAAGCGCAGCAGAAAATTGGCGATCGGGAGCGGGGCGCCGTGCGTATTACGCAACTACCGGTCGATCGCGACCCGTCCGCCAAAGGCGGTGACCCTGAACCGCTCGCGGATCCGACAAACGGGGTCTTTAGGGCGGCCAACGGACAGATGCTGAACAACAAGCTGCCAGATACAGGGGAATCAAGACTATGGTCCGCGTAAGCGTTCGCGCGTTCGTCCTTGCATCGTTTGTATCAGGCTGGCCTCGAGCGGGACCCCTTTCGTCGACGACCATGTTCATGGTCACGAGGAGGGCGCGGAATGACAAAGGCGAATCATGCAGACGAGCACCGACTTCGATTCAATCGACATTGTCCAGCCACGCACGTGCCCATCGAATACCGGCCAGCTCCGCCTCTGCCCCGGTGTCAAATTGGCCGAATACGCCGGACGCTTCAACGACCCCGTTGTCTTTCTTGATGGTGCCGCTTGCGGCGTAGCGTTCGGGGTGCAGGATTTCCTTTTGCTGCAGAATGGCATGGCCCCACAGCATGTAGCCCTTATATTGCTCGCTTTGCATCAGCGCTCGACCTCGACCTCGACCTCTGCATGACGTCCACCTACGCGAAGGACATTGCCCTCAGGCGTGATCTGACGGGGAATGGCGTCTTAGCGTGGCTCTCCCGTGCGGTGCCCGACCGCGGCGGCTGATGCCTTTGGGCCGGGCGCAGCCGCAACGATGCGGTACTGCAACTGGCTACGCCCGGTGCGCATACTCGCGCGTCGATGCTTCGGTGCGTTGCGCACCGGTTGTACCCGCTGCGTGTCGCCTCGTGCCTCAGGCGGATTCCACACTCCACGTACCGGGCGCCGGCAAACGCCGGAAAAGCGATTGCCAGAAGGAACACGCCGTACCTGATTACCGTGGACATCCTTTCTCCGATTCCAAGACGCTGCCATCGGCCACGTAGTGCGTGCTCGCCCACGCAGGCCCACGGGGAACCGTTCCGATGTCCACCAATTTTCTCACGGCTGGATTACACGGCCGCGCTCCTGCGTCGCAATTCCCGTTCAGTCGCTACGGTCATTACTTAGAAGTTCGTTACATCAGCCGTTCGTGCGGTCCGGGATAACGAAATGCTGCCTGAATAGGCGCTCGGACTCACATAACCCTTCCTCGGTAAAGACCACCGACTTCGTCTTGTTGACCGGGTCGCAGATGAGGCCCTTTTCGTAAAGGCGATTCAGGACCTCCCAGTCGAAGCCCTTCCAGGCGCGGTACTGATCGTGCAGCGTCAGGTAGAGAAGTGCCAGGGCGACTTCGTCGATTGCGTCGGTATCGATATTCATGACATTCATTCCGCGGCCTTCTGAACCCGCACACAAAACCGCTCGAGACTAGCCAGGATCTCGTCGGCCGACTTGCTCCAGATGAACGGTTGGGGGTGGGCGTTGTAGACGCCAAGGTATTGCCGGATTGCATCTTCGAGCTCGCGCGTCGAACGATGCGTGCAGCGACGAAGGTACCTTTCGGTAAGCGTAGCGAACCAGCGTTCGACCTGGTTGAGCCACCGCAATAACGGCGTCGACATGCGTGTTTTCATTGTCCTGGGTGCACCGGGGCGTGGCGCGCGAACCAGTCCGTCCACACGGTCAGCGACAAATCGCGCGCGCCGTTAAGAGACAGTTTGCTGGGTAAGTTGCAGTTTAGCCGCGACCGTCTTGTTGTCCATTCTTTCAGGACAGGCCAGCAGGATGCGCGCTCGCAACGCCAGCGCCTGTGCTGTCTTGCGTCGCATCGTCAGCGCCTTCAACTTGCTCGAATTCCGATTTGCTCAGCACGAGTTCCCGTTTGGGTCGTCCGATTGCGCTCATCACCGCCTCCTCGTATCCGTGCCACACATGGCACTTTATTGCGCGGCGAAATTAATTCAATGAATTTGTAACTCACCACATTACGCCAGCGTCGTCCCCCGGACAAGGTCTGCTCCGGTAGCACGGACTATCGCGGAGAGAAGACGGAAGGCGAGGGGCTCGCGACACCAGAATCGCCGATCGCGGAGAAGACCTCGTTAGAATAGTCGCACTGTCACACATACATTTTCAGACGACATGAGTTCAAGACGAGGCGGGACAGGTGTTTCGCGGCCACGAAAACACCTCACAAAAGCGATGTTATTGCCGATGGACCAGGCGTCGGTTCGGGAGCAATCGTTGACCTCCCATCTTGCGCTTGTTGCCTGCCGCGACGGTCATGGCAACGGGCACCTGTTTAATGAGCTGATGCGAACCGTGTACCTCGCATGGTTTCTCCAGGAGGACGGTTACGGAAACGAACCGGTGCGGCGCTTCAAGACTGCGGAACGTGCCGTGGAGGCCGCACTGGAACTGGCCCATGCGGCAAACGAGTGGGTGCTTGCTGAAGACGCTGTTCCCGTTTTTGAGAGCCTGCTGGCTTTGCACGATGCGCAACTCGCCGTCGTACCCCTGCACAAAATAATCAGCGCAGAACGCCGCCTCCGGCAATTCCTCGCCGGCACTGCCAGCTCGCCTGTTCCAGACGCAGATCCGGAGCAACTTTCATAGCAACCTTTGTCGGGACAGCGCGAAAAGACTGTAGGTATAAAGTCAGGATACCTGATCGTTGATGGTCGTCTTCATCTCGGAGTGCGGCGAGCATGTTTTCTACGTTTGTCGCGATCGATGAGGCGCTCGATGCACTTTTGCCGCGTAAGCGCAGGTGCTCCGGACGCGTTCCGCGCTCAAAACAGCGTCCGACCATACGTTCGAGGAGCAGGGCACAAAGCTCGACCTGGCACACGGACGGATCCGGCAGATCGAAAGCAGGGCGATGCGAAAACGGATGCTCCCGGGTCGGGTCGACAAGCTAAGGCAATTTCTCGACCTTTGAGCTACGCTCCACCGTCGTTCAGGAGCAGGGCGATTCCTCGCGCACCGGGGCCACGCTATCCCGATGCGCTTCACGCGTCATTGCAGAATCTGTCGTAGCACGCTACCGCCGACTCACAAGAGGACTGCCTGCTGCAAAAGCTGCAGCGCCTTCAGTTCGTCCAGTCGACCCGTGCGCGCCTTACCTGCCAGCGTCTTGATCAACGCTTCCGCGATCGGCGGGATACCTTGAAGATTCTCAAGGCTGGTCACGGAAGCAGGGAGCGGGATGGGGGATTGCTGCGGGGTTTCAGCGGCTGGAAGCGACTCAAGGCTTGCCAGTGTGGCTGCCGGCGCGTCGCCATTACCTTCTTCTGCTGAGTGCCCCACAAGCACCCCCGGAGCGTCGCTGTCATCATCCTGCTGGCTGACGGCTACCGGTTGTTTCTCTGTTGCGATCCCGGGCGAAACAGGTGATGCTCTTTCCGGCTCGATCCGGACGCCCGCTCGTGCGCGCCCCGTGCGCGCCTTCGCATCGGCGGGCTTCGCTGGCACGCCATCCTTCGTCGCGGCCGCGTGCGGCTCGTTCTGTTCAGCGGAGGCACGGCCGCGCGAAGCGGGCGTGAGCAAACGCGACACCGACTCCGGAATCTCTGCTTCGGAGCGTGGCGTGTCCAGCCAGCCAGTTGGCAAACCAAGCCGTTCCGTGAAACGGTTTGCTTCGGCACCGTCCATGCGTTTCTTGCCATATAGCCGATGGGCCATGTTGGATCCGCTCATCGCCATGACTACACCCAGTCTTGCTTTCGATCCGTTGCGACCCGTGAGAACGTGGAGGTTGGCACGCCGGATTTTCTCGACCCCGGCGCTGTCGTCCAAGGCCAGCGCTTGTTGTTGGGTTATTCCAGGAGACGTCCTGTTTTTCGAGGGTGAGCCTTTTTGCGGCGCACGAGGGGAGGGCTCTCCGGCCATCCGGCTTCGACTGTTCCTGACGGCTCCCGGCGACCCGGCAGTTGCTTTCTTCGGCATTTGCGCTTCCTCGGACAAACTGGTTTCAGGATAGGATTGCTGGTCGCCGCTCAGGGCGAAATCCGGTTCAGGTTTTTTCAACACTGCTTCCGGTTCGTCGTCGGTTTGAATGAAGTCGAGCGGTGATTTCAGGCGGGCGATAGTTTCGGCCGCAAGCGCAGGATTGGGCTGGTCGAAAAACCCGTGAGGCAGCCCAAGCGTGGTTTCCATGTGAAAGGCGGTCTCGGGCGTGAACCTTTCGCCCTTCGTCAGTTCGGCAACTCGCGCCATGTTCGATCCCAGTCCCAGGGCGATATTCTCTGCACCCACCGTATCGACCAGAAACTGGAACGATCGCGTTTTGAAAATGGAGGCAGTCTGGGCGGAGTCCCGGGCAGGTGCATTGACGTATGGTTGTCTCGGCCGGGTGGACGGAGATTTTTTTGGGTGACGAGGCTGGCGCTGGCCGCTGTCCCGAGATCCCGCATATCGTCCGCGGGGTTGACTCATAAAGTAGGGCTCCTGCGATGATTGGCGTGCTGACTTTTGAATTATAAATGAGGCGATGCTGGCATTTGGCGCGTCACCGACGGTCTGCCGCGAAATACACGCGGGAGCCGGGCCACAACGCAATACTGCGCCCACGTCCGCATCTTCCAGTCTCAGTCTGATTGCGCTCGACCTGTGAGGCATCGCATGGTCTCCCTTGTGCCGATCGCGGGACAACTCCAAATATCCGGCAGGCGATGGAAGATTGATTCGCCGGCTCTCTCACATTCAGCGTAAAAGCGCCCGCCGGCGGTTGATCCGTCCGCGGTCAGGGGATGGGTCACTTGCACGGTAAGCCGCGCAAAAGCGCAGTTGGATTTTTCCAAGCCGGAATCGTTCAAACTGCCAGGCATTATTTGCGCTCATACCGTCGGTGACGTATTTGCCTGCCGACATCCGGAGCGCCAGGGAAGCTCACACGCGCCTCGCTGAATCGTATCGCTGGTATCGATCCGGAAAGCCTGCTCGCCGATTGACGCCGAGATCCCGTCACCTTTCATTTCGCGCAGACCTGCGTTCAAACCATGCGCGCCCTCGCATCAGGAGGAGTCTCTTCTCCGTAACGTCGGCGTATCCATTGACGGGAGAGTCTGTCGAGTGCCGGATGTCGGCAATCCCTGACGCAAGTCCCAAGGGGAGAGGCCGTCGATAGTGACACTGCCTGTGTCATCACGAAGGCGCCCGGTGGAGCGTGAGGTTCCGACTACGTATGGATCTGAACGCTTCAGTCCGGGCGCCGACAGACGCGGCACCAGTTTGCCTGCCGGCGCATAGGTGCGGCCAACTCAACGCGTTGTCACCTCTTAACCTCGTCCTCCGGCTCGTCTCGCAGGCGGTGGGGCTGCTTCACCGCAGCGCTGCCAGACGGCGTTGGCAACGCATGTCATCTCCACCGCGTCGATAACTTTGTATAGCCTTCGTGCGGTCCGGCATACCGCTCCTGCCTTCTGCACCCCACGCGCCCTCCCAGAACAGCCCGAGATTGTGAGCTGAGGCCTTGTGCCCCAGTTTAATGGCCTGCTCGTAAAGCGAGAGCGCGTGGCTCACGTCGGCCTGCATGCCCCGCCCGAGTCGGGCGCTATCGGCCAGCGCGGCGGCGGCCATGCCACGAAGATGACCGTCCGCGGTCTCATCCTTCATCACATCTTCGAAAATCACATTACCCTTCTCAAGGTCCGCCTCGCCTCCCGTTGGTGTGACGAGAGAAATGGCCATTGCCATTCGCCAGGCCGGATGCCGGTTCGTGCCGATGCGCTCCAGCAGCCAGCGGCCCAGGTCCGGCGCGCGACTGAGCGTGCTGGTGAGAAGCGCATTTGCGATGGCGGCGATCGACTCGGCTGACAGGAAGCCAGTCTTGTTTGCTGCAATGACGTGACGGGAAAACTTTTCGACGTCGAGGGTGGGGTCGGCGCGGCGCAACTGATGCCATTCGCGCTCGATCGTTCCTACCCAGCTTTGCATTTGCATGGTGAGCGATCCTTTGGTGAAGAATGCACCTGATTCTAGCTCACCTTTTGTGCATTGTTCAGAGTTCGTGCGTCCCGTCGCATGCGTTCGCCAGATGGAGGGCTGGCACCGTCGCCACGTCCCGGTGAGATGATGATTTTGAGTAAAGCTTCGATCTTGTTGCTGTGATCCGTCGCGGTTGTTAGTCGTGCACAGAGTCACGAAGCGTTTGCAGGCATTGGCGCCTCCTGCAACATCAAGGCCGTGGCGCAGACCGTAGTGGATGATCAGGCATAGATAGCGGCGGTATTCATATCGCGACTTGTGGCAAGATCCGAACCGGATGGCAGATACGGGTTCGCGAGCCCACAGGCAGAAATGTTCGCCGGCCTGCTTCGCACGACGTTGGAGAAGGAGAGTGTCCCACGATGGCTGATGCATTTGAACTCGTTGCCCTGGCGTCGCCCGGTGATGTCGCCCCCGAGTCACTGCCCGCCACCGTCCGCCAGTTCGTCGCGGATTGCTGGCCCGGTATGAGCCGCAGCCAGTTAATCGCCCGCGCCCGACGCCTTTCACTGCGGCCGTCGCTGCGCGCCTGTCGCCCGGGTGCGCCGGGAGACATCGGACACTTTGTACTTACGCTTACGGCGGGCATGCAGACCGTGCCCCTGATCGCGCATTTACGCCGTGTCGCACAGCGGCGCGCGTCCGCGCGCAGCCGCAAGGCGGCCACCGCATCGCGACCGCCCGCGCGCGATCCGCGTCAGGCGTCGCTGTTCTGACTGGAGCGTCAAACCGGAGGATCGGCATCGAATTGAGTGTCACGCAGCTGCGTGACACCATGAGCGCGGTTGGGGCTATGGAGCAATGACCTATCACCGAATTCTGCACCATGCCGCGGTACGTTCGGGCGTCTGCCGACGACGAGGCACCTCGACGATCCAGACTGAGGACGCCGTCCGCAACCTGTCAAAAGGCAATTGATTGGCGGGGTTCGCCGTTCGTTGAGAGGATCGCCTTGGCTCCATACTGCCCCATGAGGATGCCCCCCATTGCAAGCTTCGTCCTGTCTTCACGAATAGAGGCTGTTTTGCCCCTCAGATTGCGTAACGGCGGGTTTCAGAATAGGCGTATTCTTTCACGCGTCACGAAAGAACAGGCGTGATCGGGGTAGTGAGGAGAAGAGTGCGGCCCCGCGGCTTCGATATGGCCGCGGGGAAAGCACCGACTGTTCGCTCAGCCACGAAACTCGACAACCGGCGTTGCGTGCTGGCGCGCTTCATTGCGAACTGGAAATCGGTATTGCCGTCTTTCTCGCTACCCATTGAGGGATTGCTGGACAGGACCAAACGGTTGGCCGGCGGCGTCGAACGGAAGTTCTCCATTTCCTGGCGAAGCTGTGACACATTTCCTACGGGCTACCCTAAAGCGGCCGCAATGCTCCGGAACCTGACGGACGCGCTACGCGCGCAACTCGGCCATACCCGTCATTCAGGGGTTGTCGTTTCTGAGGCAGCTTTACGTTGCTCTTCCGTCATTCGAATTCTTGCGAGCGCGAATGTCCGCTCCACTGTCGGCTGATGTGAACTATCGCCAGTCTGATAATGTTGCGATGGGCGCAGGCCCAATCGGAGTTCGCGCATCCTTGATGGATGTGCAAGTTGGCAATACAAATTCAGGGCCGTGAGTACGTTCGTGGACTGCAACATCACCAATTAAAATTCACACTGGGTTTGGCATGGAGCCAATACAGAAACAACCGTTCCAAGGTTTGAACTTCGAGCAATCTATCCCTATCCCCGACAGAGTAGTCGCGATCGTGGGCCGAAACGGCGCGGGGAAATCGAGGTTGCTTCGAGCCATAAAGCAAAAGCATATATTGGTGATGCAGGATGGCAGCGATGTCCCGCAAAATCGCATTCTCGATCTCAGTAACATCGCTCCAGGACTGTCAATTTTAGGGGAAGATGGATTTTCGACGCACGCCTACGCGGCTCTCGAATTTTATAAAGCGAACAAGGATAAGTTTCTCGCTGACGATCTTGCGCGGAACCGGGTTCGAACGCAGCACACGCCTGAAGAAGCGTTTGGCAACGGCTCTGTCGCGCTGCTTTTGCAGCAGGATGTCGAGTTTGGCGCCATGCTTGTTGACCGCACGCCACAGCAGGTACGGTTCGCCACGCCGCGCTCGAAAAGCAGTTCCTCGATGTCGCGCAGGCTCAACTGGACGCGGAAATGCCATCGAACAGCGCAGCCGATGACACTCGCCGGGAAACGGTGACCATGATAGAGCGATTTCAATTTCTTCACCGCTCCATCTTATCCAACGGGTCACGCAACCTGACAACGCCCCCGACACGGCTCCGACTTATGAGCGCGACGCCGCCGGGGAGCGGTTCACCTTAGGACCATGGGTAACTGCGCGAGGCGGCGGGTGCCGGCCGATCAGTTGACCAGCGTAGAAAATCCCGCCCGCCTTCCGTTTTTCTATCGGCGCGCTGATGACAATATTGTCCACATGCCGTCTCAATGTTGAGACAGATTTTGCGGCACTTCGATTCTTGTTCGTGCCGTTTCGCTGCGCTAAATATTCGATAGGAACTTTCGCTCTAGCCTTATGGGCGCTGGGCGCGTGGGGTGGCATTGACGTGACCGCTTACATGCGGAAATGATCATTTCCAACCAGGTCAAGCCTCTTGCACGTAACGGTTGTGAAACATTAGGCGCCTGTCTGGCACTCGTCGACCGCATTGGAACAACGCCGCTTGTCGCGTAGCAAGCGTTTGCGCCCTCATGGCACGGCCATTGCTGTATCGGCCTCACAAGCAAGTCTTTTGCGGCCGATATCAAGCCTGAAACAATCCACGGAAGCGATACCAAAACCTCGCACGCGTGATTATGCAAAGGCCAATGCGCTTTCGACGCAAGCGGTGGGGCCATCGAAAAACAAATCATAAGAGTCGAACAGTTATTTCGCATTACATATTAAATATCACTGGTGAAAGCGGCCGGTCAGGGTGTTTTCATCTGGAGGGGGCGCTGATGAGAGCGATATATCGTACCGGCATTGCTCGTGCAACGCTCGTGGTGACTTGTGCGCTGTCTTTACCCGCACAGGCCGCCCTTGGTGAAAGAGTCAGCAGCGTAGGCAGCGGCCAGGTTCGCATGCATGCCACGGCACGCGGCGCCACATCGAAAATCGCGTACACGGTGCATCTGATTACGCTGCCGTCGGGCACCGTGGTGCGCGAGTATGTAGCGGCGAACGGAATCGTGTTCGGCGTCGCGTGGGAAGGCCCGACCTTGCCGAACCTGAGGGCTGCACTGGGCGAGGCTTTCGATCAATACGCCGCGGCCAACGCGACGCGCCGGGCAAGCCCGCTTGCCGTTTCGAACGATACGCTGGTGGTGTGCTCGGGCGGCCATTTACGTGCGTTCGCGGGTTACGCGTATCTGCCGCAAGCGCTCCCCGCTGGCGTCGACGCCAGCGTCATTCAATAGTGGAGCTATCATGCGCGCTCCGGGTTTGCTCCTTAATTCAGATTGGCTTTTAAAGCTGCTCACCGCTACGTTGCTTGCGGCGTTGGTGGTCGGATGCGGCGGCGGTGGTGGGAGCAGCAGTTCATCCGGCACGTCGGCACCCGCGCAATCGCTCACGAATATATCCCCCGCGCCCCAAGCGCTAGCCTCTAACGCAGCAGCAGTGACTGTCGATTTCGGCGTAATCGGTGTGCCGAATATACCCTTCGTCAGCGTCACGCTGTGCGTGCCGGGCACCACGCAGTGTCAAACCATTGATCACGTGCAAGTCGACACGGGCTCCTCGGGGCTGCGCGTGTTCGCCACTCAATTGCCGGTGTCTTTGGCACTGCCGCAGGAGCAGGATGGCGCTGGCAATCCGCTTGCCGAATGCATGCAGTTCTTCGACGGTTATACATGGGGCTCGGTGCGGCTTGCCGATGTACAGATCTCCGGTGAAAAAGCCGCGTCGCTGCCGATTCAGGTGATCGATCAGGACTATAGCGCAACGCCGTCGGACTGCAGCAGTGTCGGCGCGTCGCGGAACACCCCTACGAGTCTGGCGTCCAACGGAGTGCTCGGCATTGGCGTGTTCAAGCACGATTGCGGTCCGGCCTGCATGCAGAATGCAGTGCCTGCGACCTACTACAGTTGCGTCGGGACCAGTTGCACGTCGATCGCCGTCGCCGAAAACGTGCAGGTTGCCAATCCGATTCCCTACTTCGCGACCGATAACAACGGTTCGAGTTTGCTGTTGCCAGCCGCGTCGTCAAGCGTCGAAGCCTCGCTCAGCGGGCAATTGGTGTTTGGCATTGGCACACAGAGCAATAACGGTTTGGGCAGTGCGCAGGTGATCGAGGTCAGTCCGTCCACCGGCACGTTCAGCACAGTGCAAAATGGCACGACCTACTCGAGGAGCGTCATGGACAGCGGCTCGACCGGGCTCTTCTTTCGAACCAGCGCGCTACCAATCTGCGCGACTCCAAACAACGCGTTTTACTGCCCTGCATCGACCCAGCAGATGAGCGCAATGATTGAAGGTGTGAATGGAGCGATCAGTGCTGTCTCATTTGATGTAGGTAATGCTGCGGAGCTCAGGCTGAATCATGCCGGCGATTCGGTGATGCCGCTGCTTGCCGGTCCGGAATTCGGCACCCCGACGATGTTCGTCTGGGGCATGCCATTTTTCTACGGGCGTAACATCTATACTGCCGTCGAGCAACAATCGACGCCTGGAGGAAAGGGGCCATATATTGCGTACTGAGATCCGCAGCGTTCATCGGCCATCAGTCAGGCCGCCACCGCTATATGACTGGAACTGGTAAGTATGGTTCGGCGTTCGGCGTTCGACGCACGCCCGCGTCCGGCCCAGAGAATCGCATTCTGACCGCAGCGCGTGCCGAGCGTCTTTGTCGCCTCGAATGACAATCCCAGTACAAGGAAACTCGCCCCTCCGGGCCACTGGTTCAACGGGCTCCAATCACGCTGTCGCCGACGGCGCCGAACTCATAGTCGTGAATACGCGTGGCGCGCCATCAAGTGAATTTCGGCGGAATCCGTCAATCTTTCGGCTGACGTCTGCGCGCGCTTCCTATGGCCCTCTGCAAAGCGCTTCTCCAAGTACTGGTTTATTTGATCGTCGGCAGCGCGGCGAGCAACTGCGCGATAGCTGTCTACTGGCGCCTCAGCCGCCGATCTCCAGCCGTAGCCGAGATCTATCTTGTCTGCCTAGCTCGTCTCCTCGGCGGATAACGCCACAACATTGGCGATCAACATTCTGCGTCGAAGCATAAACTCTACAAATCCAGATTAAATTCCGTTCGTAGTGCCGGGCGGTACACAGGACGCAGATTCGCATGGTAATCGCTCTTTCGGTTCTCTCGAGACTTTGTTTCGTCTGGATCATTGTTTATCTGATTTTCAGTTTCCATTCCTCCATATCGGTCGGTACACGACATAGCCAGCGACTCGTCTTTCTTGAGTTTCAGCCGTATCGTGCGCGTGGCACAAGGGAGATCGCCAAGGCTAGCTTGTTGCAGCGAATGGCGCTATGCGCGGCCTTGGCATTGCCTTTGGGTGTCGCGACATTCGTCGTCGGTGTGGTGATCTCATAGAGATCCATGACGGTGGAATCAGTCAGGCCAGCTAGGGAACAGTCAGGCGACGATTTATTTTCCGCCTATTAAAGGCGCGCGAAGTGTCTTCGCCAAGGGATCGCGCGATCGGACTTCCCGGGCGGCTATGAGGGGCGGACGCAGAACGCTTGAAGCATGGCGGATCGGCTTTGGCCATTACAGGTGCAGCGCGTGGCGTGGCATGACCGGGCCACGGAATTCGTACAATTGGTGGTGGCGAAATGACTTCAACAGCATCGTGACCAATGATCGATCGTGCCCTAATTATAGAAAATCCACGTCCGGGCCTCAAACGAAGGTTCTAGGATGCGATGGAGTGATGCGTGCGGTGCGCTGTCGATACTACGGCTCGGTAAAAAGTCGAGGGTGTCGAAGAATGACGATTTACTGTCGCGCAAACCAGCGCGACGCATCACAGCCCCCTTTCTTGCTCCCGACATTTCTTGACAATTTTGTCGCGCGCTTTCGCGTAGACTCGGCCGTCGAAGTGCATTCACCCATACCGGCATTGCCTATCAATTCGCCGACCCACTCACCACCGACCACTCTCGTCGCTGCACTCCGCAAGCGCACCTGTTCACATGAGAATCGCCATCCTAGAATCCGATGCCACGGCACTTGACTGTGCGCTCGAAATCCTGTCATCCGCTGGGCATCTCTGTTTTGGCGCGCTATGCGACAAAACATTGCACAGGCTGCTCAACCAGGTGCCGGTCGATCTGGTGATGCTCGATTGGGTGGCGCCGGATGCGCTCCGATACGATACATTGCGCTGTCTGTGCAGATATGGATCCGTGATCCCCGTTGTCCTGTGCGTGACGTCGCGCACGTCGCACCAAGTGATCGCCGCGGGGCTGAAGAGTGGCGCAAACATCTGCCTCGAGAAGCCGCTCGGCAGCGCGCAGTCGCTTGCGCACATTCACGCTTTTGGGGCGTCGTAGCGATCCTTCTTCCAAAGTCTTTTCAACCAGGCCCATGTTAGGTGAAGCGCTCCCGGCTCGCATTTTCGCGCTGGAGCAACGGCGCGTACTCGTGCAAATCCCGCGGCGCGATGTCGAAGGCGCGACGGAATGCACGCGTAAAGCTCGACGCTTCATTGAAACCCAAGCCCGCGGCAATGTCCTGTACCTCCATATGCGGAAAGCGCACCAGTTCATCGGCCGCCGTTCGCAGCCTGCGGCTCCGGATATAAGCGGCCAGGCCACCTTCATGCTCAAAGATACGATACACGCTGGCGCGCGAGAGATACAGCGATGCCAACACGCTGTCAGGCGACAAATCCGGATCGTGCAGATGAGTCTCGACATATCGCCGCACTTGTCCATAGACTGCGGCACGTACCGCAGCGCGGCTGTTGCCGGAGAGACCCGCTTGACGGCTGAAAGCGGCGACGAGTAGTTCTACCGCAGTGAGAAAGGAGTGATGCGCTTCCTCCTTGCTCAGTCCAACGATTTGCCGCTTGAGCGCCACCAGATGCTCAATGAGTAGGCGCGTCAAAGGCGTGGTGGCGTGGATCCAACGGCCATGCAGCGAGGCTGCATCGGGGAACGATTGTTCCACCAGCGCGCGCGGCACAAAGAGGAGCAGTAGCCGACCGTGAAAACTCCGGATTGTGCACGGGCGATCCATGTCCAGCGCGAGGATACTTGGCACTTGCGGTATATGCGGCGCATCGAGTTGTGGCTTGCCGCCGACGAACTGCGACGGTGGCCCTTCAAGGAACACGCTAAAGGTGATGTCGCGAACGCTCTCGGTCGAAACTCGACCCAACGATCGCACGGCCAGGTTCGGTGCGGTGCGGAAGTCGAAGAGGCTCAGGTTATCGATCGTGTAACGGGACAGCGATGAATCGAACGTGTCCTCAGCCTGCTTTGACGAAGGCTGGATGTCGTAGACGGAACTCATACGCTCCTGCCAGGCCAGGAAGCTTTGACGGGCGTCGCCTTGAACGCTGAAATTGCTGTGCACGATGCCCTGAGCAAGCGTTGGCGGCTCCGGCGGCGACAACAAGCGGCTTAGCGGTATTGCTGTGTGTTGCGGGTCGTCGTTCAATGCAGGGCTCGGTGTTGATTTTCGTCCAGTATTGATCCGCCCCGTGCGGCTGAACTTCATTTTTGAGCCACTAGCCCGCTCGAAACGCGCTAGTGTTTGTTGCCAAGAATACCAGTACTTACTTTGCCGTACAGCACAGCGAACGACTCACTGGCACATCGATCATTTCAGTACTCGGAAACCACACACGCTCTTGAGCAGACCGACTACAGGTGGCCGCATCACATTTCCTCTCCGGCTTGTTGGAATGATCGCTTGCGGGGAAGGCCCGCCTCCGTGCGCGACTCGCGAGCAGCACTTTTATGCACTTCGATGATAACGACCATACGTGCGCTGGGAATTTACAGATATTTAATATGAATATGCTAATCGACTATTTTTATGCGATGTCTTTTGAAATACTTTTTCATTAAAACCGGTAATTTCCTATCGTGAAATGTTGAGCCTCGTGTGGCGGCTAATGAATTGATCGTGGCCGCCAATATGTTGTTCGATTCGGCCAGAAAAATACGTCGCAAACCATCCTTCTGTACGATCAGACTCAGCAATTAATCCGGCTCAAAGCAAGCTGGAACAGGCAACTAATTTCCGGGGAAAATCAGATGGAGTGTCCTTCAGTCCTTTGCCGCACCAGCGCAATGCCGCCCCACGTTTCGCCTGAGCCTGCCATCGTGAGGCGTATTGGCCTAGTTCTGTTTGGCGGCTTTGCCCTTCCGGAGGCGGCAGCGGTCGTGGAGGTATTCCAGTCGGTGAATGCGCTCACTGAGGGCGAACGGCGCGACGGAATGCGTTACGACGTTAGTCTGTTGTCGATGGCGGGAGGCAGGATCGTCAGTTCTTCATCGGTATTCGTCTGGACCGAAGGCATCGAGGCGCGGCGCGACGCAGAGCGCTTTCACGCTTTGTTCATTGCTGGCGGTGTAGGGGTGAACGATGCGCTACACGATGAACGCCTGATTGCCTGGCTGCGTCGGACGCATCCGCGCAGCGACTTGGTATTCCCGATCGGCGAAGGACAATTGCTGCTAGACGTCGCCGGATTCGGGCAGGCCACTGGTGTTAGGCGCTACGGCAAACACGCTTGCGAAATGATGCAGATCGGCGCCGTCAACGGACCTTCGAGTGTCGCCGC
The DNA here is from genome assembly GCF_003610295.1 of Paraburkholderia sp. BL23I1N1. NCBI lineage: Bacteria > Pseudomonadati > Pseudomonadota > Betaproteobacteria > Burkholderiales > Burkholderiaceae > Paraburkholderia > Paraburkholderia sp. BL23I1N1. Next base: position 40,295 of record NZ_RAPV01000004.1, read on the forward strand.
CGGCCCGTTGCAAACAGCCATCGCAGTGGTTGAGGAGGATTTCGGTAGCGAAATTGCGCGTCAGATCGCTGACTGGGTCGCACCATCTCCGGATACCCGGTTTACTGCAATTGTGCGCAAGAATGCTTCGGTAGGCGTGAGCGAGAATATCAAGGCGTCGGCAAAATGGCTGGAGGCGAACGGTCACCGTCCGATCTCGATTGACGCTGCCGCGCAGATCGCCGGCATGAGCGAGCGCAATTTCCTCAGGCGTTTCAAGATCGAAATGGGTGTGACTCCGTCTGATTATTTGCTGTACGTGCGGCTTGATATGAGCTGTCGCCTGCTTGTTGAAACCGCCCTGCCAGTCGACAAGGTGGCGCGTCATTGTGGCATTGGATGTGGCGGTCGGCTCGCGAAACTCTTCCGCAAGCATCTTGCGACGACACCTACCGAGTATCGCGCGAACAAGCGGGCTTGAGTGGCCTATAGCGGTGGGTGTATTTCGGAAATTGTTCGCCACGCTAATTACCATCGGGTTGGAAGCTGGTCGAATGGTTAATCGTCAAAGCGCAGCTATTATTTCTCGCTATTTAATTGCTATTTTTTTCCGGTAGTTTTAGGTACGCGAATTGCTTACATCACGCATTGTCACCGTGCTGCATGGAGATTAATCAATCGCAATCTGATTCCTCTTCGATCGATGGTTTTTTGAACAATGGCCAACTGATGACTGTGATGGCCGGGGCGCCAGAAATGCATGAATTAGGCCTGGTTCGGCCAAAATCCGAATTGCTTCCGCCACGCGCGACTACGTGGCCAACTGGGGCCTTATGCTTCCGCCGAGTCGTTTCGGTACCTGGGTGGGCGACAACGAGCCGTTTGAATCGCAGCGGTCGTCACCGAGCTACTGATGGCAGCCTAAAGCGCCGCCCTTCGCGCACTTTGCGTCTGCGCGTCGCTGCCGAGGGTGCAGGTTTTCCGCTGCTATCGATGTGGGGCGGAGGTGGCCCGACCATGGATCGGCCATAGCAATCATATTCGGAGTCTTTTATGCTAAAAGTTACAAAAGCAGTGTTTCCGGTAGCTGGTCTTGGCACCCGATTTCTCCCTGCTACGAAGGCTAGCCCAAAGGAAATGCTGCCGATCGTCGATAAACCGCTGATTCAATATGCGGTGGAGGAGGCCATGGTCGCAGGCATCACCGAAATGATCTTCGTCACGGGCCGCAGCAAGCGTGCCATCGAAGACCATTTCGATAAGTCGTATGAAGTCGAGGCGGAACTGGAAGCGCGCGGTAAGAACAAGCTGCTGGAGTTGGTGCGCAGCATCAAACCGAGTCATGTTGACTGTTTTTATGTGCGTCAGTCGGAGGCGCTCGGCCTCGGGCACGCTGTGCTGTGCGCTGAGAAACTGGTGGGTGATAACCCGTTCGCCGTAATTCTCGCGGACGACTTGCTATACGGCACCCCCCCTGTCATGACGCAGATGATCGAGGTGTTCGATCATTATCATAGCTCGGTGATCGGTGTTGAGGAAATCGCGGCGCAAGATACCAAGTCGTACGGAATCATCGACGGCAAGGAATGGGGGGATTCAATTATCAAAATGGCGGGCATCGTTGAAAAGCCTGAGCCGAGTATGGCACCTTCGAACCTGGGTGTGGTGGGTCGATACGTGCTGAAGCCGCGAATTTTCAAACATCTTCGCGCAATCACGCCGGGCGCGGGCGGCGAACTCCAGTTGACGGATGCGATCCAGTCGCTGCTAGCCGATGAACAGGTACTTGCATACAAGTACGACGGCACGCGCTTTGACTGCGGCAGCAAGCTCGGCTATCTGAAAGCGGGGGTGGAATTTGCACTGCGGCATCCCGAGGTACGCGTCGAGTTTCGTGCTTACCTTGAGCAGCATCTGTCTCTCCTGCCGCTGTGAGGTCGCCGCGCCTCGTGTAAAGCATATTCATATATTGCTGTGTTGCACAGCATGTGAATACTGAGCCGGATTGTCAGCGTTTGCCGTTAAAGCAGTATGGTTCCGCGCGGACTTGACGTGTTGCCCGCCACAGCAAGGCGATGCGCATTTCGCGCGATTTACAGCCAGACGTGCTATCGCCGCTCAGCAGGCTCTTCGCGAGCGCCCTGCCATCTAGCTGAATCAGAAAAACCACCAATTGCGTTGGCGAAAACGATCTCTCCGACGCATCGAAACGCTCGCCGATGCGAGGTCGGCAGAATTCGTCAAAATATTGAATCCAAAGAACGCGATATTCGGCCATCTGCGATGCGTGATATTTTCAAGTAGATCAACATCATTATTTAATTTATAGAGGATGCCGAATAATGTGATGGAGGATCATCGAATAATCGTGGACCGGACATCCGCCGCTGAAGCTTCTGCCTGAATGTTGCAATCGGTCCGTGACCGCCAACGTATTATCCTATTCGGCCATCCAGCGATCTTATGTGTGCCGCTTGTGTACGATTGTCCAGACTGTCAAAACGGCTCGAATGTAGCCGTAGGAGGCGACTTATCTTCCGAGGGGGATGGCTGGATGGCAGTTTTTTTTGCCCGCAGTAGTCGGGATGCGACTCAGTCTCAGGTATTCCATGACGTTCGCTCCGTAAGACGTATAGGCATTGCACTGTTCGACGGTTTCTCGCTACCAGAGGTAGCCACGGTAGTGGAGATTTTCCAGTCAGCCAATGCGCTCTGCATGTCCTTGCGCAGAGGTGGGCCTCGCTACGACGTTCATCTCGTGTCGGTCAGCGGTGGCAGGATAGCGAGTTCGTCATCGGTGTTTGTTTGGACCGACAGTATCAAATCACGTGGTCATGCTGAAGATTTTCATGCGCTCTTTATCGCCGGAGATGCAGGCGTCCACAGCATGCTGAGTGAAGAACACCTGATTGCCTGGTTGAGCCAACTCGACTTGCGCAGCGAACGGATTTTTCCAATTTCCGAAAGACGCTTGCTACTGAACGTCGCTGAATCATCGAATACTTTCCGCAAATTTCGCCGTGGCGAAGGTGCTCATGAAGTCGCGTGGAACGGACTGAAAGTGTCTGCTTCCCAGCGATCAAGCACTCCGCCGCGAGCGGCACTAGCGCTGATTGAAGAGGACCTCGGCGCGGAAATCGCGCGAGAAATATCCGGCTCTCTAAGGTTGCGCTATGACGAACAGTTTACCCCCGTTCCAAAGAAGAACGCGTTCGGAGCTGTAAGCGAAAAGATACAGTCGTCGGCACAATGGTTGGACATGAACTGCGGAAGAACGATCACGATTGAAGAAGCGGCGCAATTCGTCGCGATGAGTGAGCGGAATTTCTTGCGCCGCTTCAAGACGGAAATGGGTGTGACACCGTCCGACTACCTCTTATACGGTCGAATTGACAAGTGCTGCCACCTTCTTTCCGAAACGGATCTTCCGGTCGACAAGATCGCGCGGCGATGCGGAATCGGAAGTGGCGGACAGCTTTCGAAAGTATTTCGTAAATACCTTGGAGTAACGCCGACAGAGTACCGTGCAAGCAAACGGTCGTTTCGTTAGGTACGTCGACAGATGCGATAAAAGACTATTCGTGGGGTGCATCGGTCGAATGACATGCAGCCGAATCAACGGATGCATGTCGACCATGAGTGGGGATTGCGATCAATAAACCTCGGCAACGCTAAAACTCGTACCTACCGCATCACGCGCGGATGTGATTGGCGCCTTGTCCAGATCCCAGGCAATCGCGATATCGGGATCGTCCCACTGCAACGTGCGTTCATGCTCGACAAAGGCGCGCTCGGTTGTCTTGCAAAGTACCTCTGCGACATCCGACAACACGAGGAAACCATGCGCAAACCCCGGTGGAATCCACAGCTGACGGCAGTTGGATGCCGATAGCCGTGCACTGGTCCAGCGCCCGAACGTGGGCGATAAGCGTCGCAAGTCAACCGCCACGTCGACCACCTCACCGTTCACTACACGCACTAGTTTCCCCTGCGGGCGCCGAATCTGATAATGCAGACCACACAGCACATTGTGGGCAGACACCAAGTGACGCTCCTGCACGAATCGATAGCCGCGCGCCACACGTTCCTCGAATTCCTCTTGGTCGAAACTGTCAAACGAAATACCCCGCTTATCTGATTGGATGCATGGTTCGATCAGCTTGACGTCGCGAATTGCCGTGTGCTTAATCTGAATTGTCATCTGTAACGCATAAGATTGGGAATTGAAATTGACTTCGACGCGATGCGAAACGATTTCAAGCCGGTTTTAGCAGCGTTCGGCAAGATATCGCTCAAGAATATCCGTCTCCAGGACCATGGATGATACAAGTGGGGGCTTAGTCTATGGCGCCAAAAGATTGGCTCGAGACGCCATCTATCACTCCAATCTCTAACTTCTTGTTATCCAATTGCGTGGCGAGTTGCCGAGAAAATCCGCTTGTGAAAGATCGCGGAAGAATGGCAGCCTAAATTCGGCGGAATCCTTCAACGTTTTGGCGGATCGGATCAGACACAACGTAGGACTATGCGTCGTGGGAGGCCTGACCTTTACACGCGTTAGGGGTGCAACTGTCTGTGGGGTATACAGGGTTTATTTTGACGTTCACTCGAGGGGACGCCACACTCATTTCCGATTACGCATTGCGATATAACCTAATTTCCGCACACGATGACGCACCGACTTGTTGATTTTGATCTGTATGCGCAAACAGAATTGCTTGCCTATCTGGTCGCCTCACAACTAGTAATGCGTCAGAGGACAAGCCAGTGGCTAAATTTCGAGCAACTTGTCGAATATTCACATCGTTGGCTGCGGTTAAACGGTCGCAGCGCTGACTGGCTTCGGCGCGTCGGGCTTGCGTGCCGTGCGCAACGTTTAGCGGAACAGATAGAGCAAACTTCGCGAGAAAGGTACGACGCCTCACGTATGTTTTTTGATGGTCCGCACCTGGACTTGCGATCCCCTGTCGTGACGGAGATCTTCGTCGTGTGCGCGACTAATCTCCCGGGTCAGGTAGTCTTCCATGGTGAGCATGGCGTGACGTGAAACCGGTAGGCGGCGGTGGGGGAATAGGCGAATTGGAGTGAAGTTCGTCTGGCCGTGACTTCGTGAGCGCTTCAGGATGTGATCGGAAATTGCCTTGCGTGACGGAGGTGCCATCTTACGCGCCTTCGCTTAACAAAGAGAACAAGCCGTTGTGCGTAATATATCCAACCCTGTTGGCTATCCAGATTAACAATGTCCTGGTCAAATTCTTCCGACACACACACGTGTGCAGATCTACTGACCTATCTCGTCGTGTCGCAGTTAATCAGACGCCGACTGACTGGGAAGTGGCTGACTGCGCAACACGTGGTTCAATGCACGCATCTGTGGATGTGCGTTAACGGCAGGATCGACTTGCTCCAGCGTGTGGCGCTGGGCAGTTGCGCACAGGCCCTGGCGATGCATGTAATGCAAGTGTCGAAGGTTCGATTTGACGCCAAGACGTTAAGAGATGCATTTGTCGATCACGTTCATCTCGACTATCAGTCTCGAGCCGTCGTGGAGGTGTATCACGCCTGCACGGTCCATATCACGTCGGGATCGCGCTTCTCGGACCGCCGAGCGAAGCGCGACAGGCTGTAGCCTGCGTTGTGTTGTTGTGGCTAATGCAGGCCACTACAGACTATACCTGTGGCGGCGCGTTGGATCTTCTGATCGGGTGCATCTTGCGAGACTGATGGTTGTTCTGTTGGATCTTGCGGTTTTGAAGTAGCTGGCATTTTGCCGATTTGATATCGAACGCCTGAGATTGATGGCCAGTAGTTACCAGTTCAATTTGGCGGTTGAGTACAAAATTATGTCGGAACAGCGTCGCAGTCGTCGACGAAAATACACTTCTCTCAAGCCTCCGGCAGTAATCCTCGGAATAGCCGGAAGCTTTTTTAAACCGACACCATGTGTCGGTTTTTTTTCGGAAAAATTAGGAGTGGCCGAAAATCAATGTTGACCGAGTGTATCCGCGAGCTTATGAAATCTCTCCGCTCCGACCTTTAGTAGTTGGGTGAGCTCGGTCCGCGTTTGTTCTGGGCGTGTCGATGCACAGATGGCTTCCATCGCCAAATATCGTTCGTCGAGGACGGCGCTTAACACTCTTGTCTAGTTTCGTTCGCGAGATGAGCCATGCGACTCACTCTGGCAAGCAGATAGGTGATCAGACGATCGTTGTGCCGAAAGGGTGTTGTTGCGTTAATCAGTCGTAGAGACAACATGACTCCTGTGCTTTCGATCTCAGGCGATACGGACGGACTGCGGCCGAGCGAGTGCCGTCACGCGGTTAAGCACGCCCGCACGAATCGATACTTCGGTCGCCTGCGATCCAGTTTCACGAGCCCACAGGCACGGGCCCGTGAGTACCTTGAGCCGGTACATCAAGGTCTCGGCAAGCGAGCGCCGGTGGTAGCCAGTCGCCAGTTTCCATTCGCGCCTGCTGCTTCTCCCGATAGCGTCGATAGCTGCATTGCGCCAGGCGGCACCGGGCGTGCTATCTGGCTAGGGCTTCGCTCCCTCGCGCGGCGGAATCGATGGGATCGCGCTACGCGCGGCGATCTGCGCGTGGCACGGCCTGGTGTCGTAGGCACCATCGCCGCCGATGGTATCGATCACCACATCAGCCGGAATCTGGTCGAGCAGATCAGGCAACACTTCGCCATCACCTTCGTCCCGATAGGTCATCAGTGCAGCGCCGATCTGACCGGTGTTCGCGTCCATCGCAAGATGTACCTTTCGCCATGTCCGGCGTTTCGAACAGCCGTGCTTGCGCACTTTCCACTCGCCCTCGCCGTACACCTTCAGTCCAGTACTATCGATCACCAGGTGCAAGGGTGCATCGGGACGCTGCGTTGGCAGTACGACTTTCAGGGTCTGTGCGCGACGGCTCAAGGTCGAGTAGTTCGGCACCGGCAAGCCCGGGTAGGCGAGTTTGTGCAGACTGAGCGCGAAGCCTTGCAGAGCGCGCAGCGGCAGATGAAAGACCTGCTTGAGCCCGAGCAACATCTGAATCACCGCATCGCTGTAGACACGCGGCCGACCGCGCCTGGCCGGGCCAGCCTCAGATACCGGCACCAGTACGCTTTCGTCAATCCACGTGGTCACGTCACCTCTCGAGATCAGACCGGCGTTGTATTCCCGCCAGTTTCTGACGCGGTACACCCCTTTGGGCTCGCTTGCCTTGCGTTCGTCCTTGCGCATCTTCTCGGGGAAAAAATCGAGAATCTACGCAGTTCGATGCGAAGTTAACATCCTGGACAACCCGAGCGTTGCGCGTAAACGTCAAGCCCTCGCGAAGCGCCCTGATTTTTGCAACAACGCCAGCCGAAAGTATTAGCAAAAGTCTTTCGCTATCAGTCATGGCTACCCCCGTTGTATGGTTGGTAGATTTGCGTAAAAAAATCCGACTGTACTGCTGTGCAGCAAGCGCCCGTCTATAGTCGATCACGCCAAACGTGCTGCTCCGGCCAGTGCCTGGATCGCCGACTCGCACCGTTCCGGAGCGGGGCATGCCAGCAAGTCACATACGTCAGCCGGTGGGGCGAAAGACGACGGATAAAGCCAAACGTTTGTCATGAAAAATGCTGCGTTGCAGGATAGGCTCAAGACGTCTCAATTGTTAAATCAAGTGGCGAAATATATGACGATCGCTCTTTCGATTCTTTCGAAATTTTGTTTCGGCTGGACGCTTCTTTATCTGATCTTCAGCTTGCTTTCCGCTTTGAAGGTCGGGAGACGGCACTTTCAGCCGGTCATCTTTCTTGAGTTTCAGCCGCATCGCGCGCGCGGCCCCTGGGAAGCTGCAAGGGCTAAGTTGATGATGCGGATGGGGCTATGCACGATCTTCATCGTGCCCGTCGGAATTGCGTCTTTTATCGTGTCAATGTTTATTTCGTAGATCTGCAACGTCAGCTTCAATCGAGGACTGCTAACAACGTCAATGAAGGCTTCCCTGGCGCGGTGTTAGCCGGACGTCCTGTCCCAGGCAATAAAAACAACCACTTGAAGTTGCAGACAGTCAGTCGCAATTCTCAGTGACGATTTCGGAATAGTAATTGTTCCGGTCGTGGGGGATCGCCTCGAATGCAGCCTTCGGTATCGGATGAAATCATGCCGGTTGTGGCGGCAATAGACCGGAAAATTGGGTGGAATCAGCCAAATCCATGGCGCATTTTGCCACGGTGGCTTGCTCATATTTTTCTGACCCGGTGCACCTCATTGACCTGAAGAGCTGACGCGAATTGGTTTGATAGCATCAGATTAGCGGAGCACGAGGATTGGAATCCACAGGTCGCTTCAACGTGTGCAAAGAATGTATGGGCTGGCGCTCGCACCTGCAAATGTCCATTCAATTCGTGCAGATTGTGGACCATCGAAACTGAATGGATTCGGATGCGTTGTATGGGCTCGGATGCCCCTTTGGAAGAGTGTAGCGGTAAAATTGACGCAGCCACGGAGTAGAGTCAAGCAGGCGTCAAACAGTGAGATTTTCTGGATAAAGAATGCCCAGTCGAGGTCGTGGCAGTTCACCCTAAATTGCTACGTGAATGGGTTGCTGTATGTGAGCCAAGCACAATGCGAGAGACACGTGGATAGCCTGTTCAGACGCGTCAGGAGCGAATGGGCTAAAACGCCAACATGTTGGCGTTTTCCGTCAGTCACATTACGTCTGAAGGCAGCCTATGTATGATGCACTGCAACTGAAGCCGAGGCAGTCCTTTTAAAAGTGAGGGGTGGCGGTAGTGTTTGATATTTAAGCTATTGCAGATCATTCATTACGGCGCCCGGAAAAGGCGAGCAGCGGTTTTGCGGAGAAATGACGTACATCGTCGGGTTTTTTAAAAAAATGCGCGATCTTTATGATCGGTGCGAGAAGTACGAATCTCATGTCAGGTTAATACTCCACGTCACTGCTGCGAGTGGCTGCAGCTGCCGCCAGTCGTAAACCGCACAGCTCAATTCAACTCGCATCTGTTTTGAGGCAGACGATGTAGCGTCGGTGGACATGATCTTGGCGAACTTTGTACGGCCCATGATCGAGGGAGATACGTCAGGCCGCCTACAGTGTGGGGAAATCAAAAGTGCAGCATTTCTGATCCTGTTGGAATATCGAATAGGAATACGTATGGGTCACACATCGATGAGTGAGTCGGAAGTTAGTGATAGTGATATCAAAATAGTTCCGACGGAAGAGCGCGCCTCTGCAGCGGCTGTGCGACTCGTACCTGTTGTACTTGCGGGAGGAGTGGGTTCGCGACTGTGGCCCGTGTCACGGGAACAATATCCAAAGCAATTGATTGATTTGCTGGGGCGGGATTCGTTACTACAAGCAACTGTGCAACGGATGAAGGGGTTCCATTCCGATGGAGGTACGGTCAGCACGCCGATCATCGTATGCGGCGACGATCACCGCTTCGTTACGTCGGAACAACTCCGGGCAAGAGGAATCGACGCACGCATCGTGGTTGAACCGACGCGACGCGACACGGCACCTGCGCTGACACTTGCCGCTGCGGCGGCATGTTCGGATGGTGACGACGCGATCATTGTTGCAATGCCGGCAGATCATTCGATCGAGAACCTCAATGCCTTCCAGTCGACGATTGCGTTGGCGGCTCGGCATGCGCAGCGCGGCGCGATTGTGACACTGGGCGTGCCGCCGACGCGTCCTGATACGGGCTTTGGTTACATCAAGCTTGGTACTGACCTTAGCGGTGGCGCGCATCGTATTGAGCGATTCGTCGAAAAACCGGCGGCCGAATTGGCCGCGCGGTACGTCGCATCGGGGCAGTACTGGTGGAACAGCGGAATATTCGTTGTGCGGGCGAGCGTATGGCTCGCTACGCTCAAGGTCATACAGCCGGCGATGCACGACGCGTGCTTGTTAGCCCACGCGCAAGGCACTTGCGATGGGTTGTATTTCCGTCCTGGTGTAGAGGCTTTCAAGTCTTCCCCGTCGGACTCGATTGACTACGCGGTGATGGAACGTCTCGGATCGGACGAACGACTCGCGGAAGGCGTGGTGGTATCGCTTGACGCAGGGTGGTCGGATCTTGGGTCCTGGGACGCCGTGTGGGAAGCACTCGACAAGGACGCGGACGGCAACGCTGCGCGCGGACGAGTCGTGTTCGAAGGGACGACGTCCAGCGTCGCCCACTCGCAGGGGCGTCTCATCGCCTGCGTCGGCGTGACCAACGTGGTCGTTGTGGAGACCGACGATGCCGTGCTGGTCGCCGACCGCTCGCGCTTGCAGGAAGTAAAGAGTGTGGTTAGCCGGATGAAAGCGCTGCAAGCTCCCGAGGCCGATGCGCATCGAAAGGTACGGCGCCCATGGGGTTACTACGACTCAATCGATCGCGGTGAGCGCTTTCAGGTAAAGCGGATCGTCGTCAATCCAGGCGGCCGCCTGTCATTGCAATTGCATCACCATCGCGCCGAGCACTGGACTGTGGTAAGTGGCACGGCGCTCGTCACTCGCGGCAGTGAGGAATTTATGCTCAGTGAGAATCAATCGACATTTATTCCGCTGGGTGTGACGCATCGTCTGGAGAATCCGGGCAAGTTGCCACTCGAACTTATCGAAGTGCAGTCCGGATCGTATCTCGGCGAAGACGACATCGTCCGTTTCGATGACACATACGGGCGCGCGTGACGCGTCGGTATGTTACGCAGTCCAACTTCAGGCGGGGAATCGCGAGATGCTCGGGATACAGGCGTTATTGGCGCGGCTTGTCGATTTGGTCCTCATCGTGACGGGGGCCATGGTGGCGTCGCATATTCGCTTTGAGGATCTAGGGCAGAGTCGAGGAGACGGGGCGTTCATTACGTTTTCCGTCGCATTCGCGTTGGTGTCGTTTCCGGTTTTCGGCTTGTACGAGTCGTGGCGTGGCCGTTCGATGTTGCGGTTGACCGGGCAGGGTTCGATAGCGTGGCTGGTAGTGCAGGCGTGCGGTCTGGTGCTGATGTTCTCGCTGCACCGCACGGATTTCATCTCACGCCTGTGGTTCGCCTATTGGACCGCGATCACGGGCGGTGCATTGATCGTATCGCGACTGATGTTACATGCCGTTCTGCGCAGCGTGCGTTATGCCGGTCTGAATTTGCGCAACGTGGCAGTGCTCGGGGTCGGGGCTCATTGCCAGGAAGTGGTGGGCAAACTCGAGGCGTCCCCTTCCAGCGGTTTTCGTGCATCCGCGGTGTTCGATGTGGGGCCGGAAGGAAGTGTCGTGCTGAACGGCGTGCCGGTGTTTGACGATTTTCACAGGTTTGCCGAACACGTTCGGAGCGCAGGCGTACGGGAAATCTGGCTGGCTTTGCCCTTGGCGGAAGCGTCGACCATGCTGCGCTTCGTCAATGAATTCCGTGACGACCTCGTGAATATCCGCTTCATTCCTGACGTGCGCAGCATGGCGTTATTCGAAGGCGGCGTGATCGACCTGATCGGGGCGCCGGCGATTAGCCTTGTCGCATCGCCTTTGCCAGCACGCGCAATCGTGCAGAAGGAAATTTTCGATCGCGTATTTGCGGCGCTTGCGTTACTCGCGTTGATACCGTTGTTGACGATCATTGCGGTTGCCGTGAAGTGTTCATCGCGTGGGCCGGTGTTTTTCACGCAACATCGCAAAGGGGCTGATGGCCGCGTGTTCAAAATCTACAAGTTCCGGACGATGCGTCCACATGCCGAAAAGACAGGTGTGGTCACGCAGGCTACGAAGGGTGACCCGCGCATCACTCGCGTGGGTGCTCTGCTGCGACGGACGAGCCTTGACGAGCTACCGCAGTTTTTCAACGTGCTTCGCGGCGAAATGTCGGTGGTCGGGCCTCGTCCGCACGCGATCGAACACGATGAGCTTTATCAGAAAGTCATCAACGGCTACATCCATCGCTACCGCATCAAGCCGGGCATTACAGGTTGGGCGCAGGTTAATGGATTCCGCGGTGAAACGGACCGGGTCGAGAAGATGCAGAAGCGAGTGGAGCATGACCTTTACTACCTGCGCAACTGGTCGTTCGCGTTGGACATGCGGATTGTCGTGACAACGGTAGCGAAGGGACTAGTTAGCAGCAACGCGTATTAGCGCTCCAGATGAAACATTCATGCGGTTATTAGATTTCCGAATTGACGCTGCGAACCACGCCTTCAGGCTTGACGGTCCGGGTGACGATGCGTAGCCGATTCCTCACGAGTGTACGCATACAGATCGCGTGTTCCGCGTGGAGACAGTGCTTGACTCGAGATCTGAGCGCGCATTGGCCGAATCCGGGAAATGATTTTCGCCGTTCCTGGTCGGCAATGGCAATCTCGATGTGAAAGAAGAGTTGGACGAAATTCGAGGAATGACTGATGGGATTTTTTGGAAAGTGTAGTGGAGATGGAGTGGAACGTCCTGTTCGCCGCTGTACTCGTCTACTGATGAGTGTCGCCGCAAGCGCTGTGTTGTCGGCATGTGCAGTGGCTCCTGGTATGCGGATGACTACTCCGGCAACGCTGCCGGTCGCAAGCGGGAACTCAGAGGTGCCACCGACCGAAATGCAGATTCCGATTACCGATATCAACGTCGCCTTGACGGAAAGGATGCGCGAGGCGGATGTGCAGGCAAACGCAGTACAACTGGGCGAGCTGATGAGTAAGCCGGAGCCGTACACATTGGGGGTGGGCGATGTCCTGCAGATCACCGTATGGGATCACCCTGAACTGATGGCGGCTCTGGGCGCCCAGACGCAAACGAACAACCGGCCCTTCGATCCGGCGCAAGGATTCGTGATTGACACCAACGGTAATGTGCAGATGCCATACGCGGGTAACGTTCATGTTGCCGGCCTACGTGTCGATCAGAGCCAGCAGGCGGTGTACGCCGCATTGAGCAAAGTGTTCGTCCGGCCGCAGGTGACGGTGCGTGTGGCTTCGTTTCGTGCCAAGCAGGTGTATGTGGACGGTGAGGTGCGCGCGCCGGGCGCTGTTCCGATTAACGATGTTCCGCTGACCCTGTTCGAAGCCGTCAACCGGGCCGGGGACTTCAGTACGACAGCCGATCAAAGCCGGATGGTCCTCGTGCGGGATGGCGTGTCATATCGGTTGAATCTCACAAGCATGCTATCGAGCGATCAGAACCCTTCAAAAATACTGCTAAAGAACGGTGACTTGTTGCGTGTCGTTTCGCGTGATGACAACGGCGTATTTGTCATGGGCGAGGTCAATAAGCCTGTAACCGCCATTCCCATGAAGAGCGGCAAGCTGACATTGAGCGATGCCCTATCGCAGGCCGGCAGCGTGAATACTGCCAGTGCGGACGCAGCGCAGCTCTATGTGATTCGCGGCGCGTCCAACACGGCGCCGCAGGTATTCCATCTCGATGCACGCTCGCCAGTCGCCATGGTGCTCGCGAATCAATTCGAGTTGCAGCCTAAGGACGTCGTGTATGTGGATGGTAACGGTCTGGTTCGCTTCAGCCGCGTGCTGAATCTGCTGCTGCCCGCGATTAATGCAGGCCTGACCGGGGCGATTGTAACGAAATGATAGACAGCATCCTTGTTGTGTGTGAAGGAAACATCTGCCGAAGTCCGATGGCTCAGGCGCTGCTCACGAAACAGTTGCCTGGCGTTAGTGTGATGTCCGCCGGCTGGGCCGCGGTTGTCGGACGCGGTGCCGATCCCATCGCTGTCGAATTGATGGCGGAGCGTGAGATTGACATCAGAGGTCACGTTGCCGTGGACCTGAACCTGCTCCACATGCGCTCGGCAGACCTTGTTCTGTCGATGACGCAGGAACAGCGCAAGAGGATCGAAACGAACTATCCCTTCGCGAAGGGCAAGGTCTATCGCCTCGGCGACCATGAGGGCACTGACGTACTGGACCCGTACCGAAAAGGACGCGCGGCCTTCGAAACGGCCTTGGCGCAGATCGAGCGTGGCGTGGCGCGCTGGCTCGACGCAATGGTTCGATTGACTCACTAATCTATGGCATCCGTAAACCAAAATCGATTTATCGATTCGTCGAATGGCGACGAAATACATCTCTCCGACTACCTTTCGGTTATCGCGGAGAGCTGGAAGCTGATCGTTGCCATCGCGACGACCGTGTTGATAGTCGGGACTCTCTATGCGTTTATCGCAAGGCCGGTGTATCGCGCGGACGCGATGATCCAGGTTGAAGACAGTGCAAATTCAACTAAGGACGCACTGGGCGAACTGGCGTCGATCTTCGACACCAAGCAAACCGCCGACGCTGAGATCGAGCTGATCCGATCGCGACTCGTGGTCGGCCAGACAGTGCACTCGCTGCACCTCGATATCAGTGCGCAGCCGCGTTATTTCCCGTTCATCGGCGCTGTCCTGGCGCGGCGTGCGGGGACCAATGAACTGGCGCTGCCTCTGTTTGGACTCGGGCGTTTCGCGTGGGGCGGCGAGAAGATCGAAGTATCAGTATTCAATGTGCCGCCTGAGCGATACGACGCGAGGTATACGTTGGTGGCGCACGGCGGCGACAAATTCGATCTGGTCGATCCCGATGGCGAGGTTGTTCTTCATGGACACGTGGGCAGTGTGGTCCGGGGCGGCGAAGCAGCTGGTCCAGTTGAATTGCAGGTCTCGCGTCTTGAAGCGCGACCGGGCACACAATTCTTTCTGACTCGAGCTTCCACGCTCCTCACGACCGATCAACTGCAGGATGCGCTTGTCATTGCCGAGAAAACCAAGCAGTCCGGGGTGATCGGCGTCTCGCTCGATGGCGCGGACAGCAAGCGGACTGCCGAGATCATCAATACGATCGCCGCGACCTATGTCCAGCAGAACATCGACCGGAAGTCGGCAGAAGCGGAGCACACACTCAGCTTTCTCGATCAGCAATTGCCGCAGCTTCGCAAGCAACTCGATCAGGCAGAGGATCGCTATAACGCATTTCGGAATCGGAAGGGAACGGTCGATCTGACCGAGGAAAGCCGTCTACTGTTGCAACAGATTGTCGACAGCAAAACCAAACTCGTCGATATGCAGCAACAGCAGATCGAGATGACGCAGCGTTTTACGCCGTCACACCCGGGTGTTGTGGCGCTGAACGCGCAGATCGCCTCACTCGAAGCGCAACAGACCCAGTTGAACCAGCGTGTCTCGACTTTGCCGGATACGGAACAGTCCGCCCTGCGCCTGCTGCGTGATGTGCGTGTCAACACGGAGTTGTACACGAACCTGCTGGACAGCGCGCAGCAGTTGAAGATCGTCAAGGCGGGTCAGGTTGGCAATGTACGCGTGGTCGACTACGCCGTTGCGGGCGAGGTGCCGGTCAAGCCGAAGCGGGCACTCGTGATCGTGCTGGCGGCAGTGTTGGGGCTCATTGCGGGAACAGTGGCGGCATTTGTCAGGAGCGCGCTGTTCGGCGGCGTGGAAAACAGCGAGGAAATCGAGCAGGTGCTGGGCTTGCCGGTTTATGCAGCCGTGCCGCACAGCGAGACGCAGGTGCGTTTGCGTCAAGGCATGCGGCGAGGCCGCACCGGCCATCACGTGCTTGCTTCGATCGCGTCGCACGACGTGGCCATTGAAGGGATTCGGAGTCTGCGCACCGCGCTGCAGTTCGGCCTGCTCGACGCTGCCAATAACGTGATCGTCATTACCGGTCCGCGTCCTGAGGTCGGAAAATCCTTTATGTCGGTGAATCTGGCGGCGGTGCTCGCGAGCGGACGCAAGCGCATCTTGTTGATCGATGCGGACATGCGGCGTGGCGATTTGCACAGCTATTTCGGCGTGTCGAGGCACCCGGGACTTTCGGATGTCATCGCGGGTCTGGACATCAACAGTGCGGTGCTGCGTGAAGTGCTGCCGAACCTGGACGTCCTGCCGAAGGGCTCATTGCCGCCGAATCCGGCCGAACTGCTGATGAGCGAGCGCTTCAAGACGATGCTCGATCACGTTTCGAGTCTCTACGACATCGTCATTGTCGACACACCGCCGTTGCTGGCCGTGACCGATGCGGCGCTGATCGGTAAGCATGCAGGCACGACCTTGTTGGTGGTGCGTCATGGCCGCCACCCCATGCCGGAAATTCTGGAGTCTGCCAACCGTCTGCGCAATGTCGGTGTCGCCCTCAAGGGCGTGCTGTTTACCGATGTGCCGCAGAGGCGTCTTGGCTATGGCACGTATTACTACGGCTACGAAAGCAGTGCGGATTGAGCGGCACAACACCCGAGCAAGGCGCGAGGACGGTCCCGGCGCATCGATTACGAGGAGCATCACACCATGAGTCACAAAGTTGCCTTGATTACCGGCGTCACAGGTCAGGACGGTTCGTACCTCGCCGAATTACTGTTGAACAAGGGCTATGAAGTTCACGGCATCAAGCGCCGGTCGTCGCTGTTCAACACGGAACGAATTGATCACCTGTACGAGGACCCGCATGCATCCGATCGCCGCTTCATCCTGCACCACGGCGATCTGACCGACTCGACCAGCCTCGTGCGGATCATTCAACGCGCGCAGCCTGACGAGATTTATAACCTAGGGGCACAAAGCCACGTCGCCGTCTCGTTCGAGGAGCCGGAATATACGGCGAACGCGGACGGCATCGGCGCGCTGCGCATTCTTGAGGCAATCAGGATTCTCGGTCTTGAAAGGAAGACGCGCTTTTATCAGGCCTCGACGTCTGAACTGTACGGATTGGTACAGGAAATCCCGCAAAAGGAAACCACGCCTTTCTACCCGCGAAGCCCCTATGCGGTGGCCAAGCTGTACGCCTACTGGATTACTGTCAACTACCGCGAAGCGTATGGCATCTACGCGTGCAACGGCATCCTGTTCAATCACGAGTCGCCGGTGCGCGGCGAGACCTTTGTGACGCGCAAAATCACGCGAGCAATCTCCCGCATTGCAACAGGCCTGCAGGATTGCCTGTACCTCGGCAACATGTCAGCGCTGCGGGACTGGGGGCACGCGCGCGATTACGTCGAGATGCAATGGTTGATGTTGCAACAGGAACAACCCGAAGACTTTGTGATTGCGACGGGTGTGCAGTACAGCGTGCGTCAGTTCGTTCAGCAAGCCGCCGCCGAATTGGGTGTTCACTTGCGCTTTGAGGGGGCTGGCGTCGACGAAGTGGGCATTGTCGAGCGCGTCGTAGGTGGTGAAGCGAAAGTCGCGCCGGGCGACGTGATTGTGCGTGTCGATCCGCGCTACTTCCGTCCAGCCGAAGTGGAAACGCTGCTGGGCGATCCGACCAAGGCGCACGAAAAGTTGGGCTGGAAGCCGGTTACGTCGTTCGAATCGCTGGTCAAGGAAATGGTGCTAGCCGACTATCAGGTCGCGAAGCGGGATGCGTTGGTAACGCTCGCGGGTTTCAAGACGTTTGAGTTCAACGAGTAAACACCATGGACAAGAACGCTCGAATCTTCGTCGCCGGACACCGTGGGATGGCCGGCTCGGCATTGCTACGCAATCTCGCTTCACGCGGCCACGACAATGTGGTGACGCGGAGCCGCGCCGAACTTGACCTGGCCGACCAGGCTGCCGTCGAGCGATTCTTCCGCGACGAGGCGATCGATGTGGTCATACTGGCTGCCGCAAAGGTCGGCGGCATCCTGGCTAACGATACATATCCCGCGGACTTCCTGTATCTGAACCTGATCATCGAAGCCAACGTGATTCATTCGGCGTATCGCGCGGGCATTCAGCGGCTGGTGTTTCTCGGGTCGTCGTGCATTTATCCGCGCGAGGCGCCGCAGCCGATCAAGGAGGATTACCTGCTGACCGGTCCTC
Organism: Paraburkholderia sp. BL23I1N1; assembly: GCF_003610295.1. NCBI lineage: Bacteria > Pseudomonadati > Pseudomonadota > Betaproteobacteria > Burkholderiales > Burkholderiaceae > Paraburkholderia > Paraburkholderia sp. BL23I1N1. Next base: position 58,047 of record NZ_RAPV01000004.1, read on the forward strand.
TGGAGAGCACGAACGAGTGCTACGCGATCGCAAAAATCGCGGGCATCAAGCTTTGTGAGGCTTTCAACCGGCAGTTCGGCACGCAATATGTTTCGCTGATGCCGACCAACCTCTATGGACCGAACGACAACTACGACCTGAAGACGAGTCATGTGTTGCCGGCGTTGTTGCGCAAAGCCCATGAAGCGAAAGTGAGCGGTGCGGACAGTATCTCGGTGTGGGGAACAGGACGCGCGCGCCGCGAGTTTCTGCACGTCGACGACATGGCGGATGCGGCTGTATTCATGCTCGAGCGTGGGCTTGGGGGCGGCTGGTACAACGTCGGCTGCGGCGTGGACGTCACGATTGAGGAGCTGGCCCGTGCTGCGATGCATGCCGTTGGCTTAGATGGCCGTATCGAGTTCGACGTAAGCAAACCTGACGGCACACCGCAAAAGCTACTCGACGTCAGCAAGCTGGCGGAGTTCGGCTGGCGGGCGAAGATCGGCCTGCAGGAAGGATTGGCCGGGACCTACGAGGATTTCTTGCAGAGCTACGAAACGCAAGTCCTGGAACGGGCCTAAGCGCATCTGCCAACCAATGAAAATGATGCGATTCGGCGAAAGCAGCGTGACGTGGGTCTTTGCACAACAGGCTGTGTCGCGCCTGCTGGTGGCGTTCAAGTTCTTCCTGCTTGCGCGCCTGTTGGGGCCGCAATCGATCGGTCTGATTGCGGCTTGCCTGATGGCCTTGTCGATCGCGGAGTCGTTGACCGAGATGGGGATGAGCCATGCGCTGATCCAGCGGCGGGAGTTGCTGGATCAGCGTGGCCTTGACGCACTGTGGACCGCAACCGCGCTGCGGGGCTTGTTGCTGACGGTCGTTTTGTTCGCAGCGTCTGGCTTGATTGCGCGGTTAATGAATATCCCGGAAGGCACCGCCGTATTGCAGATGGTCGCGCTGGTACCGCTCGCGAGGTGCATCGCCAGCGTGCGCGTCGTGGTCGCGCAGCGAGAGCGGCGTTTTCGTACGGTCGCATTGTTGACGAGCAGCTTTGTCGTGGTCGATTTCGTGATGTCAGCGGTCGCTGCGCTGACCTATCGTGATGTGTTCTGGGTGCTCGCAGCGTTGCCGTTGTCGGAGTTTCTCAAGGCCATCGCCTCATACATTGTGTTCAAGACGAAGCCGCGGTTGAACTTCGACACCAAACCATTGGGCGAGGTCATGGGGTTTGGTCGCTGGGTGTGGGCCAGCAGCTTGCTCACCGTGGTTGTCAATCAGTTGGACCGGATCATCACCGTCAAGACATTTGGCGTGCAGACTTTGGGTCTGTATCAGACCGCAAGCCGCCTCGCGCAATTCGGCGTGGCCGATTTCGGCATTGCGATGAGTCAGTATCTCTTTCCGAATTTTTCCGAACTGGCGCGCCGGGACAAAAGCCGCGCCGCGCATTATGCACTGGCGTTGTTCAGTCAATTGGGGACGATCGCGCTCGTGGTCGCGACGTTTCTCTGTGTCGCCACGCGCGACATCATCCAGTTGGCGCTAGGTGGGCAATGGAGCGGGGCCGTGCCGTTTTTCCGCATCTTTGTTTATCTGATGGCGGCCGGTGTACTGGTCGGTCTGCTGACCTCCTACCTGCGTGGCACAGGCAGGCCGAGCCGGGTGACGCGCGCGACGGTGGTGCAGTTGGCGTGCCTGCTGGCTTCATCGGCGGTTCTAGTGCCGTGGCTCGGCCCCATTGGCGTCGCGTTCGCCGCAACGATTTCGGTGTTTGTCTGTGCAGCGTTGATGCTCTGGGACGTCGTGTCGGACGACCGTGAGCAGATCCGGCAGTTGCTTCCACTCGCCACAGTGGGCGTGCCGGTTACGGCGTTGATCGTGATCCTGGCGCAGGTGTTCTCGTCGTTTCCGTATCACGCAGTGGGACTCGGGTTCGTCTGTGCTGTCGCTCTGGTGTTGCCTCTACAACGGCTGCGAGCTGGAATTTCACTGACCGTCCGGAGAGAGAACGTTATGCGCGTCATGCACGTGGTCCTGACGCCACGGCATTCCGGAGCCGAAATGCTCGCCGCCACGTTGGCGGAGGTGCACACGAGCAAAAAAAACGGCGTGGCTGGAGTCATGGGAATCAACCCTTGCGAGGTAGCCTTCCGGCCGGTTTGGTCGAAACTGGAGGAGAAGGGCGTCTGGTGCGCGTCGCCTGCACGATTGCTGGGGCGTCTGGGACGCTTGCGCTTTATTCGCGCGACACTGCGCGAGTTTCGCCCTGACGTCATCGTTGCGCATTCGGTCATTCCGGCGGCTTACGCACGCCTCGCCATGAAACTGACGACATCGGCTATTCCAGTCGTCACCGTCATGCATGCGGCCACCAACGACGACTACGCAGGTGGTCTTCTCAGGCTAAGTGAGCGCATTCTCAAAGGGGACGCGGCGGCTGTGGTCACCGTCACCGAGACAGCTGCCAACAATTACCGTTCGCGGTGCGGCGCGCCTCGCCGGCTTCTCATCATTCCAAACGGTACTGATCTTGATCGCTTCGCATTCGATGAAAACGCCAGATGCCGGCTGCGGGGCGAATTTAAGGTTGACGACAGTGTGTCAGTCGTACTTCAAGTCGGGCGCCTGTCGCCGGTGAAGAATCAGGCGGCTAGCGTGCTGGCTCTGAACGACATGTTGCTCGCAGGCCAGTCAGTCGAATTGTGGCTGGCAGGACTGACGGAAGACCCGTCCTACGGCGACGCGTTGAAGCGATTGGTCGAGCAGCACGGTTTATCCAGCAAGGTACGATTTCTAGGGAGCCGGCCGGACGTTGCGGCGTTGCTGTGCGCAGCGGACGTGTACGTCATGCCTTCCGGACGCGAAGCACACAGTGTCGCGATGATCGAGGCACTCGCGAGTGGCGTGCCCATTGTCGCTTCGGCTATTCCCGTTTTCGAGTTCGCCACGCGTTTCTCGGGTGTCGTGACGGTTGATCCGGCAAGTCATCGAGATTACGCGGCGTCAATCACAAAGGTACTCGCGCAAGCGAAGATTCGTCAACAGCGCGACTTGAGCGCCTATTCGATCGAGCGCGTCGCTGAACGCTATGCCGCGCTATTCGGCGACGTCACGTCGCGCCCGAGATTCGGTACTGGCACGGCCCAGGAAGGTGCGACATGACGAGGCTGCTTTTGGTGGAACCCGAGGCGACGGGGCACCGCATGGTGCTGTATGTCCGTCTGATAGCAGAAGAGGCACTGCGGCGTGGATGGAAAGTCACGTTAATGACGACAGCGTCGGCGCTCGCTCATGCCGCGACGCAAAGTGTGATATCGGCCTTGGGACCCGATCTGGACGTTGCAAAAATGCCGGAGATTGCAAGGGAAGCCCGCTATGGAAAGCTCCAGTTGTTGTTCGGGCAGCGCGCCTACCTGCGTGCGTTCAAGCAGGCCTATCGTGAATACCGTAAGACGGGTGCCGCTGATTTCGTCTATGTCCCTTACCTCAACTACATCGACAAGATCGTCGGATTGTATGGCTCGCCCTTTGGCACGACACCCTTCGGCGGCATGATCCTTGCCGCGAAGTTTCATCATCAGGCGTGCGGTATCGCGGGGCCGGGAGGGAAGATGGATGTCGTCAATAGAGTGCTGTTTCAAAGAATGCTGCGCTTGCGGGCACTAGTGCTCGCTACCACGATAGATGAACCGTTGCCGAAGTACGTCACGCAGAACATGCCCGCATTGGCGCCCAAAATCAGATATGTCCCAGACGTTTCGTTCGTCAGCAAACCTGCGCAAAGGCAGAGGGCTCGACATGCGCTAGGGTTGGAGAAAGACCACTTTGTTATCGCGTCCTACGGCTCTCTCAGTCCGAGAAAAGGCCTCGCCCGGCTATTGAGCATGTTTTCAGCGGCTGACCTTCCCAGGCACTTCAGGCTCGTGCTTGCCGGCGTACAAGATGGCGAGGCCGTCCAATTGATCCAGTCTTTTATGTCGGAGGCTGGGGCGTGCCGGTCGCAAGTGGTCTTGATGAACAGGTTTTGCTCCGCGCTTGAAGAAGGTTTGGTATTCGCGGCCGCCGATACGATGTGGCTGTGCTACGAGAATTTCAGTGGAATGAGCGGCGTGCTGATCCAGTCGGCTCAAGTGGGTGTGCCTGTGATCACCTCGAACTACGGCCTTATCGACCACAATCGGGCAAAAAATTCTCTCGGCCTGCGATGGGACGATTTTCTTCTCGCGGCGTCGCCCGTACCGCACTTTGACTGGGGAAAATTGGAGTCGATCGTGCATTTCCTTAAGGACTCGCCTCAGCTCGCCGACTTTGCGCTCCAGCACAGCCCCAAAAATTTCGGACGCAACGTCTTGGATACGATCGACCGCGTTCATCCGATGGAGGGCGCGCGTGACTATCGTTAACCTGATGCGCAGATTGCGGGGCCAGCGTGCCGGTTCACCGCACACCATGCACCGATCGAACAAGGACGGCATCGCGAATGAACGTCTGCGCGTCGCTATCGTGTACCACTTTTTCCCGCATTACCGAAAAGGCGTTCTCGATGCGATCAGCCAGGACGATTTTGACGTGACGTTCTTTGGCGACCCGGTAGAACGCTACCAGGGCATCCCTGCGTTGCGTTTCGAAATCGACGCGGATTTCAGGCCGGCCGCCGTCAAGGTGGTAAAGGACATCTCGTTTCAATGGGCCGCGGTACACGCAGCCTTATCGAGCGAGTTCGACGTATTGGTATTGCTCGCCAATCCGAATTTCTTTACGACCTGGCTGGCGGCGGCAATCGGGCGCTTGACTGGCAAACGCGTGCTTTTCTGGGGGCACGGATTCCTGTCGGACGATCGGTCTTTGAAAAATTACATCAGGCGTATCTTCTTCTCGCTCGGACACGCACAGTATCTGTACGGCTACCGCGCCAAATGCATTGCGGAAAGTTTTGGTTTTCGCTCGAGGGACCTCTACGTAGGGTTCAACAGCCTGGACTACCAGTCTCAGTTGCGGACACGACGTGCGTTGTTGGAGCGTCCTGAAGAGCCTCGGCAATCCTCTGAAATTCGCGTCCTCGGTGTGTCCAGATTGACGGACAAGTGCGCATACGACATATTGATGCATGCGGTGTCATTGGCGCAAGAAACGTCGGAGCGGCGATTCAAGTTGACGTTGATAGGCGGAGGCCCCGCGAAGAGCAAGCTTGAGGCGCTTGCCGCGCAATTGAAGCTGGACATCGACTTCGTTGGTGAGCTGTACGACGAGGAAGCGGTGGCCGGCTACATATTTGATTCCGATGTTGTCGTGTCGCCCGGAAAAATCGGTTTGACCGCAATGCATTCGCTCATGTTCGGTACACCGGTCATTAGCCACTCCAACATGAACCAGCAGATGCCCGAAGTGGAGGCGGTTGCGCCGGGTATCTCGGGAATCTTATTCCGTTACGGCGACAGGGTTGACCTGTCGAGGTGTCTGATTTCGGTTCCGGACGTATTTCGTGACCGACGCCAGACGCGAGAGAACTGCTTCAGGATTATTGACGAAATATACAACCCTTTTAGGCAATGCGAAGTGCTCTCGGATGCGATCCATGGCAAGGCGGCTGGGCAGGGCAACGACATGCAAGTACTCTATGGAGATGCGTATGAAGGCCGAGCTTAGAGTCGCGCTGCGCAGCGCCAGGAGGTTGTTCTGGCGGACGCTGCTCAGGTTGAACGACGTGCATCCAACGGTGCTATTCGGCGGCTATGGCGATATCAGCCGGGACTTTCATGCGGACGAATATGTCTACGTGGGTCCCGGCTGCCGGATCAATCCTGGCGTTCGTGTCGGCAGTTATTCGATGCTGGGTCCAGACGTGCAAATTGTGGGCAACGACCACGTCTTCGATATTCCGGGTGTCCCGATCATTTTTTGCGGCAGACCTGCGTTTCGTCCGACCCGTATCGGCAAGGACGTTTGGATCGGGGCCGGCGCGACCATTCTCTGCGGAATGACCATTGGCGACGGCGCAGTGGTGGCGTCCGGGGCGGTTGTTACCCACGACGTCCAACCGTTCACGGTGGTCGGCGGCGTACCGGCACGTCTTATGAGACGCCGCTTCCCGATCTTGAGGGATGAATTGATACACAGAAAAATGCTCGAAACGCCTGTTGTTTCGGGTCAGTATTGCGCTCCCGTAGCGGCTCACCAGGAGGCGTGAACAATGATTTTGCAAGGTGTCGATTCCAAGAATGCTCCTTCCTTCTCGCTCAAAAATCGCGTGGCACGCGTGCTATGGGGGATCGTCTACGTAGCGTTTTTTCTTCCGACGCCTCGCCCCTGTCATGCGTGGCGTCGAGGCATTCTGCGAGCGTTCGGTGCTAAGGTCGGGGCAGGGGCGCACATTTATCCGCGAGTCAGGATCTGGGCGCCGTGGAATCTCTCGATTGGAGCGCTTGCGGGCGTTGCCAACGGCGTCACGCTTTACTCCATGGAAAAGATTGTTCTGGGGGAACGTTGTGTGATCTCACAGGGTGCGCATCTGTGCACCGGCAGCCACGATTTCAATGATCCTATGTTTCAGCTCACGGCACAGTCAATATCCATTGGGCGCGAGGCATGGATTTGCGCGGAAGCGTTTATTTGCCCTGGTGCGGAGATCGCTGAGGGGGTTGTTGTGGGTGCTCGATCGGTGGTGACCCGCAGTCTGCGCGAGAGCTGGACGGTATATGCAGGCATGCCTGCGAGAAAGATATCCATTCGAACTGGATCTGGAGAAAAACGATGAGCAATGTCTCAGTCCTAATTCTGACAAAGAACGAAGAAAAGGATCTTCCAGGCTGCCTGGAGAGCGTTATCGAATGGTGCGACGACATCCATGTCTATGACTCGTACAGCACCGACCGCACGGTTGAGCTTGCCAGGGTGCTCGGCGCGAAGGTTACGCAGAGGGAATTCGATAACTGGGCTAGTCACCAGAACTGGGGACTAGCCAACATCAAGTTTAAGCACGATTGGGTGTTGTATATCGACGCCGATGAACGCGTGACTAAAGATCTGGCCCGTTCGGTACGCGAGATGGCCACCTCCTCGACCGACTGTGTTGCTTTCGAGGTACAGCGTCGTGACTTCTTTAGCGAGCGATGGCTGAAACATGTCCAGGTGTCGCCCTACTATGTTCGCCTTTTCAAAACCGGCGTACATTCGGTACGAGCGGATGGTGAATCCGGTCACCGTGGTCAATGGCAAGACAGGCAGGATTGACGGATATCTCGACCATCACCCGTTTAGCAAAGGTGTCTCGCACTGGCTGGCGCGGCACAATTCGTATAGTTCACTAGAGGCCGACCAATTCCTGATCAACGCTAGCAACGGCGAGAAGTTCAAGGTGTCGAAGGCGCTGCTGGCCGCGGATTTTCAGGTGCGCCGTTATCATCAAAAGGGCTTGTTTTACAAATTGCCGCTGCGCCCGCTGGTCAAATTCTTTGTGCTATACGGGGTTCGAAGGGGGTTTCTGGATGGAAAACCCGGATTCGTTTACGCCGTGTTGCAGTCCATCTACGAATATTTCATCGTGTTGAAGGTGCAGGAGCGTCTGAAGGCGCCGAAAGCATGAAGAACTCGCTCACCCGGTCCAGCGCGGCCACCGCCGATCGGTGGTCCTCCAGGAAGGTCCTGATCTATGGCCTCAACTATGCACCCGAGCTCACCGGCATTGGAAAGTACAGTGCCGAGATGGCGGAATCGCTGGCCGAGGCAGGATACGAGGTGCGCGTTGTATGCGCGCCGCCGTATTATCCGGAGTGGCAGATTGGTGCCGGTCACTCGGCCTGGCGCTATCGCACTGAGCAACATGCGGCCGTGCGCGTGCAGCGTGCGCCCGTGTGGGTGCCGAGTCGTCCCAGCGGGTTGAAGCGTCTCCTGCATCTCGCGAGTTTCGCCGTCGCGAGTCTACCGACGGTGTTCGCACAGTTGCTGTGGCGCCCCGACATTGTGATCGCCGTTGCCCCGAGTCTGATGAACATTCCGGCTACCTTGATGTTCGGCAGGCTTACAAAGGCTCGCACGTGGCTTCACATTCAGGACTATGAAGTCGATGCGGCTTTCGAGCTTGGGATGTTGAAAGGCAAGCGGTTGAGGCGGTTCGCCTTGGGTGTCGAAAGTTGGTTAATGCAGCGCTTCGACGTCGTATCGACGATTTCCGCGAAAATGATCGAGCACGGCCGCAATAAAGGTGTGGCTTGCCCGCGATTATTTGCTTTACCCAATTGGGTCGATGTGAACGTCATCTTTCCGCTGGAACGCCCAAGTCTGTACCGGACGGCGCTGAATATCGCCGAGGATTCCGTCGTCGTTCTGTATTCCGGGAACATGGGCGCCAAGCAGGGTATCGAGGTGTTGGCGCAGGCGGCCGCTGTTCTTGCACACAGAGAAAACATCCATTTCGTGCTTTGCGGAGACGGGCCATGCAAAGGAAGTCTTGTTGATCAGTGCGGGCATCTGGCGAACTGTACATTTCTTTCTTTGCAGCCGTTTGAGAATCTTAACGATCTGCTCAACGTTGCGGATATCCATGTCCTGCCGCAGCGAGCGGATGCAGCTGATCTGGTCATGCCTTCGAAGCTGACTGGCATGCTTGCAAGCGGCCGCTCCGTCATCGCAATGGCTCGCGCAGGGACCGAACTCTTCGACGTGGTGTCTCCGCGGGGCGTGACGGTTCCGCCAGAGGATGTTGAGGCGCTGGTGGCGGCGATAGAAAACCTGGCAGACGACAAGGACAAGCGGGCTCGGCTTGGCGCTGCTGCACGCGCCTACGCTGAGACGGAGTTGTCGCGCCGGGCGGTGATGGAACGGCTCGATGGCAAGTTTCAGATGCTGTGCGATCGGGTTAGGGGGCGGTCGGTTCTTACTTGAGGGGGCTTTGTATAAGCGGGTCGGCGGCGCTCGATCTCTGAACAGGTCTAGGCGGTAGACGATGTGGTTTATTCGGCTGATCCTTTGGCAGATTCCGACAAACGCGGCATATTGGCGAATCGACTTGATACGATCCAAAGCCTATCCACCGACGGCTGGCTGAAAATGAACTCGACGCGCCGGACGACACTATCGCGGATCGGTCGAATCGGGATGGGGCTGGCGTGCACCATGAAATTGCACGGTGCACGGGCTGAGCATAGTGGACTGCTCGCTTCTCGCAGCCGGTTGGAGGCGCTCCAGCAGGAAGATTTCAGCGCGCGTGCGCGGGGTGGCGCGCGGGGTGACGGCAAGTCTGATGACACGATAGCGCTACAGTCCTGGATCAATTTCCTGGTGGCCAATCAGAAGCGGGGCACACTCGGTGCCGGCACCTATTGCATTAGTGCGCCGCTCGTCATTCCGGCCGGATTTGAGTGGGCGATAATTGGTGACATTGCCGGGGGCACCCGTATTCTGCAGACGACCGACAACGTACCGATCCTCGATATTGCACCGAATAGTCCCAAGCCGCTAACGCACACGTGGCGCATCTCTAACATCGAGTTCGATTACGCGAACGAGCAGCCGGCTTCTCACGAGAACGCAAACCCAATTCTGTTTTCTCAGATGGTGTGTGAGTTTTCACTAACAGGCTTACGTTTCGCGCGTGGATCCTACGCAATCAAGGTGAAGCCTGGCATTGGCGGGCCTTGGGGTGGTGTCTGGGATGAACTTGTGTTTGAAGGTGGTTTGAGCGCCGGCGCAATGCAGTGGACTGGATGCGTTAACGGTGTCCCGAATAATAGATGGGGACGGTTTTTCGTAGATTGCCACCGTATGATCGGTCCCGTCTTCAAGGACGTTCGTGGCTACAACTGGGTTGTGGACACCATTGAATTCATTGCTGCACAGCAAGGCGCCCAACTTTTCTCGATCGCAGCTGGAAGTATGTGTTCGATCAGGGCGATAAAACTCGAGAACGGCGTCTATCGAAGATCGGTCAACCTGTTCGAAATCGGCGCAGGCGCACACGTCACAGTCGGACAATTTCACATTGGTGGAAATGCCATGGTGTTGCGTTCTGAACAGGGTGCAATAACGCTTTTCGCGACGGGAATCGGAGGGCCGACGGGGAGTTTCGAAATCGACACCCTTGTTGCGACCGCAACCGAGTTGCACGGTGATGTCTTCGTGATAAGTGGCGCCAAGGGCCCAATGCGGATTAGAAACATGTCGCTCGATGGTCATAAATGGCAGCTCTGCGACAACGGTTTGTCAGCGACTGGCGACACGCTGGTCCTCGATCAGTACAAGAACGATCGCGTCTCGAGGAACCTCGGGGATGCCGACTACGCTGTGGCACTTGGAGATCCGAATATTCTGTCGTTCGAGACGCCATTCACATCCCCGCGCACGCTGCGGCTCCCCAATGCTGCGAACAGCATGTTCAACGGTCTCTACTATGTGGTCCGATTGTACGGTGCGGTCAACCGCGATAACAACCTGGCGATTCAATGCGGAAGTTCGGTGAAATTTGTCGCGAGCGTCGACAAGACCTTGATCCGCTTTGCATGGCGCCGAGATGCCAACGCTGCTTCCGGCTGGATTATGACCGGGTACGAGCCGTTGCCTTGAACTCGTCGTCTTCTGGCAATAGGGCGATCAATCTGTTTCAAGAAATGAAGTAGTAACAAGGGCAATCATGCGTGTGAAAAATGGATCGCTAATGACAATGCTGTTTCTGCTGCCGCTGGCGTTCGACTATCGGAATGTAGATGACAGTCAAGGGCATTTGCTCCAGATCTTGCTCGTTGCACCTGCGCTAATCGCGGGTGCGCTACTGGCGCTTGCAGGCCCTCGATTTGGAGGCAGGTCCCAGCTTCGAACATTCGTGACTGCGGCGTTAATTGTGACCGTAGCGGGCAGCATAGTCACCCAGCTAGTGCAGGGAAACGACATCGGGAACTATCTTCGGGTGATATTGCCGTTCATTCTATTTCTAGTCGCGTATCTAGTAGGTTGTCACCCATGGAACGAGCGCAGGTTGAAGGCGTTCAATCGTTATATCTTCGTCGGCATGGCGCTATCGATGGCTGCGAGTTTCGCTTATGGAATGTTGACAGGAGGCTCGATTGATGAGGTACGGTACAAGGTTGTATCTCCGGTTCTGTTGGGCTTTCAAGGGATGCTGCTCTATGACATTGTCGTGCGGCGACAACACGCCAAGGTGGCAGGGGTGTTCTTCGCGGCGACTTTGATCGTTGAGCTATTGAGTGTGACAAGAAGTTTGCTAGTTGGCACGATTTTGTTATTTATTCTAGCAACGTGGCTCGCCGCTCCTACTGTAAGTCATCTTGCGAAGTCGCTGCTGCGTACGTTTATCGCTATCGCAGGGTTTGGTGGATTGATCACCGCGGGTGCGTTTTGGATATTTCCCTCCGTACTTGATCATTGGACTCAGCGGTTGTTCTTCGCAGCGGGCACGCAAAGCGGTCAAGACCCAACGACTCTCAGCCGTCTGGCAGAAGTTGATGATCAGGTTTCTCAGGTTACAGCCGATGTCACATCACTGATCATAGGCAGAGGCTACGGGCACGAATTTCACTATGGAGAGAAATACATCCTTCAGATGCTTGAGTTTTCACGTCGTAGCGATCTCGAAGCGATACACTCCTGGGCGGCTGGGCACAATTTCTGGGTATACCAACTCTTCGCTGGCGGAGTCCTCTTTGGTGTCGCTCTTCCTTTGGCACTGGGATACGTTTTGTACCGCTGTACTAAAGCTTATCGCCGCTTTCGCGGCTTGCTGGAAGATGCCGGCCCCGTTGGAGAAATGGGCCGATATCTGATGACGGTGGCTGCTATGCTGGCAACGACTATCGGCGGGAACCCGCTCGGACCCCGCTACTCGGGATTGATATATGGACTCGCACTTGGTCTGCTTGTCTCCGCGCACGCTCGGACTTCGATAGCGCGTCAAACGGAGACTGTCAACAGGGCGTCCCAGCGAGTATTGGAAACAACCCCCAATATCGGGGCAGCCTTCCAATAGCAGTTCAGGTCCTTGTGCGATCTGGCTTTCCGTAACGCATATCGGGTCAATTCTCGAGAAGCGCCCGGTTTCGGAAATTCTCGCCAGGCGTTTCGGCAGCATATGTGCGGCGATAGTTGCACCTACCGCGCCAACGTGCCGCCCATTAATGTCGGGATGATGGAGGAAAGCAGGATTGGAGCTTCGAATATGCTAATTCGTTTTCCGGCGACGCGTGACTGACGCGCGCTAGAAAATTACCATGGCGACCTATAGAAGCTGGTAACCGGATCCCGGCCGCCAGATAAATCAGTCCGTGTAACGAAAGATGATGCCGGCGCAGCGCTCTGAGAGCCGGACATATCGCTGTTTCCCGACTGACCGCTGCGTACGCCTCCAGTACTCCGGCGCAACGTCCCCTTCCCAGCCGAAGCCCTCCCGCCGCTCCTTGCTCCAGGCGACGACAAACCCTCAACCGCCGCGAGCCCGTAGCTCGTCAAATGATGGGCGCTATCCATCTTTCCAGACTGGCTTCCAAAGTGCGCTGAGTAGCTATCCTCGAAATCCTTGGGCGCGCCGTACAGGGGGCTAGTGTGAGCACTCTGCAGTGGCTTGGTATTACGCGTTTGACTATCGCGCGCGGACGTTTGGCTTCGGATTGAACTCGATGCGTCATCACCTGAGAGATAGTTCGTCTCGTAGTCCGGAGGTGATCCAAGCAGGGGACTCAAGGACGAATCCGAACCCGCCTGCCCACCGCGCGGCGGATTACCGCTTGAATATTGGGCTCGCATTGAGCCCAGGCTGCTTTGCGCATACGCCGACGAGCAGGTGATGACAGCCACCGCGGCCGCCACTGTAGTAATCAGGGGAATTTTCACGAAACACCTATCCATGCGCAGGCCAAAATGCCGGCGCTGCTCTGCAGCGGCAGCGTGGCGCCAAAACAGATCAAAGCCGCCCACGCGAACTTGCAGTCGGCCTGCATCTGTATACGTGCAGACCCACGCGATGCCGTGGAGAAGCAGCGCAAACGCATTGAGCCTACTACGAATCATGGCCAATACGTCACCAGGAAGTAGAGTGGGCCGCATCGCGCCCGATCGTGTAGTACTTCCAGCCACTATCCCTCATCACACTGGGCTCGTACAGGTTGCGTCCGTCGAATATAACCGTGTCGTTGAGGGCTTCCTTCACCTGCTCGAAGTCGGGACTGCGGAACTCCTTCCATTCAGTCAGGATCACCAACGCATCGGCGTTTCGGAGCGCCACGTCGCGCTCTTTCGCAAAGGTCACATGCTCGTAGTCGTCGGGGCCGAGGTCTTCCGCCAGGCGCCGACGGGCTTCGTCAAGGGCAACGGGGTCGTACACGTTGACCGACGCTCCACCGCGAATCAATGCTGCAATCAGTTGCCGGCTGGTTGCCGCTCGCATGTCGTCAGTGTTCGGCTTGAAGGCAAGCCCCCAAATGGCAAAGCGTTTGCCATTAAGTGCGTTATTGAAGTGCTGTTTGATCTTGTCAAACAGTACCGTCTTTTGCAGTGTGTTCACATACTCGACCGAAGCCAGAATGTTCAACTCCATGCCGTTTTCGTTGGCGGTATGCATCAGCGCCTGCACGTCTTTCGGAAAACAGGAGCCACCGTATCCGCAGCCAGCGTACAGGAAGCTGTAACCGATGCGTGGATCAGAACCGATGCCGCGCCGGACATGTTCGATATCCGCGCCGACGCGATCCGCCAGGTTCGCGAGTTCATTGATGAAGGAAATCCGTGTGGCGAGCATTGCATTGGCCGCGTATTTGGTGAACTCGGCCGATCGCACATCCATGCACAGGGTGCGTTGATGATTGCGGTTAAACGGTGCGTAAAGCTGTTCCATCAGGCTCTTCGCGCGCAGCCCTGGGACGTCGGAATCGTATCCCAGGACGATTCGATCTGGTCGCATGAAGTCCTCTACAGCAGCGCCTTCTTTGAGAAACTCCGGATTTGAAACCACGGCGAACTGTGCATCGTGGCCGCGTGCCGCCAATTCCTCCGAGATCGCATCACGCACCTTGTCCGCGGTACCCACTGGCACGGTCGACTTATCTACAATGACCTTGAACGAGTCCATGTGCTGGCCGATGCTGCGTGCAGCAGCAAGCACGTACTTCAAGTCTGCGGAGCCGTCCTCATCCGGCGGGGTTCCGACCGCGATGAACTGGATATCGCCGTGTGCAACCCCTTTCGCGATGTCAATGGAAAACGTCAGACGACCGGCGTCGCGATTACGCACGATCACTTCCGATAGACCAGGTTCGTAGATGGGTACACCGCCGCTGTTTAGCTCTTCGATCTTCGCTGCATCAATATCGAGACACAGCACATCATTGCCCAACTCCGCGAGGCATGCTCCGGTGACAAGACCGACATAACCTGTTCCGACGATAGTGACTTTCATGGATTCTGGTGCGCGTGGAAAGTGGAAATATTCTGCGAGTCGGCATGTAAATGCTAGCCTGATCGGCTTGTCCGAAGGCATAAGGGTCCGACGAGCTCGCATCGTTACTCAACGAAACCTGTTTGGGGAATACCTGGCGCAAGGCGACAATGTAATTTCTCTTTTCGTCAAGGTTTGATCGACATGTCGAGCCCGGCGGGAGCGAAACGAGCGTATCTGCTTCGCTAGTTGGAAACCGACGATTGGAGAGGCCTGGTGAATGGCGCGCCGTTTGTGGAGAGGGCGCCTCTAAGAAGACGTCGGATAACGTCCCAAGATTGTCGGACAGAGCCAAATCTCGCAACGTATCCTTCTTAGAATGTGCACGGCTATTCGACGAGCGGGAAGTATGCGTGCGATAACTATCTCGAAGACGTACCGGCACAGGGCACGCGCGTTGATCGGTGCTTTCACACGCAATCTGTCATGAGTTCCTCTCTAGTAACAACGTTCTTCTCGATCATTTTCTGCTGAATGGCCATGCTTCCAACCCTTATGTTCTTGAATGTCGTCGATGTAACACCACTGGTAGCCATCGACCTTATCATCGAGAACGAGATGGGCGGTTATCTTCTCGGGCGCCGCGTTAACAAACCCGCTCAAGGCTTCTGGTTTGTCCCAGGCGGTCGCATTCGCAAGAACGAGCGCCTTGACGACGCCTTTCACCGGATCGCAAGCGAGGAACTTGGTCGAACCGACCTTAGACGGGCCGATGCCGACCTTCTTGGCGTGTACGAGCATTTGTACGAGGACAATTTTAGTGGTCAATCCGGTATCTCGACTCATTACGTTGTACTCGGGTACAAGCTGCGGGGCACTATTGAACTTGCGAGCCTGCCGGACCTGCAACACACAGCGTACCGTTGGGCCACGAAGGAAGAGATCACGACCGATGCGGAGGTTCATCTGAACACGCAAGTTTATTTCGGTGGTCCCGCGCTACGGTGCGGAGACCGCTTTTCAATATGATATGGACGCCCTCCTCGGATCCGGGGGCGACTGTTTCGTCGAGCGGGCGAATTCGTTGGCAGAAGAGTTAGCCGACGCATGCACACGGCGGTGAATCCCAGATTTATTGTGTCCGCTAACGTCAGAGTCTGGTTGATATCTGCCAGCCTGGCTCCAGGCGCGCCGGTGGTCGCTCATACTTCCATTCTCAATTGACCTCGGTGAGTGCTTCTGTGCCTTCGAAATCTCATCTTTCCTGCCTGCCCAATACGTGGGCTCTTTTCTGATCCATCGTCGAAATGTCGGGCGGGGGCGGACAACGCGCATCGTGAAATATGCGTGTAGTCAGATGTTTGAACCTGCGGACAACAAGACCGATTTGTTGTCGGAAAGCAAAAGTCTACGAAATGCCCGCACACCGGCCGATAGTCGGTTGAGATGGAGGAAAAAAGAGAATAGTTCGAGAGACCAAGGCGAGGTATTTTCTCGGCGCGCACTGGAACCCTCTAACTGGCGTTAGTGGCCAGTGAATTGGAGGCGAGGCCCACTTCAACGGAAGGGATGGCGAACCCCGGGCGCCGGTCGTCAAGGAATGACACGAACACCGCAAAGGGTTAAAGCGTACTGGTAGCGCACAGGACTCACAGGGGCGGAATTAATTGGAAACGGGATTGGTAAGCGGGGGAATGATCGATGACGGAGAATGAACTCATCCAGGAGTCGGCCGCGCTGCGTGGTCAAGGCAAATATCGGGAAGCGATCGACCTCATCGAGGTGAACCTTCCGAACATCGAGGGGGACATCCGACGCAATGCCCAACTCGAGGCATTCCGGGCCGCAGTAGAAGCCGGGGATGCCGAAACGGCGCACGAGTATGCGACAACGATTGCGGCCGAAGAACCGGCTCGGCCGAGCATCCTAACCGTTGTGCTGACCAACGGCGTATTAGGGTGGCCGATCAGGCCGGAAACGGTGACACAAGGCGGCCACGCCTAAGTGAACCGCAACCGCGGCGCGTCATGGAGGCAAACGCTGGACGGCCGTGTGGCGTCTCACCGCGCAGTGCGCGAGATGAAGGGCGACGCTTACGCTGCATTTTATCCCCGGCTACGACACGTCGTCGCTGCCGTCGGTATCCCTGTCCAACACCTACTTGCTAGCTCAGTGGCGTGGCTTGGCCGTCGAGTAATTGCAGGGGGATCATCGGCGATGAGAGAGTGGACAGGGGCAGCTTGAAGCGCTCGCAATCGCGTACGTTATTTCAAGGAGATAAAAAGAAGCCCGCCGCACGAGGTGTCGGCGGGCAAAAAGAATCGAGGGGTGTCGTCGGACCGGGATAACCCCTCGAATCGGCCAGTCGCCAGTATCGAGCGGTAAGAATGGCGCGGCGCACAAATGGCGGTGAGAGTTAAGATTTTGTCCGAATCGGGCATTCGCTGCTATTGCGCGGGCTGAGTGCAAGCCGGCTGGTAGTCACGCACAGCGATGATCAGCGAGTGGCTCGCATGTGAAAAGCTGTGGCGAACCATCCGAAGTGAGTGCCCGACTCTGCAAGCTGATCGGTCGGCGGTGGACGTTTAGTGAGGGAAAAAATAGTCGGCAGATTGAGGCCGGCGGGCTGAACAGGTCCTTTGAGAGGAGGGATTGGGCAGAGATTGGTATAAGCGGGAGAAATTTAGGCATATTTTGGAGAGTACAAGGCATAGATCCAGTCTTGAAGACTCACCTCTGATCCCTTCGCATAGAGTTGAGAAATGGGGTATTCCGCCAACATGTTAGCTTTTTCCGTCAGTGGCATTCCGCCATGCAGTAATCTGGATATGATGCACTGCAATCTAAATAGTTTTTTCCCGCGCTGTCACGAATCGTGGAAACTATTGCGACAGACATTTAAATATCCTTTGCTGATCAACGTAAAATCGGTAATTTCGGAGCGTAGTAAATCGGCACATCGTACTGAAATAAACCAATACGATCGTCGTAATTAATTTGGTATGCTTATTTATTGGCTCGGTAAATTAGCCCGACATACGAGGGAGATTCTTATGACGCGATCCTGCCATAGGGCTTTGTGAAAGCGCGTGGGATGAAAAGAGAGGCATCGTCCAGAATTAGCGAAAAACAACACGAGGCGGCTGAACTGAACGTGGCGTGATGTATTAGCGAGTGGGCTGGCGATGGATACGTCGGGTATCAATCATCAAGATAGGCTGGTAATCGCTGCGATCGCGACGGGTTGGTCGACAGCAGCGCGAACTGATACAAGCAATTAAAAATATGACTCAGAATTTGCGCGGACAACGTCTCCGATCGGCACCGCGCGTGCTTGCGCTTGCTGCGGCTTTAGCGTTCTCCGCTTCGGCGGAGGCGACGGACCCTGCACTCAATGCGCTCGGGCAGGCTGGTGGTTTGGTGATTCCCTATGCGTTTGCACTGCCGGAAGAGACGGTGGAGGCGCAGTACAACAACTACATCGATCCGCGCTACGGAAAGCAGGCGACGGGTTCGCAGGTTTACTGGGGCGCTGTGGGTTTGTTGCCCTACGTGGAATTGTCTGCTGGGCTAGCAAACTATCCGGCTATCGTGCACGTTCCGTTTTCGAATGAGGATCGCACTGTTCTTCGTCATCTGATGGCGGACGTTAAAGTAGAAGTGCCGAAGTTCTTCAAGTACCAACCGAGCATTGCGTTCGGTGTGACGGATGTCAGCGGCCAGACACATTTCTTCCGTTCGAAATACGGCGTGGTGTCGCAAGCCTTTGGACCGGTGACGTTGACCGCCGGTTATGGCCAGGGCGATCGCCTCGATGGTTTGTTCGGCGGCGCGCAGGTCTCGCTGTGGAACACGGGTTTGTCGCTGCTTGCAGAAGACGATTCGAAGACGCCCTATGCCGGCGTGCGCTATCAGTCTCCGCGGATTAGCTGGCTAGCCGATGCGAACGTGATTGGTACGTTCATGCGTTCGATTCGCTCGACGGATGGTGTGTCGCCGCGCACGTCGTTCTCAGTGGGCATTCAGATTCCGCTGGGCAAACGCTTTAGCAGTGCGCGTTGTGCAGACGGTTTGTGCGCGGGCCCGCAAGTGCCGGTCGCGCAGACTGCGGACGCCGACGATGACGGTCCGATTCGCCTCGCGAGCCTGCAACCGGTGGACATGCGTGCCGCTACCGCTAACACCAACCCGCTGGCCGCAGCGCCGATTACGTATGTGCCGCCGCTGCAGTCGTATGCGTCTGTGATGTTGAGTGATGTGACGGCGGCCAAATCGTCGGATGCGCAATCACCCACCATTCCGGAAGTGCTGGACACCTCCGCGCTTGACGAAATCGCCGCGCAACTCTTTGCAGCCGGCCTCGAGCGTGTGCGTGTCGGGATGAGCGGTCGCGATCTGGTGGTTGAGTACGAGAACCACCGATACAACCAGAACGAAGCCGACGCGCTCGGCATTGTGCTTGGGGTGGCGAGTGTGAATGCACCGCACGGCACGGACAAGATTCATGTGGTGATCAAGAAGGCCAATGAGCCGTTAGGCGAAGTCATTGTCGATCGCGATGCGTTTGCGCAGTTCGTTGCGGGTGGTGCGCCGACGGCTGCAAGCGCGTCAATGACGATGCGCACGCGTCCGACTTACGACGCGGATTCGATCGCATGGCATGGCAACGAGCACACGCATGGACTGACGCGGATTCAGATCGAACCGATCGTCAGTTACCTGTACGGAACCGAGTACGGCAACTTCGACATTTCGCTCGGCGCCAACATTGAAGGGTTCGTGCCGCTGTGGCGTGGCGCGGAGTTGTACGCCAGTTATATCGCACCGATCTACAACACGAAGAACATGGACGACGGCCGCGTATTCAGCAATTACCGCTTGCGCGGCGGCCTGAATGCAGTCGCGTTGGCACAAAGCTTCTGGATCGTGCCGCAAGTGTTCAACGTGGCATCGGTCGGGAAGTTTGATTACTCGTATGTCGGCGTGCAAAACGAAACAACCGTGTTCGTGCCGGGGCGCCCCGATCTGATTCGCTTGCGGCTTGCCTATTTGCACCATGAGCCGGGCCATGACGAATTGCCGAGTGAGAAGAATGCCGAGTTGACTTACCGCTGGGTGCAGCCGTCCTGGAAGTTGTGGATCGAAGCGGGCGTGGCGCGCTTTGTGGGTGGAGACAAAGGGCCGGTCGCGACACTGACGCGCTGGTTCGACGATGTTTCGGTGAGCGTGCATGGCGAGCATAGCGGGCAGGGCACGTTTGTGGGCGCCGCAATCAGCTTCCCGCTGACGTTGCGTCAGGGGATGAAGCCGGGGATCAGTCAGGTGTACGGCTCTGAAGAGTTTGGGCTTGATTTCCGCACGCGAGTGGGATCGACGAATTATCTGACGACCAATGCGACGGAGAACATGACGTTCCCGTATAGCACACAGCAGTACTTGCTGAATCAGGGCCGTTTTAGCGGTGAGTACTTCTCCACTCAGCTCTACCGGATGCGTGATGCGTATCTGCGTTACGGGCGGCCTGGTAGTGACGAAACAAAGCCGAAGTCGCAAGTGAGTGTGCCTGCTGTATCCACGGGCGCGGCGCTTTCACATGGCGTCTGCGGAAACGGTTTGCAGGGTGTAAGCGACGGACGGGCGATGGTGCCGGTCAATTGTGAATGACTTTCTTTGGAGATAGGCGATGAAGCTTCTAAACGGCGCTATGCAGCGCGCGCTGCAGTTCGGATCGATAGTGCTTGCGACCAGTGCGCTGGTTGCATGCGGTGGCAGCGGGGACTCGCCGGGCGCGACGGTGAGCGGTACGGCTGCGGTGGGCGCAGCGATGGCAAACGCAAGCATTGTCCTGACTTGCAAGAACGGTACGGGGAGTGCAACGGCTAACGCAAACGGCGTGTATTCTGCGACTTTTAAGTTTGACGGACCGTGTGCGATCACTGCGTCGAGCGGCGCCACCGCGCTCCATTCGTTTGCGGTCAGCGCGGGCACTTACAACGTGACGCCCTTGACCGAATTGCTTTTGAGCTATCTGGCCGGGCAGCTCGGAACCACCGTTAGCGGATTGCTGTCGGGAATCTCGAGCAACACAGCGTTTCAGAGTGCGCTGTCCAACAGCACGGTAATCGCGAACGCAGAGGCGGCAGTCGCCCAGTTGATCAAGACCCGGTACGGGATCACGCTTTCGTCATCTTCGTTCTTGACGGTTTCGTTCACGCCAGGGCAGCCCGGCGCGGATGCGGATTTGGACACTTTGCTGACCGCTGGCGCGATTACCGCGAATGGTCAGCCAGCGGCGTCGTTGACAGCCGCTGCGACAGCGGCGGGGGCGGCAGCGCCGATCTCCGGCGGGGGTAACAGCGGTGGAGCAACGGGTGGGACGGGCGGCACCGGTGGCACGGGAACCACAACGAAATAGCTTTCACGCGCGGAAGCAGAGAATCGGGCTGCCGGACCGGTTCAGGTCCTCAACGGAACTGGGCCGGCCGCTCGCTAAAGAACCTTTGTCCAATACGAAATCGCTCTAACAAGCCTGGAGGGTATTTGAGGCTTCGTATCGCGATGGTCTGGATTGGATAACGAGGGTCTTTGCGATTCTGCCGCCAATATCCATGAACGGAACTACAAGGGCTTGAGACGTGAAAGGCAACTATTCGTAGCCGAGCCTATGACTCAGAATGGGCGCGAAAAAGAGTGCTATCGCAGAGCCCGCTGCTTTACCCTCGAGCACCGCGGCCGCAGCAGCGGCCTGCATTCCGTACATGTGCGTGGATAGATCAAATAGCTGAGGTAGGCAGTAGAACGCTGCGATCACAATGCAATAACCTTGCGTGACCGATATGCGCCAGCCTTTCTCGAAAGCGACAGCAGCGGCGACAACGCGCAGAACGCCGAACAATACAAGCGCACCCACAGCAGCCTGTTCGCGGAGCAAATACTCTGGAATAAACTCGCCCATAACTTCCCGTTCACCTGGAACGTTAAACCACCAGAACCATCTGAAATTGAAAGCCGCCAATTCGAACGTTGCCATCGAATGCCGGCCGCTCAGGACAATCAGTCTTCGGAATTCAGAAATGAGTTGACCGGTTTTGATGTTATCGAAACCGTCCCGGGACAATGAAAGCACGGCTGAATGAACCACTATATTGGCCGATATAGTCAAGCGCTACGTTCAGTAAAACGGGCGCGCGTTATCCGTGCGCGGCCCTGCTTTTCAATATCTACGGTCGTGTTGGCCGTGTCTGCTTTGACTGTCAACGCGACTGCGAAGGGACTCATTCGTCTCGGCAGACTGTCACGGGTAGTAATTGGCGAGGGCAATCTGTGGCGTCCGCTTGGATTAGGGGCTGCCGCAGTGCTCCCCGGAATGGGCTGGTGCCGGTGATCCGGCACCTGTGCTTGAGGCCTTCTACAGTGCCACTTCGTTGCGCATCCGATAGTCCGTCGGTGTCGTCGCCAGATATTTTCTGAAGAGTTTCGACAACTGCCCGCCGCTGCTGATACCACAGCGGCGCGCGATCTTGTCGACTGGCAAACGCGATTCAATGAGCATCCGACAACTCATGTTTAATCGTGCACGGAGTAGATAGTCGGAGGGCGTCATGCCGATCTCGCTCTTGAAACGGCGCAGGAAGTTGCGCTCGCTCATCGCCGCGACCTGCGCAGCATCGTCGATCGAGATGGCACGATCGACGTTCGCTTCCAGCCAGCGCGCCGACGCCAGAATCTTCTCGCTGATTTGCGGCGCCGCGCCAAGCGTGACCGACGAGGTGAACGGTGCATTGGATTGGGGCGCGATCGACTCTGCAACCTGCTGCGCCAAATCGGCCCCGAGATCCTCCTCGACGATGCGTAACGCCGTGGATACGGCGCCCGGCGCTTCCGTCAGCGACTTCGCCGGATACAGGCCGTGCGCTTCGTTGCCGCCATAGAGAAGCGGGCAGTAGCGACTGGGCAGCCCGGCCGCTTGCAGCAGCAACAGGCCTTCTGCGATCGGATGCACGATCTCGCTGAACGGATGCCTGCGGCGTAGCCAGTTGCTCAACCGCTCGTCGCGGCACGCCTGCTGTACGCCCGCACCGCCGGCGATGAACAACAGATGTGTCTGGTTCGTGCCTCGGTGCGACTGGACGTCGTCGGTCCAGACAAATACCGATGACGAACTGGCGATGCGCCCGCCCGCGGCGGAAAGCAGCGAGACGTCGTAGCGTGCACTGCCAGATCGCTGCGCGGCGACGAGCGAGTTTGCCTTCTGGAAGATTTCGATGATTGCTGCGACCGTAGGCAGTGCAAATCCGTTGAACAGCGCGATGTCGATGCGAGTCAAAGCGTTCGTTTGCATCGGCGCGGCACTTTGCCGCGAGATGCGCGGCAGAGTATGTACCAAATCCATTTAGTTTTCCCCGGAAATATGTGGTCTGCAAAGTCTTCTCCCCAAGACTCTGTCTTTTTCTTATTGGATCATCCTATACATATGATTCTCTTACCAGTATTTAATGGCCGAATTAGCCAATACATTGGCTGTTGAGGACACTGAGCGGCGAGATAGTTGGTAGCCTTGCTGGGGTTGTGATTTTAACCGGTGAATTGGCAATATTTCATATGCGTAGTGCATATATCACCAAATTGAGACGGAATGTATAGCGGATCTGTTTTATATTTATATGTGGTAGCCAATAATTGTTTGTCAAAATCGCTGAATTGACCATTGCAAGCGAAACATCTCGTAAGTAATTCTATTTGGAGCCATGTCGACCCAACCTGGTGCATTCGCTATATCGCGTCGTAGGCTTTTACAAAACACCACTGCCGACGCCGGTAAAGTAGACGCCTCAGGCCATTCGCGGGGCGACGTCCAGCTGCTTGGTCGTTTCGGACAGAAGTTTTCCGAAAAACGCCTCAAAACGGTGCGACACACGGGAAGATGTAAAATTTTGGTCGGTCGCTCAGAATACGCGCTTGCAAAGGCGCGCCACGCGTGTCGTTGCCCGGCTACGCCGTATGGCAGCGACCGTGTGCCGATTTCGAAGGTACTGCGTCACGATACATCCAGGGATAGGGTGCATCTGCACGTTAACTCAGTGCGATACCTCGCGAGCCGACTCTACTTTGCCGTCACGCCGGAATCTAACGATCAGGGTTCGTGGGACTTGGCGTCGTTCGGGCCGCGGGCTTTGAACGTGCCGATCGCCTTGCGGATTGGTCAATACTCTGGAGCAACACCAGCGGCCGAATGGTGGCTTTTTTGGCGTATGTGGTCTGCTGCCGTTCAGCAGGCGTTCGTTTGCGATGCGGCCGGATTTTCACGAAAGGCGTTTCCCGCCGACTTGCGCACGGGGAACGCTTGTGTCATGTGATGTTTAAGTCGTTTGCCGCACTGGCATCGTTGCGGGCGAGGGTGCGGGGATAAAAAATTTTTAGCAAACGATTGCGCGTGAACCTAAATAAGCTCTGCGCGCGACCGTTAACGGATTCATGCACAAACAAGACATTCAGACAATTGTTTCCGCGGCTCGCGAAACGGCCGATTCGATCGTCGGTGCGCGCGAGTGGAAGACGGCCGAAGATGCCAGCGCGATGCGCGATGTGATCTTTTGGGACATGCTTGCCAAGCGGCTCCCTAACACGAACATTGCTGATCTGCTGTCAATGTTCGATTAGACGACATCGTCGACAGGGCTCAAGCGAGACATCTCCACAGCTTGCGGCACAATTGGCCGCGTGGCTCGCGATTGCGGGCGTACTCGATGTCCGTCGATTAGCGTCCGGCGCTTCACGATGACTACTGGTCGCCAAAACCAACCAGGGAAAATATCTTGACGACTGTTCCTGGTTTCGGTTGACGCCCACCTTGTTGCTGAATGAAGACTTGCATTGCGCGCGCCATCTCTTGACTTGAAAGTTTGCGATAGGCGCAAATGTTGTACGTGACGCCGTGCTCCCGGTCTTTGATGAAATTGTCTATGTTCGGTAACTGCATGCGTTCCTCGAAAGCGTCTTGCGTTTCTCCCGCCGAAACTGATCGTCCATCGCCGTGGACGGCAGTCGCAATCGTTGACTGTCCAGAGTGTGTGCCGATCTGATCATCTCGTTTCCTGAGCGACAGTATCTCTGGTGTTTCGCGAACCTCCACACGAGTAGTTCCCGACGTCATCCATACCGCCTGGTACAGAAGAGGTCCACGAAAAAAAACCTGCCGCCCAAGGGAGCGGCAGGTTAAAAGATCGAGGGGTGGGGTTGCCTCAGAGAAGCCCCCTCGAAAGACCGAAGCGGAGCTTATTCGAACGGAACATGTGGCGGACGCAAGCGGCGGAATTGGTCAACATGTTGACCGAACATGGCATGAGAGCAGACCCGTCCTGAAGAGAGGGGGCCAAATGCTCCCTCCTCAGGGCTAAACGTCGGGGTTCTGTGGCAGAGAGGCGGTCCGTGATGATGTGCGGAACACGTTGAACGGCTGAAAGCTCGATGAGGACATTGAATCCCGCACCGGTCCGAGTGGACAAACGCCTGCGTTATCCCTTCGACGTGCTCCTGACTCGTTTGGCCTATCCGCTGAGCCTGCGGCACCCCGAAGACATGATGACTGAGCGCGGCGTTTCGGTCGATCACGCCCCGAAGGAGGTGCCCTTGGTGGATTCGACGGTGCATCGCTGGGCCATCAAGCTGTTGCCGGCGCTGGAGAAAGCGTTTCGCCGCCGCGAGCGGCCGGTTGGCGAGAGCTGGCGGACGGGCGAGACGTACACTCGCCACGGTTCATTTGTCTTCACGAGCAACGTCGATGGTCATTTCCGGAGAGCCGGTTTCGACTAAGAGCGGTTCGTGCAGTGCCACGGCTCGACCAACTTCCGCAATACGGTGAGCCGTGCGGCGGCGCGATATGGGACTCAGTCGACCTGATGGATGGCGCAGATATAGATACCCTCGCACTTTCCGGGTTGCCGCGCTGCCAACATTGTGGCTGACTCGCGGAATGCGACGTGGTCGGCATCCGTGTCTTGCTAAAGCAGTATCGCCGGTTTTCCGATCAACCGGCAACGATTCTACCCACACAGCACTAAGCCGGGCTGGTTTCAGCCGTGGCTTTCCAGCGAATGACACTGTAATGCTACTCGGGGCCGCAGAACCCATCGCAGGATGGGCCAAAAGATCTGGCTTCAAACCCAATTGAGGGTATCTGAGGTTCTTAGATGGGGCCGACTGTTCCGACGGGAACCAGATTAAATGCTGGTCTTGGTGTGTCGCCACGAAGTATGGGTAGGGTGGTGGGTACGTCGTGGCTCGGGCGTGTGGAATCCAAACCTGGCGGGGCTTTGCGAGCATCTGTTGGAATCGGCTGCCTTCCGCCAGTCAATGCTTCCCGGGCATTCCGGCAAGTTCCGAAAACGTCCTCTAGATCGCTGATTTCAAAGCGGTTTATGGGTAACTATCGACATACAAAAAAGTCCGCACTTTCGTGAGAGCGCTCTAAAAGCGCAAAAAAGGGCGCACCCGACAAAAGGCCGGTTAGCAGCGTGCAGCCGCCCGATGAGGGCGGTAGCTGAGCGTCCGCTATGGCCGAAATGCCGCACTCGGGAAGCTGGCGCCGAGGACCGGACTGCTCCGTTACCCGCCCTCCGAATCGCGAGAAACGCGATCGTCGGCAGAGAGTGGGATTGGCATAGAGCTATCGTTCAGGGAGGAATAGGTGGTTCGTCTGCGCGTCGGTGTCACGCGCAAAACCGTCACGGCCTCGATGACCGTCCTTCAGAAAAACCGAAATGTGCTCCGCCTCAGACTGCTGACGGGCAGACGCAGATCTCCAGTCGACGCCATGCGAACGCGACGCATCGCGGCGTGTCGCTCATAGGCTCATAGGCCCCGCAACGGACCTTTTTCACGGCAGCTTATCGTCGCAGGCGAACGGCTCGGTACAAGGCGCAGCCGCAACGTCCGTCTTTTTTCCGTTTCAGCTATGCGCCAGAGTTAGCGCAGCAGCCCGTGCGTACTCAAGGCGTCCGATGCTTGTGATGCAACTAACGGTCAAGCGCTCACGGCCTCTCGCTGAGCTTCGCCGCAACCCCGTCTGGCAGAAGGATGTAACCTGCCTTGCCCGCCTTGATCAGTAGCGCCTGAAATCGTCAGGTGTCAGTTCGACGCGTGCGCCCGGGTGCGCGAGCTGCTTGCGTTCAGCGATCGCGCGGATGCGGCTGTATCCGTCGCGAAAGGTCCTGAGGATCCGGAGGTCGTCGGCCTTGTCTTCGAGCCAGAAGTGGGCCTCGAGTGCTGTCGTCGTGATGATGCATTCGACGAGGGTCTGCCCTCTGACGAGGCGGAATGACACGCCTTGCCGGTTTGCCAGAATCTGCGGCTCGAATTCAGGTTTTTCCATGGCTGGTTTCAGGGCGTTGTCGTTTGCGCGCGTAAAGCGGCATGCGTATCGTTCTGATGAGGTTGGCGATTGCCGGTGGCATCAGGATACAGGCTGCGGGGCATCGCGAAGCGCGCAGGCGGGCATAACGGACGGCTGTTGACAGGCGCGTCCGTGACACGAGCGGTTACTCTCACCGCCGGATGGTAAAAGCCTCGCCGATCTGTCGCGCGCGCTTCACTTCGTCGCTGTGCAGGTAAATCGAGGTCGTGGAGACAGAAGCGTGCCGCAGGTTGTCGCGCACCGTGGTGAGTTCGGCGCCGTGCCCCAGCGCGTAGGTGGCGTGGGTGTGCCGCATCCAGTGCAGGCTCGCGCGGCGCAGCTTCTCAGCGAGCGGCGGGTGATCGGCCTCGATGGCATTGGCGGCAAGGACGAGAAAGCGCTCGAGCACGGTCCACAGCCGCACACTGCTGATGGCCGCGTCACTGTCCGCTTCCAGGCTGCCGATGACCGGTGTGTGCGGCCGCCAGCGCGCCGTAGTAGTCGGCAACTGGCGCCCGGCCAGATAGCGGGCCAGTGCGTCCCACGCGAGCGGCGGCAGCGCCACCCGCGCCATCTTGCCGCCTTTGCCGGTGACGCGCAGCCAGTGCTCGCCGCGTGCGTCCGTCTCGACGTGGCCGAGCGTCGCGCCGACCAGCTCACTCGCGCGCAAACCTGTCGCAAAGCCGAAATCGAGCAGGAACCGCAAGCGCTGCGCGGCCGGAACCGTCCAGCCGTGAGACCATTCCAGCCCGTCGGCCATTGTACGAACCAGTGCCCATTCTCCGTCGGTAAAGGCACGCGACGCGTCGAGCGCCGCTGCCGTCTTGCCGCCGCGCACCTTGATGCCCGCAAACGGATTGGCCAGTACGTAGCGCTGTTCGACCAGCCAGCGGAACAGGGCGCCGAGAATCGACAGCGCGTGCGCGACCGACCGCGCCGACAGGGTGCCGTTAAACGGCCGCCAGTCCGGTGACGTGCGCGGGCGCACCGGGCCGATCCAGCGTCCCCGCGGCGCCGGATGGCGCAGGAACGTCCGGTACGCGATCGCGTCCTCGGTCGTGAGCGACGACAGCGCGCGGCCGCGCTCGACGATGGCCCAGAGGATCAGCCGCTCGGCTTCCTTGCGGTAAGTCCGCTGCGTGGCAGGCGACTCATGCAGGGACAGCCACGTCTGCACGGCCTCGTAGTCGTTGGACGCGTCGAGCGTGCAGGTGGCTGCTGGTGCGCGGAACGTGCCGGCGGAGCCGTCGACCTCGTGCGGCAGCTTGAGGGTTTCCCACGGCACGACGTCGCCGCGCCGGCTCGCGGCCACCAGCGCCCGCGCCCGATCCGTGAGCGCGGGCCGGGCGGCGAAGAACGACTCGATCGCACGGGCGCTCGCCATGCCGAGTCCCGGCACGGCCTTCCACCATTGGCGCCGGCGCGGAATGCGCACCGTGAGATCGGCGAGTGTCCTGATGCCGTGTGCATGCAGCACGCGCACCACGCGCGGGGAAAACCACTGCGCGACGTCGTCGGCGGTCTGGGGTTCCGGAGGGCGCGCTGTGCGCAGCACATCGATCGCCTGCGCCACGCCTTTCGCGTGCTGCTCACGTCCCGCTATCGGATGAGTGAGGCGTGCGACGAGATCGTCGCGATGGGCCGCGCGCGCAATGTCCAGCAGTTTGCTCCGGATGCGCCCGAGCATGCCGCGCGCCGATTTCCCGCCACCGAGTGCGGAGGGCAGGTAACGCGCCACGGCCTGCCGCACAGACATCCCGGCGTACCACGCGCGCAGCACGGCAAGCTCGTCGGCACCGGGAAAACCGGACTCGGAAGATTCAACGTCAGCAGCAGGCGCGGAGGGCAGGGCGAGGCGTGTTTTCATAGGCCCAAGTTTAGCCTGAAAACAGACACCTTTAGATAAGAAAACTTATCTTTATAGCCGGATTTTGCGATGCGTTTTTTGCAAACGCATCTTCACGGATTGGTGTGCGGACACCCTTGTGAGCGATGGGGCATGTGCGCATCGACATAGCGTCGGCAACTCTTCTTGTCCGACGCCGGGATGAGGCCGCGCAGGGTTCACCATTTTCCCGTCGATGCGGTGCGCTGCCGTGCAGCGATCTGCGCTAATCGAAGCAATCATCCTGCAAGTATTCATAGTGAAATGCGCAATCTCATCCGGAACGGCAGGCAGCAGCGGCGACCGACTTTCGTAGCCGCGCCAGCAATTAATGGACACGATCAGTACGCTCACGCAGGCCATTAGCGGAATTAGCAAACTTCAACTGCACGACCCGTGTGGTTCTGAACTGTGGAAGATGGCTCCGCATGCCGCTGGGTGAGTGAGAGAGCTCACAGTCCTGAACGTGACCGCCTAACGGCGAGTATCCGCTTCATAAGCGTTTCCTATCGTGCAAGAGCGAAGCCATCTTTGTGTGCATCGCAGGGGCGATATACCGGGCGACAGGATGTTCATCAGCCCGTAGCCATTTCCTTGGCGGTTTGCTTCAATTGTGCGACGAACTGATTCACGATTAACGAGTGCGGCCGGCCCGGTGCGAATAGAAAGCGAGGCTCCACTGGCACCGCTGGCGAGAGTTTCCGAGAAATCAGATCGGGAAAAGACCGACTCATCAGCGCGAAAGGATCCACTAGCGCTACAGCGTTAGCCTCTCTCACTAGCGCGCAGAGCACGGGCGTACTATTTGAGACGAACACGCTGGCAAAGCTTCGACCCTGCGCGCGAAAAGCCTCGCGCAGGCGCCAACCAGTGAGCGTGTCCTCGCCAAACGTAGCTAGCATCTCATTATCGAGCAGGCGCGGTGTGATCGTCTTACGTGACGCGAGCGGGTGCCCGGCGCGCATCACGCAGCGCAACTCTGCGCTACAAAACTCTTCCACTTCGAGCGTGCCGGAAGGTGCGGCCACGTCGAGGATGCCGAAATCCGCCTGATTGTTGTTCACGTATTCGACGACATGTCGCGTAGGCAACGCGCGAATATCAAACTCAACATACGGATGCGTGTTGCGGAACTCGCCAACAGCGCGCGCCACGATAGTGGTGGCCAGCATCGACACCGTGGCCACACGTATCGATCCACGCTGACCTTGCTGGATTTCGCGTGCCGTTTCGGCGATGGATTGAACGCTGCCAAAGAGCCGTTCGATCTCGGGCAGGATGGCCTCGGCTTCGGGCGTGCAGACGAGCCGCCCCTTCACGCGCAGAAAGAGTGTGAGGCCGATTTCTTCTTCCAGTATGCGCAATGTCTTGGTGACAGCAGGCTGCGACACATAGAGAAGACGCGCCGCTGCCGACACGCTGCCCGCCTTCACTACTGCGCGGAAAATCTCGAGATGGCGCACTTTGAGCATCGTGGACGCTTGGAAAGTATAACTTTCTGGAAGGAATAAGCTTATCAGAATGTATTGGTTTTCATAATCTTGACACTTTACACTGCGTTTCAGTGGTATGAGGAAGCACGCAATTCACTCATCATTCAAGGAGCTTTGCTGTGAGCATTCCCGACGCATCGGTGTGGCGCGCCCGCGCCCAGGAGATTCGGCCAGAGGGCCGGGCGTTCATCGACGGACGCTATGTGAGCGCGCTGTCGGGCAAGACCTTCGAGACTCTCAATCCCGCCACGGGCCGCGTAATCGCAGAAGTGGCCGAGTGCGGACAGGAGGACGTGGATCTTGCTGTTGCAAGTGCCCGAAAGGCGTTTGAGTCTGGCGTATGGTCGCGTCGCGCACCGGCCGAGCGCAAGGCCGTGATGCTGCGTTTCGCGCAACTCATGCTGGAGCATCGCGAGGAACTGGCGCTGCTCGAATCGCTCGATGTCGGCAAACCCATCGCCAGCGCCTATAACGGCGACATCGTTAGCTCTGCCACATGCATTCAGTGGTATGGCGAGGCTATCGACAAGCTTTATGGCGAGACCGCGCCCGCCGCGCCGGATATGACAACCGTGATCGTGCGCGAACCGCTCGGCGTGGTGGCGGCCGTGGTGCCCTGGAACTATCCGCTTTCCATGGCGAGCTGGAAGCTCGGTCCCGCGCTGGCGGCAGGCAATTCCGTCGTGCTCAAGCCCGCCGAACAGTCGCCGCTCAGCGCGATCCGCATTGCCGCGCTTGCAACAGAGGCTGGCTTGCCGCCCGGCGTGCTCAATGTATTGCCGGGCTATGGCGAGACCGCCGGTCGTGCGCTCGGGCTGCACATGGACGTGGACGCGGTCGGTTTCACCGGCTCCACGGCCGTTGGCAAACTTTTCATGCAGTACTCAGGGCAATCGAATATCAAGCGCGTGGGGCTCGAATGCGGTGGCAAGAGCCCGCATATCGTCCTTGACGATTGCCCCGATCTCGACGCCGCCGCCCGCGCCGTGGCGGCCGGCATCTTCGCCAATAGCGGCCAGGTGTGCAACGCTGGCTCGCGGCTCATCGTGCAGGCGGCGGTGCGTGACGAACTGCTGGAGAAAGTCGCAGCGATTGCGCGAGAACTCGTGCCGGGCGATCCACTCGATCCCGCGACGAAGATGGGTGCGATCGTCAGCCAGACGCAGCACGACACGGTGATGTCCTTTATCGACGCGGGACGTGCGGACGGCGCGCGGGTCATCGCGGGCGGACGTGCCGCGCGGCCTGAATCGGGCGGCTATTTCATCGAGCCTACCGTGTTCGACCAGGTGAGCAACGACATGCGTATCGCACGTGAGGAGATTTTCGGCCCGGTGTTGTCGGCGATTACGGTCGGGACGCCTGAAGAGGCGGTGCGGGTCGCCAACGATACGATTTATGGCCTGGCCGCCGCCGTGTGGACCTCGAACGTGGCGCGCGCACAGCAGGTGTCGCGGCAATTGAAAGCGGGTGTAGTGTGGGTCAACTGCTTTGATCGCGGCACGATGTCCTCGCCATTCGGCGGCTTCAAACAATCCGGTTTCGGCCGCGACAAGTCGATGCACGCCTTCGACAAATACATGGACTGGAAGGCGATCTGGATCGCCGGATGACGCACTGCCCCGATCACGCATGGAGACCAACATGAAAACGCCTACTTCTCGCAGTCCGATCAACAACCTCAAGACCGACGCCGCAGCCGATTCCCCGTCGCGCCCGCGTCGTGCATTTCTGCAGCAGGCGGGCGCGTTGGCGGGTGCCGCGCTGCTTGGCGCGCCGGCTATCGTGCGCGCGCAATCGAAGAGCATTAGCGTGACGTGCTGGGGCGGCGCATACGAGGCGGCGGTGCGGGCCGCGTTCGCTGAGCCCTTCACGAAGGAAACGGGCATCGCGGTCAATCTCGTCAATAGCGCCGACCTCGCGCGCATGAAAGTGCAGGTGGACTCGAAGAATGTTTCGTGGGACGTGTTCGACAGCATCGGTCCGCAGATCGTCGCCGGCTCGCGTCAAGGCATGTGGGAAAAGCTCGATCCGGCTATCGTCAAGTCCGATGGTCTCGTCACGAAAACGGGCGCGGACTTCGTAGGTACGTATTCGTACGCAGGTGGTATCGGCTACGACCCGAAGCGCGGCGGTGGCAAACATCCCAGTACGTATGCCGAGTTCTGGGACGTGAAGGCGTTTCCCGGCCGCCGTGGTTTGCGCCCGCGAGTGAGCGAAAACCTGGAGATGGCGCTGCTGGCGGATGGCGTCGCGCCGGGCAAACTCTATCCGCTCGACGTGGAACGCGCGTTCAAGGCGATGGACCGCATCAAGCCTTCCGTGCGCAAATGGATCGAGACGACGCCGGAAACGGTCACGCTCATCGCGAGCAACGAGCTCGATTTCACCTACACGTATCTGAGCCGCGTGCTGCCGGCGCAACGCGCGGGTACGTCGATCCAGATGTCGATGAAGCAGACGCTCAACAGCCTCGAATATCTGGCGGTGCCGAAGTACGGCAAGAACACGCAGGCGGCGATGCAGTACGTGGCGTTCTGTCTGCGTCCCGACCGGCAGGCGGCGTTCTGTGAAATGGTGGAATTCGCGCCGAATGCCGTGCAAGCCTTGCCGCTCGTTTCCGCCGCCGCGAAGGCGCGCATGCCGGATATGCACGATCCCAACAGCATCATCATCAACGACACATGGTGGGGCGATCACTACGATGCACTCCAGAACCGCTTCACGACATGGATGCTGACGTAAAAGAACCCGGAGCGCGCGATGAATTACACGCTGAACCTGAAGGCCGTGGTCGTGATGTTGCTGCCGCTTTACGGCCTGCTGGCGGTGTTCTTTCTCTGGCCGCTGGGCGTGGTGGGGTGGTCGAGTATCTACGAGCACGCGTTCACGCTGCGCGGCTACGAGCAGGTGCTCACCAATCCGCTGATTCGTCGCGTGCTCGGCAATACCATGAGCATCAGCGTGCTCGCCACGGCCACGAGTCTCGTGCTCGGCTACATCATTGCGCTGCATCTGGCGCGAATGCCAATGTCGAAACGCGCCCCGTATCTCGTGATGGTGATGTTGCCGTTCTGGACCAGCATTCTCGTCAAAAGCTACGCGTTTACCGTGATTCTGGGCAGCGCGGGCATTATCGCGAAGCTGGCGGGCTGGCTGAGCGGCGATGCGTGGCATCCGGATCTGATTTTTAATCGTACCAGCGTGGTGATCGGCATGACCAATTATCTGCTGCCGTTCATGGTGCTGCCGATTCTCACGAGCCTCACCACGCAGAACCGTAATCTCAAGTTTGCCGCCGAGTTGATGGGCGCGGGCCCGTTCATGATTTTCGCGCGCATCACATTGCCACTTTCCATGCCCGGTGTGATCGCGGGCGTGCTGATGTGTTTCACGCTCTCGATGGGTATGTACATCACTCCAGCGTTGCTCGGCGGTCCGCGCGACATGATGCTCGCGAACCTGATCGATTTCTACACGCGCCAGACGCTCGACTGGACGCTCGCGGCTTCGATCGCGATGATGCTGCTGGTCCTCTCTGGCGTGCTCATCGCCATGCTGGGCCGTGTGCAGCAGGGCAAGGAGGTGCTCGCATGATGGACACCGCAACCCGCGTGGGCAACGACTTCGTGAAGCCCGCACCCAGACGCCACGACTGGCACGCAGCGATGCGCGTACTCGGTGCGGTCGGTGGCTGGTGCGGCTATCTGTTCCTGCTGCTGCCGAGCCTCGTGATCGTGCCGATTTCGTTCGGTGGTGGCACCGAACTGAGCTTTCCGCCCAAAACGTTTTCTTTCGCGCTGTTCCAGCAATTTCTCGCCGATCCGGCGTGGCGGGGCGCATGCGTCACCAGCGTGACGGTGGCCTTGCTGGCGTCGGCCATTTCGATCACGGTGGGCGTGCCCGGTGCCTATGCACTTGCGCGCGGTCGTTTTCCCGGCAAACGCGTGTTCGAAACGTTCGCCATCACACCGTTGCTCGTGCCGGTCGTCGTGCTCGGACTCGGCGTCTACAAGCAGTTCTCCATGTTGGCGCTGGTCAACACCATCTGGGGTCTCGCGCTCGCGCACGCCGTGCTGGTGGTGCCGTTCGTGATCATCGCGGTGGGCTCGGGGTTGCGTCATGCGGATGTGTCGCTCGAAGCTGTCGCGCTCGTCATGGGGGCGAGCCGCCTGCGTATTTTCTTTCAGGTAGTGCTGCCGCAGATTCGCGCTTCGGTAGCAGTGAGCGTGCTCTTTGCGTTCCTGCTCTCGTTCGACGAAGTGGTGGTCGCCTATTTCATCTCCGGGCCGCAAACCACGACGCTGCCGGTCAAGATGTATAGCGCGATCCGCTGGGAAGTGTCGCCGGTGCTCGCAGCCGTGTCCACGCTGCTCACCGTCATCTCGCTTCTGGTGTGTCTCGGCATCATGGCATTGCAACGACGCGACGCCTCCGCCGAATGACATTCGACCATAACAAAACATAGCGAACGCGACGAACATGGCGAACCACTACGACGCAGTGATCATTGGTGCGGGACATAATGGGCTCGTGTGCGGCGCTTATCTGGCGCGCAAGGGCTTCAAGGTCTGTCTGCTGGAGCGGCGCGAACTCGTGGGCGGCGCGGCCGTGAGCGAGGCCTTATGGCCGGGATACCGCGTTTCCACAGCGTCTTACACAATGGCGCTGCTGCAACCGCGCATCATCCAGGAACTGGAGCTGGCGAAGTACGGCTACGAGATCATAGTCCCACCGCCCATGCTGCATCTTTACGGGCAGGGACGCAGCCTCGCATTTCGCGCGGACGGCGAGCAACTGCGTGCGGACATTGCCCGCTTCAGCAAGGCCGATGCGGACTCATATGGCCGATATCGGGCGTATATGGCACGACTTGGCAAAGTGGTGTCCGAGATGCTGTGGGAAGTTCCGCCCGATCCCTCCGATAGCGGCCTTGGCGCGCGCAGCCGGCTGCTCGGCTTCGCCTGGCGTTTTCGCGACATCGGCGAGCAGTTCTACGACCTCTACGACGTCCTCACGCTGAGCGCACGCGATTTTCTGGCGCGCTGGTTCGAGTCTGACGAGATGATTACCGCAATGGGTTTCTACGCGTCGTGCGGCGGCGCCGCGACGAGCATCTGTTCGCCCGGTTCGGCTTATGTTCTGCTGCGCGGCTTCATTCGCGATCACAGCACCAATGCGGGGCCGGCGGGCTTCGTGCGCG
The DNA here is from genome assembly GCF_003610295.1 of Paraburkholderia sp. BL23I1N1. Classification (NCBI taxonomy): domain Bacteria; kingdom Pseudomonadati; phylum Pseudomonadota; class Betaproteobacteria; order Burkholderiales; family Burkholderiaceae; genus Paraburkholderia; species Paraburkholderia sp. BL23I1N1. The sequence goes on from NZ_RAPV01000004.1 coordinate 93,375, forward strand.
GCGGCATGGGCTCGATCTCTGAAGCGATCGCCGCATCCGGCAAGGCGCATGGCATGGAAGTGCGCTGCGATGCGCCGGTTGCCTCGGTCATCGTTAAAGGCGAGCGCGCAACCGGCGTGCGGCTTGCTTCGGGCGAAGAGATCGAAGCGGGTTGCGTGATTTCGAATGTGGCCACCAAGGTGCTGTTTCAGCAGCTCGTGAGTGCGGAGAATGTATCGCCCGAATTTCTCTCGAGAGTTGCGCAGATACGCGACCGCTCCACGGCCTTCAAGGTCAACCTCGCGCTCAAGCGGTTACCCACATTCAAGGACTTCGACGCGCAAACAGCAGGGTTTGCGTATCCGGCGCAAGTGCGTATCGGACCTTCGGTGGAATATCTCGAACGCGCATGGGACGCCGCGAAATACGGCGAAATCTCGCCGCGGCCACCGCTCGTCGTGTTGAGTCCGAGCGCGGTGGACCCGAGCGTGACGCCAGAAGGCAAGCACCTGATGAGCATTTTTGGCCAGCATGCGCCTTACGCGCTGCGCGAGGGCTCGTGGGATACGCAGCGTGAGCATCTGTACGACATCGTGCTCGACACGCTTTCTGCGTACGTGCCCGACATACGCGATTGCATCGACGATGCACAGGTGCTTTCGCCTGCTGACCTCGAACGGATTTTCGCGCTGCCCGGTGGCCACGTGCATCACGGCGAATTGAGCGCCGACCAGATTTTCTTCAGGCGTCCCGTGCAAGGCGCGGCGGACTATCGCACGCCAATCAAGGGGCTTTATCAATGTGGCGCATCGGTGCATCCGGGCGGCGGTGTAACGGGTGTGCCGGGACACAACGCGGCGACAATGGTGATGCGCGGCGAGCGGCATTGATCGGACAGATCAAGGATTGCATGATGAACATGATCGAACTGAAACAGGTCTCACGGCGCTACGGCGCAGTGGAAGCACTCGCGCCACTCGACTTCAGCGTGAAGCAGGGCGAGTTCGTTACCCTGCTCGGGCCGAGCGGTTCGGGCAAGACCACGCTGCTGAACCTGATTGCGGGCATGGTTAGCCCGTCGTCGGGGCAGATATTCGTGCGTGGGGTCGACATCACGAATGCGCCGCCCAGCTCGCGCGGCCTCGGTATGGTCTTTCAGAACTATGCGCTGATGCCGCATATGACAGTGTTCGACAACATTGCGTTTCCGCTGCACGTTCGCAAGATGCCGAAGGAGGAGATTCGCCGCAAGGTGAAAGACGTGCTGGACATGGTGCGATTGCCCGACATCGCGGCGCGCAAGCCGAAGGAACTCTCGGGCGGCCAGCAGCAGCGCGTATCGCTCGCGCGTTGCATCGTGTACAACCCCGCGCTGATTCTGCTGGATGAGCCGCTCGGCGCACTCGACAAGAAGTTGCGCGAGCAGATGCAGCTCGAAATCCGCCGCCTGCACGCGCAACTGGGCATCACGATGCTGAACGTCACGCACGATCAGGACGAGGCGCTGTCAATGTCGGATCGCATCGTTCTGATGAATCAGGGCCGCATTGAGCAGGTCGCGACGCCGGACGAACTCTATCGCTCGCCACGCACAGCGTTTGCGGCGAGTTTCATCGGCGCGGCCAATCTGATTTCCGGCACCGTGCAGGACAACGCGGGCGAGCATACGGTTGTGTCCACGCCGCTCGGCTTGCTGCCCGCCACGATGAGGTCTGGTGCGGTGTCGCGTGGTGCAGCCGTGAAGCTGCTGGTGCGTCCGGAAAGCGTACGCATGACATGCGCTCTTCATTCGCCGGATGTGGATACCGCGAGCGGATTGCGCCACGCAGGCATGCTGGAAGATTCGATCACGCTCGGCAGCGTGGTGCGTCATCACGTGCGTTTGGCGTGCGATATGCAGATCGTTGTGCAGCAGCAGGGCAACCGGCGGCAGATCACGCAGGAACGCGGTGCGCCGGTTCTGCTTGACTGGCTGCCCGAGGATTGCCAGATCATCTTGCAGGACTGAGCCACGCAAAACGCGCGCCTTGCCGCGCGAAGCTTCGATATTTCTGGGGAACAGTATGAAGACACAGTCGCCGACCGTGGAGGACGAACTCGCTCGTCGAAAAGGTCAGGAGCAACTCGCATTGCCTGAATCGCTTGGGGAGTTCGTGCACGAGCAGGCCGCCCTTCACGGCGACAGGATCGCGGCGGTGTGGTTCGACCGCGGCATCAGCATGACGTATGCGCAGATCGACCGCGCGGCTTCGCAACTGGCTGACTCGCTCGTGAGGCGCGGCATTCGCAAGGGTTGCCACGTTGCGCTGATGCTGAAGAATGCGCCTGAGTTTCCGATTACGTGGATTGCGCTTGGTCGGATCGGCGCCGTGATGGTGCCGGTGAATACGGCCTATACACCGGATGAAATGACGTTCGTGCTCACTGACGCGGACGCTCAATACCTCGTGATCGACGCTGAATTCCTGCCGCGCATTGCCGAAGCGCCCGCATTGCCGAGTTTGCTCTCGTGGGAGCGCGTGATCGTGTGTGGAGAGAGCGAACATCCGCTTAACTGGCAAACGCTACTCGATGCCGGCAGCGCGGATTTTATGGCGTCGAGCGCGATTTCCCGCCACGATCTGCTGAATCTGCAGTACACATCAGGCACCACTGGTTTTCCGAAAGGCTGCATGCTGAGCCACGACTACTGGATGATTCATTGCCACGGTGCGGCGCGGCATCGGCGTGGGCCGGACGCGGGAATCGAGAATGTGCTGATCTGGGCGCCATTCTTTTACATGGACCCGATGTGGCAGTTTCTCATGACGATGAAACTCGGCGGCACCGCGTACATTGCGGAGCGCATGAGTCTCACGCGCTTTATGTCGTGGCTGGTCGACTATCGCATTCACTACTGCATCTTTCCCGAGCCTGCGCTGAGCCAGCATCCACGCAGCGCGCGCGATGCGGACGTGTGCCTGAAGTACATCAGCATCTACGGTTGGACCAGACCCGCACGAGAAGAAGTTCAGGCGCGCTTTAACGTGATTGCGCGTGAAGGCTTCGGCATGACCGAAGTGGGCACGGGCGCGCTCGTGCCGGCATGGGCGCATGACGAGGCACTGGAGCGCACCTGTGGTCTGCCCGCACCGTTTCGCGAGCTACAGATCCGGCGAGAGGACGGCAGCCTCGCCGAGGTCGATGAAACTGGCGAATTGTGGATTCGCGGTCGCGGCATTCTATGGGGTTATTACAAACGCCCCGAAGCCAACGCCGAGAGCTTCGACGGTGACTGGTTTCGCACAGGCGATCTGTTCAGGCGCGACGAGCAAGGCTTCTATTTCATCGTCGGACGCATCAAGGAGATGATCAAGCGCGCGGGCGAGAATGTTTCGGCAACCGAAGTGGAGACCGTTCTGCGTAGCATGGACGCGATCGACGAAGCAGCCGTGGTGGCCGTGCCCGATCCGCTGCGGCGTGAAGAGGTGAAGGCTTATCTGAAGTTGCGCGATGGGCTTGCGCTGGGAGATTTGCCGCCCGAAGTGGTATTCGAGCATTGCGCGCGGCATCTCGCGCCGTTCAAGGTGCCGCGCTATCTGCAATATATCGAGGGCGATTTCCCACGCACGCCTTCGCGAAAGATTGCAAAGAAGCGATTGATCGCCGAAACGGCAGACCCATTCGCGGGGACTTTCGATCGCCAGGAATCGCGCTGGCGCTGACGCCTTGTTTGCTGGAGTTTCTCATGTTCGTGGATTTTTCGAGTCGTCCGCCCTCTCTCCAGTTCGACGGACCTGCCAGTCATCTGGCGAACTATCGGCGTGTTTATGAAGGCACGGAACGCCAGGTGGCCGATTTGGGCAGTGATGATCCGCTAACCGACTATCTTGCCACTTACGAGCGCCTGAACGCGCGTCACGTTGTGCTGAAAGCGCGCGATCTGACCAGCACGTTTGGCGTAAAAATCTCGAATGAGGACGTGGCTGCGTTTTGCCGAACGCACGGCGAGCGATACATCGGCTTTGCGGGCGTCGACCCGCACAAGGGCGCCGCGGCGGTTGTGGAGTTCGAAGCGGCGGTGCGTGATCTCGGTTTGCGCGGTCTGAACGTCCAAGGTTTCGAACACAGGCTGCCGATCGACGACCCGTTGCTATTTCCGCTCTATCGCAAGTGTGTGGAGCTGAACGTACCGGCGAATATTCATTGCGGCACCAATTTTTCCACGCATACGTCGATGATGTTGGGCCATCCCGCCGCGCTCGACCGCGTGATGATGGACCTGCCCGATCTGCGGGTGTGCGCGTCGCCGCCGGGCTGGCCGTGGGTGCAGGAACTGCTCGCGGTGGCATGGCGGCATTCGAACGTCTGGATCGGCACGCTGGCGGTCCGTCCAAAACTGCTGGCCACCGCGCATTCGGGATACGAACCGCTTCTGCAATACGGCAGAACGGTGTTGAAAAAGCGCATGATTTTCGGTTCCGCTTTTCCGATGATGTCGATTGAAAACGCATTGAGTGAATTCGACGCGCTCTCATTGCCGGACGCAGTGCGCGACGACTGGTGCGGCAACAATGCACTCGCGTTCCTGGGACTATGACTGCCGCTTCTCAAGGTACTTCAGGGATCTCTGTGCTGCGTACCCCAGACGGCAACTTTTGATGGACGGGTGTATTTGTGGCTTTCGGGCGCTTATCTCTCACGTAACGCAATACACGCGCATGTCGCCCGTAACGTTACGCGGTGAACGAAGCGGCGCCGTCGGCGCGCTATCGTTGTTGTTTGAGCAGTATCCGATGCTTGCGGCGTGGCTGGTCGTGCAAATCAGGCCGCGCCGCGTCAGCCTGCATCAGATCCCTTGCGATGACGGTCTTCGCATCTGCCTGCGTGGCTTGCGTGCGCTCCCCGAAAGATTCCTGCAGGAGTGTCGGCAACCGGGCCTGACGGCTGCGGACTATCCGTTCAACACAACGGGCCGCGCCATCCGGTCGCTGTCCTCACGCGTAAAGGCGGAACTGTTGCGTGGCTTCAGCACGGTAGCGCAAGCTGCCGGTGCCTCCCACCTGAGGGAATCGAACTTGAGACTGGGCGGTTTCAAGAGTGAAGCGCAACAGTGGGCTAATGAATGGAAGCTGAGGTTATCGACGCGGTTGCGAGCATACGTTCGAAGACCTCGAATGGTGAATGAAATGCATGGGTAGCGCGAGGTCGGCTGTTGAGGCTACGGTTCCCGGCGCCTGTGGCGTGGGATGTCACGGACTAGCGCTCGCGTCGACCTCAGCGAGAGCAGGAAGTCCGCCTGCTTCAGGTTATTACCCGACGACCATCCAGTCACCTGGTGCGATCAGGCTTTGCAGAACATCGACGATGCGCTCGGTGGGCAGGATCACGCCATCGGCTATCGAAGCAACTTGCGCAAGCCACCGAGGGTTTTTTCCGCACGACGCGTGGCCCGGCGGGACTGCGATGGACGTAGCTGGACATGTGTACTTCTGCTCAAGACGTGAGGCGAGTCTAAGAAGGGAGGTAAACCGGTTCAATCACCTTTGCGACGTATTCGTTGCCCAAGGCTAACGATCCTACGTGCATTGCGCGATAAGCCAGGCGGGGCGGGGCTGTCGGGCCGTCTGCTATCCGGGGGTCTCCCTCGTATCGCGGACGGATGCGTCGGGGATGTGACGAGGCCCGGCAGCGACGGTGTATGTCAGTACACGGCGGGACCAGCGTCAAGCAGCGGATTGCGCACCCCAACTGCTATTGGTAGCGGCGGCGTAGTCCATCAGCGTATCGAGCACCTCCTTCGCCGCGTGGCTGAGTTCATAATTGTCAGCCGTCACGATGTACTCAGATAGTCGGGTACGCACGCTGATAGCGAGCGGTCTGACGAGGCGCCCGTCTTCGATCATTTCCGTGCAGCCGTAGGACCAGGCGAGCGCGACACCTTTTCCGGCACACGCCGCGCGGTAAGCCAGATCGAAATTGCTGACACGGATCGAGCTGTGATGATCGCGCGGCTCGACGCCCGCCAGTTCGAACCAGTCGTCCCAGCAGTTGCATATCGACAGACCGGCTTCAACGTCGATCAGCACTTCGTTCTGTAAATCGCATGCGCTCTGGATGGAGTGTTGCTCAAGGTAAGACGGGCTGCAGACCGGAAAAATTTCTTCATCGAACAGCTTGTATTTGACGAGACCGGGCCAGTGGCCGTCTCCATAGTGGATAGCGAGATCGACGGCCTCACGGCGCGGATCGACCGGCTGATCGCTGGCGAGTACGCGGATATCGACTTCCGGATGGCGTTCGCGGAACCGGATGATGGCCGGCATCAGCCAGAAGCTCGACATCGCCACGCTCGCAGCGATCGTCACGCTGGTCGATTCGAGATTCTCGATGATGGCCACCGCGCGGCGAATCGACATCAGGCTTTGCGCGATTGCTTGTTGAAAGACCATGCCGGCTTTGGTCAGCTCGATTTCGCGGTGCCGCCGATTGAAAAGCAGAACGCCAATCCTTTCTTCCAGCATCTGAATCTGCCGGCTCACCGCACCTTGCGACAGGTTTAGTTCTTCGGCCGCGCGCGTGAAGCTCAGGAGCCGCGCCGAGGCTTCGAACGCGCCAACTGCGTTGAGGGGAGGCAGACGTTTCCTCGGCTTGATCATCGTGCTTCCCTGTGAGAACGGCGGCGTTTGCGGGCGTTCCGCGTCCTGTCGGTCACGCTTTGTTCAGAATGCTGTCATGAAAAAACGTTAGTCAAAAAACAATCTGCTTGGAATCCGGGTAAATCCTCACTAGGCCGCCGGGTCAGCGTTTACATTTGTTTCACCGTCAGTGCAAACATTGTCGCGCGCGCCGCTCTCGCATGCAAAAACGCATGTCTGGCATCAGTAAAAATGGCTTGTCCCGTCAAAATTGGAGTCCTCTAATGAAACCAAGCCCTGAGAGGGCCGTCGCTGCCGCATACCTCAGGGTGCACATGGGATTTTCTGGAAACATCAGGATGGGACATGTTCGACCATAAAAAACTCGATGCTTTGCTGGCGGCCTATACGCCGGGACGCCCTCTTGAGCAGGCGTTTTACAAGGACGCAGAACTATTCGAGGCGGACCTCGCACTCATCTGGCAGCGAAAGTGGCTGTTTGCCGGCTTGAGCTGCGAGATCAGGCAGACCGGCGAGTGGTTCACGGTGCAGATTGGCGAGACGTCGGTTATCGTCGTGCGGGATCGTGCAGGTGCCGTGCGCGCCTTCTTTAACACCTGCCGTCATCGAGGCTCGCGCATCTGTGCGGGTGAGAAGGGCAAGTCAGGCGCATTCGCCTGCCCGTACCATCAATGGACCTATGGCCTCGATGGCAAGCTGATGTTCGCGCGCAACATGGGCGAGTCGTTTGACCTGTCGACCTTCTCCCTGAAGCCGGTTGCATGCGAGGTCGTAGCGGGCTATGTGTTTATCTGCCTGTCCAGTACGCCCGACGATTTCAGCGGCTTTCGCCGCCGCGTTGAACCGTACCTCGCGCCGCACGGCATCGAAGATGCGAAGATCGCCTACGAATCCACAATTGTCGAGAAAGGCAACTGGAAACTTGTACTCGAAAATAATCGCGAGTGCTACCACTGCAGCGCCAATCATCCGGAATTGCTGCGCACGATTTCCGAGTTCGATGGTCCGACCGATCCGCGCTATGGCGGCGAGTTTGCGGCGAAGAGCGAACGCGACGAAGCGCGCTGGAGGCAGGTCGGCCTGCCGTATGCACCCGTCGAAGAAGAACCGGTGTATCGGATGGTGCGAGCCGCGCTGGAGCGGGGCGTGTCTTTCACGATGACGGGCGAGGCGGCCTGCAGCAAGGTCATGGGGATGCTTCCCGAGCGGGACGTCGGCGCGTTGCGTCTGTTGCGTTTTCCCAATACGTGGAATCATGCGCTGGGTGATCACGCGCTGGCATTCCGTCTCTTGCCGCTCGGCCCTCGCGAGACACAAGTCACGACAAAATGGATCGTGCACAAGGACGCGGTCGAAGGCGTCGACTACGACCTCGACACGCTGACCGAAGTCTGGAAAGCGACCAACGCACAGGACCAGCGACTGGTCGAAACGAATCAGCTCGGCATCAATTCAATTGGCTACGAGCCAGGAGTCTATTCGGAACAGGTGGAGTCCGGCGTCATGGCATTCGTGGACTGGTACATGGATGCACTCAGAGAAGGCCTCGCGCAGATGCCGAGGACCGTGCCGCTCAAGGTGTGTTGACAGTGGCCGCGAAGCAGGCAGGCTCCTTACCGTCAACGCGCGATGATGGCTTCTTCCTGGCGCAGTGCGTGGCAGTGGCCGACGAATCCGTGAACGTGAAAACGTTCGAGTTCGTCGCCGTTGACGGAAGATCGCTCGACTATGCCGCGGGGCAGCACATCACAGTTGAAGCGCCGACCCTCAGCGGCATTCTGTACCGCTGCTACACGTTGTCGTCGACGCCGACGCGTGCAGGGCGCTTCGCGATAACGGCGAAAGCCGCGCCTCATGGTCCGGTGTCCGCATGGTTGCATCAGGAAATTGCGCCAGGCGCTCGCTTTCGTATCTCCCCACCTTCAGGCGCGTTCATCGCTCCTGAAGCAACCGGAGGCGCGTATTTATTCGTCGCTGGAGGTGTGGGCATTACACCGCTCCTGTCGATGACAAGGGCGTTATACGACGCGCGCGCCGAGATCGATCTTGTCTTCCTGCAATGTGCGAGCACGCAGGAAGATCTTCTCTTTCGCAAGGATCTGGAGGAGATGGCGGCATCCTGGCCGAGTCTGCAAGTCAAGCTGACGGTATCGCGCGAGGCCGCTGTACCGCTTCTCGCTGGCCGGCTTGAACGCGCCAAATTGGCCCAATGGATTCCCGATATCGCGAAGCGCACGATTTATTGCTGCGGCCCCGATGCATTCATGAAGACTGTCTACGAGGCTGCGGTGAGCCTTGGCGTTGCACCGCAACGGTATCACCAGGAGAGTTTCGTGCTGCCGCTCGCCGCGAACGCGTTTGAAGCAGTAGTGCCGACGGCGCAGGTCAGTGTGATGCTTGCAGCGTCGAGACTCGAGTGTGTCGCGTCAACGAACGATGTGCTGATAGACGCCGCCCAGTCCGTGGGTGTCGTGATCCCGAGTGCGTGCCGCGCCGGTATGTGCGGCACCTGCAAGACACGTGTGATTGCGGGCCAGGTCGAGATGGCGCACAACGGCGGCATCACCGATGAAGAGATAGCAGAGGGATGGATCCTGACCTGTTGTGCACGCCCGCTAACGGACATAGAACTGGACTGTTAGGCTGACAGATTCGATTCTATGGTGGATGAATTCGTAAAACAATCAGTATGCCTAATGTCGTTGCGGTGCGGTTTTTCACATGCGAAATTGCATGAAAACCATGTTCTAAATTCGTTTGAGAAAAGAATTAACGCTTCTTAGCATGCATGTCACACGCGCTGAAGCATTCAATCGCGACATGATGGACGAGATGCCGGTTCTGTCGCTTTTCGATACACGCACACACGAATGAAAGGGAATTCATGAAAAGTCATTGTCAGGTGGCGATTATCGGCGGAGGTGTTGTTGGCGCCTCGGTGCTGTACCACTTAACGAAATTCGGCTGGACCGACGTCGTGATGCTTGAGCGCAAGGTTCTCACCGCCGGGTCGACATGGCATGCGGCCGCCGGCTTCCATGCGTTTAACGGCGATCCCAACGTCGTCAGGCTGCAGAGTTACACGATCTCGCTCTACAAGGAAATTGAGGAAGAGGGAGATCAGAATGTCGGCCTGCATGTGCCTGGCGGCATCACCATGGCGGCAACGCCTGAGCGCTGGGAGTTTCTGCGCACCGAGTGGTCACGGCACCGTTTCATGGGTCTCGACACCGAGTTGATCACGCCGTCCGAGATCAAGGCAATGTGTCCGCTGGTCGACGTGAGCGAGGTGAAGGGAGGCCTGTGGGCGCCGAACGAAGGCCACCTGGACCCTTACGGATGTACTCAGGCCTATGCGCGCGCCGCGCGAAGACGCGGCGCGGAGATCTATCAGCATACGCGGGTAGAGGCGCTCGAACCGCGTGCGGATGGCAGCTGGACGGTCATTACCGATCAGGGGGTGATTCATGCCGAGCATGTGGTCAACGCAGCGGGACTGTGGGCGCGGGAAGTCGGTGCTATGGCTGGTGTGAAGCTGCCGCTCATTCCGATGGAACATCACTATCTCATCACGGAAGACATTCCGGAGCTCGTCACGCTCGGACGGGAGATACCGGTGATGGTCGACCTCGATGGCGAAATTTACATGCGCCAGGAACACCACGGTGTTCTGTTCGGCGTGTACGAGAAACGCTCGACACCATGGTCGCTGGACGGGACTCCGTGGGAATACGGCGAGACCGATCTGTTGCCGCCGCGGCTCGAGCGTATCGAAGACGAACTGATGCGCGGCTTCGAACGCTTTCCGAGCGTGGGGAACGCCGGTATCAAACGCGTCGTCAATGGGCCCTTCACATTTACGCCAGACGGCAATCCGCTCGTCGGCCCCGTGCGCGGTTTGCGCAACTACTGGGCGGCTTGTGGCTGCATGGCGGGTTTCAGTCAGGGTGGCGGCGTCGGCCTGGCACTGGCGCAGTGGATGATCGAGGGCGAACCGCAAGACAACGTGTTCGCGATGGATGTGGCGCGTTTTCCAGACCTCACACAGACCTACGTCGCGGCCAAAGCACGGGAATTTTACGAGCACCGTTTCTACCTCGCGCGGCCGAATGAGCAGTGGCCCGCGGGCCGCCCACTCAAGACCACGCCGCTATACGACCTGCAGGAGCAGGCGAATGCCGTATTCGGTGTCAACTACGGACTTGAAACGCCGATGTGGTTTGCGCCGGCCGGTCAGCCCGCTCATGAAACGCCGACGTTTCGCCGGTCGAATGCCTTCGACACCGTAGCCGCGGAATGCCGCGCCATTCGCGAGCAGGTGGGTCTGTTCGATGCAAGTAGTTATGCGAAGTACGAAATCAGCGGACCTGGCGCAGAACTGTGGGTCGACCGGTTGTTCGCCAGCTGTCTGCCGGAAGTCGGCCGTGCCCGGCTTGCGCCGCTCCTTTCGCCGTCGGGCCGTCTCAAGGGCGATCTGACGATTCTGCGGCTCGCGGCGCAGCGGTTCCTCGTGACGGGGTCCGGTTACCTGCAGGAGTGGCATCTGCGCTGGTTCGAGGACCATCTGCCGGCAGACGGAAGTGTGCGCATCGACAACCGCAGCGAGTCGCTGGCGATGCTCGCGATCGCCGGTCCCAATGCAAAAGCACTGGTTGGCGAAGTCTTCGGCACCGCGGCAACTGCTGCGGCCCAGCGCTTCATGTCGGTCGCCCGGATCGATGCGGGCTTTGCCCCGGCGTGGATCGCACGTCTGTCGCTGACCGGTGAACTGGGCTACGAGATCTACGTCGAGAACCACTATCTGCGCAGCGTCTACCAACGGTTACTCGCGGCGGGCGGCGCTTTTGGGCTGCGTCAGTACGGCGTATGGGCGTTGCTGTCGACGCGCCTCGAAAAGGGCTTCGGCATCTGGTCACGCGAATTCGGCCCCGAATACACGCCGGCCATGGCGGATCTCGAACGCTTCATTGCCTTCGACAAGGGCGACTTCATCGGGCGCGAGGCCGTGCTCGCGCAACGCGGCGTGACGCCTGTGCATCGGCTCATCACATTCGAAATCGATGCTATCGACGCAGACGCGAGCGGTTTCGAACCGGTCTGGGTGGGCGACGCGGTTGCGGGCTACACCACATCGGGGGGCTATGGCCATACGACGGGCAAGAGTCTCGCCATGGGTTACGTGAAGAGCGAATACCTCGTCGGTGCGAACGCATTCGAGATCCAGATTCTCGGCGAGCGCCAGCCAGCAAGGATACTGACAGCGCCAGCATACGATCCGGATGGCGCGCGTATGCGCGGATAGTACGACGGCTTCGGCGCATGCCAGCCGTGGGGGCAGTGATCATTCAATGAGCAGGGTGACTATGAAAATCGTGGTGGCAGTCAAGCGCGTGATCGATTCGAACGTGAAGCCGCGGGTGCGCGCGGACCAGACGGGAGTCGATATGACGAACGTGAAGATGTCGATGAATCCATTCGACGAGATCGCCGTCGAGGAAGCCGTGCGCCTGAAGGAAGCGGGTGTCGCGACCGAAGTGATTGCTGTGTCGGCCGGTGTTACGCAGGCGCAGGAAACACTGCGCACGGCGCTGGCGATCGGCGCGGATCGGGCAATCCTGATCGAGTCGAATGAAGAAATTCAGCCGCTGGCGGTAGCCAGACTGCTGCATGCGGTCATCGAGCGAGAAAACCCGCAACTCGTGATTCTCGGCAAGCAGGCAATCGACGACGACTCGAACCAGACCGGTCAGATGCTCGCAGCGCTGACAGGCTGGCCGCAGGCCACCTTCGCGGCGAAGGTGGATCTGGTGGATGGCGCGGCGCTCGTTTGCCGTGAAGTGGACGGCGGTACCGAGACTGTGTCGCTCAGTTTGCCCGCCGTCATTACGACGGATCTGCGTCTGAACGAGCCGCGCTATGTAACCTTGCCGAGCATCATGAAGGCGAAGAAAAAGCCACTGCAGACACTGACGCCCGGCGAGCTCGGCGTGGACGTGACGCCCCGGCTGAAAACGCTGAAGGTCGTGGAGCCGCCCAGGCGTGCCGCCGGTGTCAGGGTGCCGGACGTGCAGACTTTACTCGACAAGCTTAAGACTGAAGCCAGAGTGATCTGAGCAGCACGAGGAGACAATGACATGACGATTCTGGTTATCGCCGAACACGACGGCGGCGCGATCAAAACTTCAACGCTCAATGCAGTGACTGCGGCGGCGGTAATCGCCACGTTCACCGGCCAGCCGATTCATTTGCTGGTAGCGGGCTATCAGGCACAAGGCGTCGCTGACGCCGCGTCGAGGATCGCTGGTGTGAGCCGGGTATTGCTCGCCGATGCGCCACAACTCGCGGCGGGACTGGCGGAGAACCTTGACGCGACGGCACTGGCGTTGCTGCGCCGCGAGAGCGGGATTTACTCGCATGTGCTGGTGGCCGCCACCGCCTACGGCAAGAACATCGCGCCCCGCCTTGCCGCCAGGCTCGATGTCGCGCAGATCAGCGACATTATCGCGATCGTGGGAGCCGATACTTTCGACCGGCCGATCTATGCTGGCAACGCTATCGCCACCGTGCAATCGTGCGATCCGGTCAAGGTCGTCACCGTGCGGACCACGGCGTTCGATCCCGCCGCCGATGACGGCGGGGGCGCGACGGTGGAGAGAATCGAAGCGGCACCGGATACCGGCATCTCACGGTTGGTCAGCCGCGAGTTGACCAGGCAGGACCGGCCTGAATTGACGTCCGCGGCTATCGTCGTCTCCGGCGGCCGGGGACTCGGCAGCGCGGAGAACTACGCGAAAATACTCACGCCGTTGGCGGACAAGCTCAACGCCGCACTCGGCGCCTCTCGCGCCGCGGTGGACGCAGGATTCGTCCCGAATGACTATCAGGTTGGTCAGACGGGCAAGATAGTCGCGCCGCAACTGTATGTGGCCGTGGGTATTTCCGGCGCGATCCAGCATCTCGCAGGGATGAAAGATGCCAAGGTCATTGTTGCAATCAACAAAGACCCGGAGGCGCCGATTTTCGCCATCGCGGATTACGCGCTCGAAGCCGATCTGTTCGTCGCAGTGCCCGAGATGACAGCTGCGTTATAACAACCACTCGTAGTCCGCAAAGGGAACGGAGAAAAACATGTTCAACTGCATCGCAAGACGTATAGTCGTCGGACTCGTGTTGGGCGCGGCCGCTCTGGCGCAGCATGCCAATGCCGCAGCCACGGAGTCTGCCTGGTGTGCATCTGGCAAGCCGGTGAAATTCGCCGAAATGGGCTGGGACAGTGCCAGATTCATGACCGAGGTGATTCGATATGTGCTCGAGAAGGGCTACGGCTGCAAGACCGATCAGACACCGGGCACCAACGCCATTGCCCTGCAAGGCGTGGTGATGAACGACCTGAACGTGATGGTCGAATACTGGTCCGGACGCACACCGGCATACGAAAGCGCGGCGCGTGAGGGCAAGGTCAGGATTCTCGGCTCGCTGATCTCTGGTGGCAGCGTGGAGGGTTATTACGTGCCGGAATATGTCATCAAGGGTGACCCTGCCCGAGGTATCAAGCCGGTCGCGCCGGACTTGCGGAGCATTACTGATCTGCCGAAATACAAGGATCTGTTCGCCGACGACGAGGACCCATCGAAAGGACGGCTCTATAACTGCCCGATTGGCTGGCAATGCGAGGCGGACACGGTGCAGAAGATGAAAGCCTACAGGCTCGACAGCGCGTTCACCGACTTTCATCCTGGTTCCGGGCCAGCGCTCGATTCGGCCATTGAATCGGCGTACACGCGCGGCAAGCCGATCCTGTTCTACTATTGGGAGCCGTCGACGATCCTTGGCCGTTTCAAGGCCGTCCGTCTCGTCGAGCCCGCGTTCAACGAAGCATGCTGGAAAACCATCAACGGCAGCAAGGATGGGAATCCGTGCGGATCGGCCTCGCCGCCCACGGCGCTGCGCATTGTGGTGTCGAACGCGCTGTACTCAGCCGATCCGCAGATCGTCGGACTCTTCGAGAAAGTGCAGTTCCCGATGGAATCGATCAATGCGGTTCTTGCACGCATGGCAAGCGCAAAAACGCCGCCGCGCCAGGCCGCGATCGACTTCCTGAAGGCCAACCCCGATATGCTGTCGCACTGGGTGCCGGCCGATGTGTCGAGCAAGGTACGCAGCAGTCTGCAGTGACATTGCACGCGGTGCGCGCCGGAAACGGCCGCGCTCTTCCGTGTATCGCATTGGATGGATGCCGGCGCCGCCATGCTGCGCCGGCGCGACTCACAGTACAGGTGCCGTGTGAATGGAATATTCTTGCAACTCGATCTGGGCGACCCGATCAACCGCTTCTTCATGGGGCTCGTGGCGCAATATGGCGACCTGTTCCACCGCATCAGCGCGCTCCTGCTGGGTTATGCGCTCAATCCCGTCGAGACGATGCTCAAGGGTGCGCCGCCGCTTGTCGTGATCGGCGTCGTAGGCGCGATCACGTGGCTCGGTTCGCGCAAGATCGCACTCACGGTGCTGCTCGCCGCGATGACGTACCTGATAGGCTGCCTCGGGCTATGGGACAAGCTGATGCAGACCTGCGCGATCATGCTGACCGCGATGATACTGACGGTGCTGATCGGCCTCCCGCTCGGTATCGCAATCTCGCGCAGCCGCTGGTTGGCTCGGGTGATCAATCCGATCCTCGACATGATGCAGACACTGCCTTCGTTCGTGTATCTGATTCCGGTCGTGATGCTGTTTGGCCTCGGCCGCGTACCGGCGATCTTCGCTACGATGATTTACGCGTTGCCACCCCTGGTCCGGCTGACCGACCTTGGCTTGCGGCAGGTGCCGGGCGACGTGCTGGAGGCCGCGAGGGCTTTCGGCGCGACACCGGGCCAGCAACTGCTTGCTGTGGAGCTGCCGCTCGCGTTGCCTTCCATTATGGCGGGCATTAACCAGGCCGTGATGATGTCGCTTGCAATGGTCGTCATTGCGTCGATGATCGGTGCGCGCGGACTCGGAGAGGATGTGCTCGCGGGCATCAACAATCTGGATATGGGACAGGGTGTAGTCGGCGGCGTAGCGATCGTGATTCTGGCGATCGTATTCGACCGCATCACCCAGTCGTTCGGCATCGGCAAGCGCGCGCGGCGCGGTCAAAGTGAGAGTCTTCGATGAACATTTCTTCACTGCGCAACATTGTGCGTGGTCTTGAATCTGGCACGGCGCCGCTGAAGAGCGCGGTGCCGTCGGCCATGGAAACCACAAACACGGCGGGGTTCGCTGCTATGGCCGAAACCTCGGCGCTGCTCGAACTGCGCGGGCTTTACAAGGTGTTCGGACCGCATTCACGGCAGATTCGCGAGGCACTTGAACAGGCCCGGGCAGGCATATCCAAGGAACAGATTCTTTCCGCGACCGGGTGCAACGTCGCGGTGCGCGATGTGTCGCTGTCGGTGTATCCGGGTGAGATCTTCGTCATCATGGGGCTTTCGGGTTCGGGCAAGTCGACACTCGTGCGGCACTTCAACCGTCTGGTCGAGCCGACCGCGGGACAACTGCTGTTTCGCGGCACCGACGTACTGAAGCTCAATGCCCGGCAGTTGCGCGAAATGCGGCGCTTCCACATGGGCATGGTCTTTCAGAGCTTTGCACTGCTGCCGCACAAGACCGTGCTGGAGAACGTGACCTTCGGGCGCTGGATTCGTGGCGACGACGCGGCGGCGTCGCGCGAGGCGGCACGCGCGTGGATCAATGGCCGGCTCGGTTTGCGGGGCTACGACGATCGCTATCCGGACGAGCTGTCGGGCGGCATGCGTCAACGTGTCGGGCTGGCCCGTGCGCTCGTTGCCGAACCTGACGTGCTATTGATGGACGAAGCCTTCAGCGCGCTCGATCCGCTGATTCGCGCGGAAATGCAGGACATCCTGCTCGAAATGCAGGCCGACCTGCGGCGCACGATTGTCTTCATCACGCACGATCTGGACGAAGCGATGAAGATCGGCTCGCGTATCGCCATCATGAAGGATGGCGCAGTCATTCAGGTCGGCACACCCGAGCAGATTCGCACGAATCCGGCGAACGACTACGTGCGGCGCTTTGTCGATGCCCGGTGACGCCTGGCTCGTTTCTACACGAATACGCCGCTGATGCGTTCGATGCGCTGTTGAATGCCACGTTGCTATGCGAATGCCGGCGCGTATTCGTGCGGGGCTGGCGCCCGGGTCCGGAAGCGGCAGCACCGCGTGCGGACGTCAGTTTGTATGTTCCGCTCGCGGATTCCCCGTCGACGTTCGACGATCTCGCCGATGTGGTCGATTACGAAGCGGTGTATCACATCCTGCATTTGCATCCTTTCGTAGCTGCGCGGGAATACAGCCGTGCAGTCGCGGCGCACCTGATGAAGGATCCCAGGATCGCTGCCGTGCGGATCGCGATACACTTGCCTTTCGTCGCGCCGGTCGACAGCTATTTTCTACGAGATGCAGATTCAGCGTTTGCGACAGCCGCGACGAGAACCGTGCCTTGACACGGACAAATGGCAGGGCAGGTCTACGAGACCAGGCGCCAGGCACGGCGCCACTTGCACGTACGGTTTTATCGGACCACCGTTTCTGGCACAAGCTGGCGATCGATGCCGTTCTGGTGACATGCGGCAAGCACGGTATTGCGAAGCAGGCAAGCGATCGTCATGGGGCCCACTCCGCCTGGGACCGGCGTAATCGCGCCGGCGCGCGAAGTGGCCGATTTGAAGTCGACATCGCCTACCAGCCGGAACCCTTGCTGTTCCGAACCGGTCCGGTTAATGCCGACGTCGATCACCGTCGCCCCTGGCTTGATCCAGTTCTCATTCACGAGTTCGGCGCGACCTACGGCAACAAACAGGATATCGGCCTGGCGGCAAATTGCTTCGATGTCACGCGTACGCGAGTGCGCGATCGTCACGGTGCAGTTTTCCTGTAATAACAAAACCGCCAGCGGTTTGCCGACAATGTTGGAGCGGCCTACGACCACCGCATGCAAGCCCGCGAGCGACT
Organism: Paraburkholderia sp. BL23I1N1; assembly: GCF_003610295.1. NCBI lineage: Bacteria > Pseudomonadati > Pseudomonadota > Betaproteobacteria > Burkholderiales > Burkholderiaceae > Paraburkholderia > Paraburkholderia sp. BL23I1N1. The sequence goes on from NZ_RAPV01000004.1 coordinate 111,007, forward strand.
CGCCTAGCTGTTGTTTCGCGAGCATGACGCAACCCTGCGGCGTACAGGGCACGAGAGCGTGTGGCGCGCCGTTCAGCAGGCCACCGGCATTGAGCGCATGGAAGCCGTCCACGTCTTTTTCAGCCGCGATCGTCGCGATCACCCGTGCTTCGTCGATATGTGCGGGCAGCGGCAATTGCACGAGGATGCCGTGTACCGCGGGGTCGTCATTCAGCGTGCGAACGAGTGCGAGCAACACGTCGCTCGACGTGTCGGGCGGCAAGCGGTGCTCGACGCTGCGAATGCCCGCCTCGCCGGCCTGGCGAACCTTGTTGCGCACATAGACCTGGCTTGCCGGGTCCTCGCCGACCAGCACGACCGCGAGAGCGGGCTGAATGCGATGCAGCCCGGTCAAAGTCGTGACTGCTGCACGGGTGGCCGCATTGAGGCGCGCGGCGCATGCCTTTCCGTCGATGATCATGGGGATGAGGAGTCCAGAAGTAAAAGAGCTGACGCGGTTAGACGCAAGGCCGAATAACAGACCTACACCGTCATGCCTGGCCAGGCAAGAATTCGGACGCGGCGTCGATCAGCCAGTGCACCAGAAAGGCGGCGTAAGAGGCATCGACGTAGACCAGATAGTCGTTGTTGCCCTGATGCAGGAGCATCGTCGGCAAACCGGCGAAGCGTGTCGTCACCACGCGTCCGATGGGACAGGCCACGGAGGAAAAGTCGACTGCGCTGCCTTTGGCAAGCAGCGATGCCGAATCTGCGCCACTCACCAGGAACCCGGTGCGGCTGTCGGAGATGAGCGTGGCCGTCGCGAAGCGGCCGTCGCATGCTGCGCGCAGTGCGCGCAGATGCGCTTGTTCATCGTCGAGCGGGCAGAAATAGAGCCATTCGGTCGGTCCGGACCAGGCAAGACAGGTTTCGCCGCGCGTGGCGAAACGCTCTGGCGTGGGCAGCGCCAGACCCGTGGCGTCGCCAATGGCCTCGGCGAAATCGGCGTCATGAGCATCGCCTTGCAGTCGAACGATGCCGCCAAGCGGCTGTTCGTCGACGCAAAGCGTCGGGCCGCGGACGGGAAACCGCTCAGGTGGCGCCCATTGGCGTGTCACGTAGATTGCTGCTTCGAGCTTAGCCATGCAGACGCTCTCCCTGCGGATCAAAATGGGCGGGCGGCACGACGCGCGCGGTCGTCACTTTGCCCTTGGCATAGATGTGGACCTGCTCGCCGAGGCGAGCGGAGCCGTTGCGCAGAATGCCGAGCCCGATTGCCTTGCCGAGCATCGGACTGATGCAGGCGGCAGTTACGTAACCGTGGGATTTGACCGGCATGTGCGGCGTGGCTTCGTCGATAAAATGGCCGCCCACCGGCAGCGGCACGTCGGGCACTAGCGATTCGAGCCCCACGAACTGGAGGCGCGCGTCGCCACAATCGGCAGCCCGTTGCAACGAGCGGCGCCCAATGAAGTCGGTGGTCTTTTTGTCGATGATCTTGCCCCAGCCAATGTCGAGTGCGTTGGAGCTGCCGTCGGTATCGCTGCCGATATGCAGGTAGCCTTTCTCGGTACGCATGACTTCAAGCGCCTCGATGCCATAGGGTGTGATGCCAAACTCGGCGCCCGCGTTGCTTATGCATTGCCACAAGGACTGCGCGTAACGCGCGGGCACCGACACTTCGAATGTGACCTCGCCGGTAAAACTCGCCCGCAATATGCGGGCGGGCGCACCTGCAAAATGGCCGGAGCGGAACTGCATATGCACGAAGGCGTCTGCGTCGAAATCGATATCCGACTCGATCTTCTGCAGCACCTGGCGCGCCTTGGGACCCGAGACGGTGACGTTAGCCCATTGCGTCGTCACGTTGGTGACGTGTACGCGAAGTTCCGGCCACTCGCACTGCAGATACTCTTCGAAAAGCAGAAAGACCCGTGCGACCGCGCCGCTCGTGGCGTGCACGAGAAAATCATCGTCGGCGAGGCGAACGATAACACCGTCGTCGATGAGGACGCCGTTGTCGTTGCTCAGCATGGCATAGCGCGCAAAGCCCGGCTTGAGCGTTGCCAGATTATTGACGTAGACGCGGTTGAGAAACGCGGCGGCGTCTGGCCCCTTGAGTTCGATCTTGCCGAGCGGCGAGCCGTCGAACAGTCCGACGCCGTGACGCACGGCCAGCACCTCGCGCAGCGTTGCCGTGGCAATCCCTTCGTCTTCGCGCGGATAGTATTCCGGTCTGCGCCAGCCGTAGTCGCCGAAATGCGCCGCCTGTGCCGCGTGCCACGCGTGGGCGGGCAACGTCTGCCACGGCGCGTAACGTTCGCCGACGGTCGGCCCGGCAAACGTGCCGAGCGTGACAGGCTGATAAGGCGGGCGGAACCGGGTCGTGCCGACCTGCGGTATCGGCTTGCCGGTCAATTCCGCCATCACGGCGAGAATATTGAAGTTGCCCGACTTGCCCTGATCGATGCTCATGCCGCCGGTCGTATAGCGCTTCACGTGTTCCACCGACACGTAGTTCTCGCGAAGCGCGAGTTCCACGTCCGACACCTTGACGTCGTATTGAAAATCGAGCCACTGTTTGTCGGTGCGGGCGCCGCGTGTGTACCAGTACGGCTCGATGCGCAACGTCTCGTCGAGGCCGGTATCGACGACAGGCGCGCCGGTCGACAGGTCGTGGGCGCCGCCGGACGGCTCTGCCATTTCCCGGCCGGCGCGCGCTCCGTCGGCGAGGCAGCCGGCCAGTGTGAACTTCCCGTTTGCTGCGCCGACGACGCGCACCTGCTGCTCACAACCGTCCGGCACGAGGCACAGATTCGCTTCGTCGTAGCGCAGCTTGCCGCCGGCCTGGCTGAAAAGATGCACGGTCGGGGTCCAGCCACCCGACATCGCGAGCAGATCGCAGGGAAGGGTGACGATGGCGGCGCCCAGCTGCCCGCCACCGAGGTGTCGTGCGAGTCGTACAGCTGTGATCTTGCGACGGCCTTGAGTGGCGACGATGCCATGTGCCGGATAGTGAGCGATGCCTCGCTCGTGAAGACACTGCTGCAGCTTCTCGTCGACGTTCGCCCGCGTATCGACGACCGAAAGTTCGCGCACGCCGGCTTCGTGCAGATCGATCGCGGTGCGATATGCGTCGTCATGGTTCGTCACGATCACCACGCGCTGACCGCACACAACGCCGAAGCGGTTCACATAGGCCCGTACCGCTGCCGCGAGCATCACGCCGGGGCGGTCATTGTTCGGAAAGACGAGTGGCCGTTCAAGGGCGCCTGTGGCGAGAATGACCGCTGAGGCGCGGATCCGCCACAGGCGCTCACGCAGCGTGCCAGTGCGATCTTGCGCCCGCACGGGAGCGGCAATGCGCTCTGCGGCAGCCAGAAAATTGTTTTCGTAATAGCCGCTGACCGTGGTGCGAGTCAACAGTTGTACGTTCGGTAGTGCCCGCAGTTGCTCCACGACCCGTTCAACCCAACGGCCTGCCGATTCACCGTTGATCCGCATCTGCTCGTGCAGGAGCGCGCCGCCGGGTGCATCTCGATCGTCGACTAGCACCACGCGTACGCCGCGTTGCCCGGCCGCGAGCGCAGCCGAAAGGCCAGCCGGGCCGCCGCCGCAGATCAGCACATCGCAGTGGAGATTGCGCTTCTGATAGGTTTGCGCATCGCGGGAGGTCGGGGCCCTGCCGAGCCCTGCGATTCTGCGTACCACACGCTCATACATATGCCAGTTCGGCCAGATCATCGACTTGTAATAGAACGAAGCCGGCAAGACCCGTTGAAACAAATCGAGCAAGCCGAGCAGATCCCAGCGAACTGAAGGCCACGCGTTCTGGCTGGTGGCGCGCAGGCCTTCATAAAGCATGACCAGGGTGGCACGCGCGTTAGGTTCGTCCAGGCCGCCCGCTTCGAGTTGCACCAGTGCGTTGCATTCCTCGACGCCTGCGCTGAAGACGCCGCGCGGCCGGTGCAGTTTGAAACTGCGGCCCACGATGTCGATTCCGTTAGCCAGTAACGCGGAAGCCAGGGTGTCGCCTTCAAGGCCGACGTAGTGACGTCCGTCGAACGTAAATCCCAGTGGCTTGCGCGCGACTCCCGCGGGCGCATCGTACGGCGCAATGCGCTTACGCTGCTTCATGAATGCCTCCCTGCAAAGTCGTGTCCTTGGCACTGGCGCGCGCTATCGGCAGGACGCGTGTGATCTTGTGACTGGCGGTATCGCGCTCGATGCCGAACCAGCGGCGGCAACCGAACGTATGCCGCCAGCGCTCGGGCGCCGGGCCGCGCACGTTGTCGCGCGTGAACAGATAGTCGGCCCAGTCTTCATCACTCAATTGCTGCGGATCAGCCGGACGCGTGCGATCGAACGGACCGCCAAAGGTGAACTCTTCCTCGTCGCGGGTAGTGCCGCAGTAGGGACACGGAATGCGTAACATGCGTCTCTCCCTTCAATGGTCGACGCCGGCTGCGGCCGCTTCGTTGATGAAGCGGCCGCTGGCAAAGCGATCGAGTCCGAATGGTGCGATCAGGTGGTGGGGGCGATCGTTCGCGATGGTGTAAGCGAAGGTGTCGCCACCGGCCGGAATCGCCTTGAAGCCGCCAGTGCCCCAGCCCGTGCTGATGTAAAGGCCGCTCACCGGTGTCTTGCCGACGATGGGACTCGAATCCGGAGAAATGTCGACAATGCCGGCCCACTGGCGCATCAGCTTGAGGCGGCTGAATGAGGGAAAGAGGTTCAGCACCGCGCTCAGCGTATCCTCCAGGGCGGGGAGATTGCCGCGCTGGCCATACGAGGGGTAGCTGTCGGCGCGCCCGCCGATCAGGATTTCGCCGCGATCCGACTGGCTCACATAGGTGTGAACGACCGGCGACACCACCAGTCCGCCCAGTGCTGGCTTGACCGGCTCACTGACCATGGCCTGCAGCACACCGCTGGTGATCGGGAGCGTCATGCCGGCCATTCTCGCGAGCAGCGAAGAATGACCGGCTACTGCGATGGCTACTTTGTCCGCCGTGATCACACCACTTTTCGTCTCGACGCCGCGCACCCGGTTGCCGGAACGGACGATCCCCGTCACCTCGCAGTTCTGCACGATGTCCACGCCGAGCGCGTCGGCCGCACGCGCATAACCCCACGCGACAGCATCATGGCGCGCTACGCCGGCTCGGCGCTGAACGAATCCGCCGAGAATCGGTAAGCGGGCGCCAGCGCTGGTGTCGAGCAAGGGCATGAAGTCCTTGACCTGGCCGATATCCATCATCTGCGCGTCGATGCCCTGCAACTGGATCGAATTCGACCAGCGCTCCAGCATGTCCATCTGATGAGGACTGTGAGCAAGCGTCAGCGCGCCACGCTGGCTTAGCATCACGTTGTAGTTCAGTTCACGGCTCAGGCCTTCGTAGAGGCGCAGTGAATGCTCGAAAAAATTGGTGCTTTCGGGATAAAAGTAGTTCGAGCGGATCGCCGTGGTGTTGCGCCCCGTATTGCCGCCGCCGAGCCAGCCCTTTTCGAGGATGGCGACATTCGTAATGCCATGCTTTTTGGCGAGGTAATAGGCCGTGGCAAGACCTTGGCCGCCGCCACCGATGATCACCACATCGTAGTGCGCCTTGGGCGGCCGGGTGTGCCACGCCGGTGCCCATTTGCGATGCCCTGACAGCGCATGTTTGGCGATAGCCCAGAATGAATATTTTTCCACGCAATACCTCAGGAGCGTGACGCCGGACGGCGTCGCTTACAGAATCACAGTACGATTGCCGTTCAGAAAGATGCGGCCTTCGCTGAACAGACGCACCGCGCTGGCGAGCGCCACCGCCTCCGTGTCCTGGCCAACGAGCACCATGTTTTCTGCCGTATAGGCGTGGTCGATCGGCTTGACTTCCTGCGCGATAATGGGGCCTTCGTCGAGGTCTTCAGTCACATAGTGTGCCGTGGCGCCGATTACCTTGACGCCGCGTTCGTGCGCCTGGTGATACGGCCGTGCCCCCTTGAAGCCAGGCAGGAACGAGTGATGGATATTGATTGCGCGGCCGGCGAGGCGGCGGCTCATGCCGTCGGACAGGATCTGCATGTAGCGGGCGAGTACCAGCAACTCCGCATACTTTTCGTCGAAAAGCTCGAGAATTTTCGCTTCCTGCTCCGCCTTGGTCGCCGGCGTGACCGGAAGATGATGGAAGGGGATGCCATACCATTGGACAAGGCCACGACAATCGTCGTGGTTCGAGACAACCCCGACAATTTCAACCTTGAGTGCGCCCGCCCGCCACTTTGTGAGTAGCAGGTTCAGGCAATGATCGTATCGTGACACGGCGATGAGCACTTTCGGCCGGTAATCCGCGCGCCGGATTGCGAAGCTCATGTCCAGGTCCGACGCGAGTTCAGTCAATGCATCATTCAAATGGTCGATCGAGGATTTCAGCAACTGGTCGTTGAACACCATCCGGGCAAAGAAAGTCCCGGTTTGCGGATCACCGTAATGGAATGACTCGGTGACGAAGGCGCCTTGCTCGAAAAGCAAACCCGAAACCTTCGAGAGGATGCCGAGCCGGTCCGGGCATCGGAAGGTAAACAGGTACTGCACGGAAGATGCGTCGTTTGCATTGGTCATGATTGCGGTCCTGCCTGGTGCCATGCACATGGGCTGCGATGATTGATGAGCCGCATTGATCCCAAGGGAGCGGCGCTTCCTGGCAGTGACAGGGACGTGCTGGACAACCGGCGCGCTGCAAGACCGGTGGCAACTAACAATAAAAAGTTATTGTTAGTTAGCGAGCGGCAGCGACCGATACCGTTTTGCTGCGGACGGCATCGGTCGACTTCTCGCAGCCACACCGCAATGTCTCTGACTCTGCGTATGGCTCGCAGTATAGGCATCGTGCCTTGAATAAAACAATAAAAATTTAATGTTACTTGTTCATGGATTGTGTCGGCGCCTTTCCTGGCGCGAGGTTTGGCGCGGTGTTACATGGTCCTGATGGCAAGGTAGAATGGGCGGATCGCAATCCGAGCCCAGGAAACACAGCGTGCCAACACTTGCATCCCGATCGGCGTCTTCGCGTAGAACGCAGGAAGAGCGTAGTCATGCCACGCAAAGCCGGATCATCCGGTCAGCGCTCCGGTTGCTGGAAAAGAAGGGGATTCAGGGCGCCAATCTGCAGGATATTGCTCGCGGAGCCCGGGTGACACTCGGTGCGTTGCAGCATCACTTCGGCAGCCGCCAGGCACTGATGGAGCGTCTTATCGATGAGGTAATGGCGCCCCTTTCCGACGACAGCAGCGTGTGGCCTTTGCCGGCGCTTCCTCTGGAAGAGCGGGCAAAGGCATTCGTACAGGCGGCATGGCATTCCATGTACGGCGCTCCCAGCTACGTCGCTGCGTGGAGCCTGTTCTTTGGCTGCAAAGCTTCGCCGGAACTGTTCGCCCGCATCGGGGCCGGCCGCGCACGCAACGACCCGGTATTTTTCGACCGTTTCGTCGAGCATTTCCCCGAAATCGTGGCTTCCTGTCCGGATCCGCGCCATTGTGCCGGCCTCGTATTCGCGAGCTTGCGCGGAATGGGCGTGCTGAACGTATTTACGGTGTCGACTGAAGAAATCGACGGTCAACTGCAAATGCTGAGCTGGATGATTATTCAGGCCGGCACGCCTGCAAAATCTGGGTGCGCGACTGCCCCGAAGCCCGCGCGCAAGTCGCGAAAGCCCGCCGCCTGAAGCCGCAGGTCAGCGGCGCCGATACTTTTGCCAGACAAAATGACGGGCTCGCCGTCGGGGCGTGGCATGCAAAAACTGATGCAAGGCATTCGCTTTTTTCGATTGCCCCATTTGTTTTGGCTAACTCTAATTCGCTTGCGGGCTGAGCGGACGTCATGTCCGACCGCAGGCCGGTTAGGTCATCGCGACGTCTAACAGCCGGCGAACAATATCCGCTTGATGGGGGAGGGGCGGGTTAGTCCTGGAATCCGGAATTGACTCGAATCACCCTTGTCAGGCTGGTTATTCCGCAGGGACATGACCGAAGAATCCGGATGCCTGACGCAATGGATTGTCGTAGCAAAAGCCCTGGTCTTGATTCAATAATAAGGATTACATATGAGTAAGAAAATCGCTTTGGCTTGCGCTCTTGTTTTCTGTGGGGTGGCCCATGCGCAATCATCGGTGACGCTCTACGGTTTGATCGATGCAGGCATTACCTACACCAACAACCTGACCGGTTCCGCAGGAAACGGCAGCGCGCTGCAGTTTATCTCCGGCTCATCGCAAGGAGACCGCTGGGGACTGAAAGGAGCCGAGGATCTCGGCGGGGGAACCAGGCTGGACTTTGTGCTCGAAAACGGATTCGTGCTCGCCAACGGCAAGCTCGGGCAAGGTGGCCGCATGTTCGGGCTTCAGTCCTACGTCGGCTTGTCAGGACCGTGGGGCGCGCTGACCATGGGACGCCAGTACGACCTGATCGGCTGGATTTTCCCGGCCTATGCCGTGGCATCGAATACGCCTGCCGGATTGCTTGCGTGGAGCCTGCCAACCAACGCGGCGGGCGGATACACGCTCGACAACCGCGTGTGGGGCGACGAAGTCGACAATTCGGTCAAGTACATGTCGCCGAATTTTGGTGGATTTTCATTTGGTGCGATGTACGGCTTTGGCAATATCGCCGGCTCGTTAGGGACCAACAGCAGCACCAATTTCTCTGTCAGCTACGATCATGGGCCGTTCAGCGCAACACTGGCATACATGGCGATTCACAATGTTACGACCTCGGAAAATTCGGTGGAATACGCTGGGGGCGCCGCGTATATGATCGGCAAAGTTCGAATATTCGGGCTCGTCACCGACGTTCAACTTTCCAGCGGAGCAAAGCAGCGAGCGACGACGTTCGAAGGAGGCGCGGCCTATACGCTGCGACCCGATCTCTCGCTCGCTGCCGGCTATCAGTTCCAGAAGCGGAATAACGACGTGGGAAGCGCGAATCAATTGACGTTGAGCGCGGACTATTTTCTTTCAAAACAGACGGACGTCTATCTCGTTGGCGCGCTTGGCCACGATTACGGATATGGTGCTCAGGTTCAAGCCGGCTATGGGTCAGTATCGAGCACGTCGACTCAGGTTGCGGCGCGCGTAGGTCTGCGCCATAAGTTCTAGCGCCATGCTTTCAACAGGAGCAGTTCGTTGCACCTGGTTTCCGGAACTAGGGAGCGCATTGGAATCTCGTGAGAAACGTGCTGCGTCTGTCGAATCATGCTGTTATCCCATTCTGCTTCGGTGTCCGGCGTAGACCTTTCGTGCGTCCAATCTCGGTCAATCTTACGTTCGGCGACCCTTCCAGCAAGTCCCATAATATCTCGCCGCCTACTTCGGCCCTAGCCTGCATGGCGGCGCGATTTTCAAGGTAACTGAGAGCACAAGCGACGGCACATGCGCTGAGGGCCATGTGGCAAAGTCACGCGGTGGCGCGGTGGGCACTCCGCAGACCCAGCCAACATTTTCGCCTGATACGAGGATCGGTTGCGGCCGGATCCGTCGCCCCCCGAGAGAGGCGTGACGATTTGATGGGATTCATGCGATTCGTGGATGTGCTTCCCCCTCGCAGGGAATACCGACGCGATCGTTGAACTGACCGCGGTGCCGGTCAACGATTGGAGGTCGTCCGTCAAGATCGATGCCTCGGCGCACGCGTAGTGTCCAATAACGTAGACGATTCCGTCCAGACTTCCACCGGTCAGGAGTGTCTCTAGCATCGCCTGTCGAATCTCAGCCGACAGCCCAAAGGGTTTTGTTCCGATAAGGGAATCGAGATGGACGAAAGCGCAATGCCTGGTATTTCTTAAGTTGCAAGCAAGTGGAACTGCTGGGCAGCAGAAGCACGGCGTTCTCCGGCGCCTTTCATCTGCCCTTTCTTGATCATATGCATGACCTTGATGGCGCCCAGAAGAATGCGGGCGCAGCGAAAATTCTTGAGCCCCAGCATGGGTCGCGGCGACGCTTGATCGCTCGATGGTCTTGGTCGGGTAACCGCTCGGACCCATGGGTCGAGGTCACATTGACGACCGCACTAGTTTGAGCAAATGAAACTGGATGCAAGGTTCTGGTCGCCGCCGACGTACTTTGGCCACTGCGGATACTCGCACATTGGCCGAGTACGTCCGGCAGATGGCGGGCTAAGGTCGGTAATCGTCAGATTGCGCGGCTCCGTCCCGTTCGTGACCCAGTTGTCCAGGGCGGTCAGACCGTCGTACGAACCGTTGAACTGGCCGCCGGAACCGTGCGCCGCTCCTGGTACCAGGTAGAACTTAAGAAACTGACTGAGCGGACCCTGACCGAACCGCGATACCAGGCGGTTATAGTAATCAATCGTCAGCTGAGCCGGAATGAACTGATCGGCTTGCCCGTGCTGCAGAATTATCTTGCCGCCGCGACTTTGAAATTGTGTCAAGTCAGTGCTCGTGCTATCCATGAGCGCACTTATGGCCTGGACACGTGCTGTCAGTGGCCCAGGATCCGCAGGGTCGAACCCGAGAATGCTCAAGCTAGGATCGCGAGCAATTGCAAACCTGAGCATATCGTTAGAGAACGTATAGAAAAAAGAAGTTTTGCCGTTCACGCCGGGTTCGATCGTGGCATCGGCAGCCGAGGCGCCCCATGCACCGCTGGACCAGAAGTCCGACCCGGAGAAGACGTTGTATGCCGGGAAAGACCGGATTCCGTTTGCCAGATCAAAACTGGTGCTTAAGGGTGTTCCGGCAGTCGTCACCGTAGCAATCTGCGTGTCGGACAGGCAGGCGTCACCGGTATCGGCTCCGCCCGGGCAGCGGATGATCTTCGGGTCAAAGACGCAAGCTGACGGGTTACTGATCAGACCATCGGTGGCGCCGTCCAGCGCATCACACTGCTTCATGACCGCTGCCCGAAGTACCGCCCCCTTGGCAGCGTTGACGTATCCGCCCGGGGACAGGAATGCTTTGGAAATTCTGCCCATCTGAAGCCATAGTCCCGTGATTCCGGACGCGGGGTACGTCGCAATAATGCCGTCGTAGTCCATTGGAAACCGCTGCGCAGCGATCAGAGCCTGGCGGCCGCCGCCTGATCCCCCGATGAAATAACTATGGGCAAACGCCGAGCCGTACCGTGCCTTCGCGACGTAGGCTGCAAAGTCGTGCGTTTTCTTAATGTGGTCCACGGAGTAGTTGGCGAGTGCCTCATCATTTGCTGCAAAGGAACCATCGAAGGAGTTTCCGACGTGGCCACCGTCGCTCCCGAAAGTCACATAACCTCTGCGCAATGGGGTTGTAACACCTGCGGGTTCGGCTGAGCGCGAGAACCCATCGACGGGCGCGCCCGCTGTAGCCGGAATGGACCCGTCAAAGCCCCCGCCTCCGAAGTGAACGGACTTGCCGTTAAAGTTGGTCGGCAGGTCGATCTCCACGCGAATATCGGGCGCCTGGAAATCCACCGGATGTATATTGCCGAGCACTTTGCAGTACTCGCCGCTCGTATTACCGGAGGCCGTTGCTGATACGAATGTCGCGGACGAGATGGTCGCTCCGGTCGTGGGCAACCCGATCGAGGCCGGTGGAACGGTCATGCCAGCCAACTCACTGCACATCGATGCGGGCGTTTTTACAGCCGTGCTAGCCAAGCTGGAGTCATTGCCGCCGCCGCAGCCCGCTGTAATCACAGCTGATACCACTGCCAGGGCACTAACAATCGCCCAGGTACGGTCGATTCCTAACCGAGTTTTCATTCACGTCTCCAAATAGTTCTAACCGTGACTTCCTGCCACGGGTTTATTAATTTTTCGCCTGTTCGAGCCAGTGAATGCAGAAGCAGTGTCAGTCATTTCACGCTCTTAAGCGAGCCTGCGTTCATTTAAGGTACGAGGCGACTCGTTAAGTGTCAAGAAAATCCGAGTTGGGGCAAACCCGTGACTGGCCACCGACTTTCTGCTTCTGATACGCACGGACGCGCCAGAATATGAGTCATCCGCCTGCATGGGAGAGATTCAGCGGGGTTTCGGTCCACATCGAGCGAGGATGCGCTATTTGATTGCGTCCGCGCTGAACTCGCCTGATGTCCGGAGGGATCTGTTTAACGGCGAGCCGCAAAGAAACAGGGTGCGGACGCAAGGCCGATGGGTGCATCCTTTGGAGGGGAGCAGGAGAGAGAAAACGCAGGTGCGACGGCTCGTTTCACTGAGTCTGGAAGCGATATGCTCGCGGAACGTCAGGCGCAAACGATGACGCGCCGACCGCAGGGCACGTATGGGTTGCCTATTTAGGGCTGCCGTACCCGATAACCTCGCTGGAGGCTCAGTCATTTTCGCGCTCACCGACCATTCGGTGCGCTGGCTTGACTTCCCCGGGCCTCCACTGCGCGCGCGGATCGTCGCGAACCGTTGCTCGAGCGTGCCCGAGGACCGCCGTCGCCAAGCCAGCAGAACGGCGGGATTCAGGTTCGCCTAAGGGCGGCTGGAACGCGGAACGAGGGCGATCGTATCGTCCACAGGCTCGAAAGCTAACGGACTGCCGGAGACGCCCCGCAGGCAGAAGCTAATGATCGCAGTTGCATGAGTGGTCATCTCCTGACCATCGTTGGGCGGGTTATTGGTCAGCGGTACCACCAGGCCCTCAAACAGACAGCCGACGATGCAGTCCGCTGACGATCCCGCGCTTTGGAGGGGGAATTCTCCGGCCGATATTCCCTGTTCGATGATGGTCTTGAAGACCCGTGACAATGCACGGTGATAGATCAGACGGGCTGCTTCGACATCCGGTTCGACCGGCTCGGCTACCAATGCGTAGGCGAGGCGTCGACCACGCAAAGCTCTAGAGGCGAACGTCCACGCTGCAGCGCCAAGTCGTTCACGCGCGGTGCCGTCACGCATCGCAATTCCAGCCACAACGTCCACCTCCCGTTGCGCGGTTGTTTTCACGATCTCGACCATCAACTCGGTCTTCGAAGGAAAGTAGCGATACAGAGTCCCAATTGCTATCCCTGCCGCGTCGGCGATGGACGACATCTGAGCTTCGCGGAATCCAGCTTCGGCAACAAGCCCTCGCGCCGCTTTGAGGATCAACGGATATTTGTCTGCTCCGCGACGACGGATGCGCACGCGCGGCACGCCAGCTAAGTGTTGCATTCCAGTTCCGCAGTTTTTCTCTATCTCGGGCTTTCCGGCGTTGGACCGCGACAAAGCGGCACGACCCTATGACGGGCGGGAGTCGCCTGCGCATTATGTCATGACGGGTCGCCCGATCCCGAAAACGACTTCGGCTTTGCGGGAGTCTTCGCTCGGTGTTAATACTGATGCCGGTTCAATTGACAGTTTCCCCACCGACACATATCGTTAACTGTAATTGTGATTCGCTTAATAGCAAACACCGCTATCACGAATGTCGGGGCAAACGTCAGGAGATAGAGATGGATCTAAGCGCGTCGCACACGGACACAGCAAAACGAATACATGAACTGCGTGGCACCTACGGCGATGGGAACGCGAGCCTTGCCTGGTTACTGTGCGACCGACACGATCCTGAAAGTGTCGCGTATGAGATTGTCGACGCAAACCTCACGGTGGAACGATTGACGTACAACGATCTGAAACGGGAGTCGCAAGCGTTCGCTGCGGGACTCGCATCGCTTGGCGTGAGCCCCGGGGATCGTGTCGCAACACTTGCCGGGAAAAGCAGGGAATACCTTATCGCTTTGATGGGTATCTGGAGAATCGGCGCAGTACATGTTCCGCTCTTCACCGCGTTTGCCACCCCTGCCATCGCTCTGCGGTTGTCGGGCAGCAACACGAAGGTAGTTATTTGCGACGCAACGCAGCTATCCAAACTGCTGCCAGATGAGAACGTTCCGGAAACCCCGGCCTATCGGGTGATTGTAATTGGCGGTTCAGACGGGGATATAACGAACGGACTCTTCTGCAGCTTCCAGTCAGTAGTCGAGGCTGACAGTCCGCAGGTAACGCCGGCTGCGCTCGGCGGAGATGCTCCGTTCATTCATATCTGTACATCAGGCACGACCGGTCGCCCAAAGGGCGTGGTCGTTCCAACCCGCGCGCTTGCATCGTTTCACGCCTATGTCGAGTTCGGCATAGGCCTGCGGCACGACGATGTCTATTGGTGCGCCGCCGACCCGGGTTGGGCATACGGGCTCTATTTTGGCATTCTGGGTTCGCTTTGCACCGGCGTCCAGAGCGTTCTTCTTAAGGCTGGTTTTGATGCGCAGACCACCTATCGAGTCCTTACCGAGCGGAATGTCACCAACTTCGCTGCAGCGCCGACGGTCTACCGGTCTCTGCTCTGTTCCGAACATCAACCGCCCGCTGGCCTGAAATTGCGGTGCGCCTCCAGCGCAGGAGAACCGCTCACTCCGGACGTGAACGGATGGGCAGTGGGTGCACTTGGTGTGCAGGTCTTCGATCATTACGGGCAGACGGAGGCAGGCATGCTCATCAATAACCATCATGACGAACGCCTGGCTGGCCCGGTCAAGGAGGGGTCCATGGGCATTCCACTTCCAGGGTGGAAGGCGGTTGTGCTTGACCGGGATGAAGACACCGAGATTGCAACTGGTGAGGTCGGCCGCGTTGCCTTCGTCGTGGAGGATAGTCCCCTGGCATGGTTTCGAGGTTATGAAAAAGACCCTTCGAAGAGCGCCGAGAAGTTCACCGGCGATGGCAAATGGTACCTGTCGGGCGACCTGGGCCGTGCAGACGAGGACGGCTACTTTTTCTTCTCCTCGCGCGAGGACGACGTCATCATCATGGCGGGATATCGGATTGGTCCGTTTGAAGTGGAGTCCGTCATTGCGGCGCATCCGGCCGTTGGAGAGTGCGCCGTGATCGCGGTACCTGACAAGGTTCGGGGAGAAGTCCTCGAGGTTTATGTCGTCCTGCGCCATTCGTACACGCCGGCGCCTGTCATTGAGGCGGAAATCCAGCAATGGGTAAAGACGCACTATGCAGCTCACGCCTATCCTCGCCGCGTTCATTTTGTAGACCAACTCCCAAAAACACCGAGCGGGAAGGTCCAGCGATTTGTATTGCGCGAGGCACGCAAGAAGGAGATCGCAGACGCTCGGTCCGGTACGACGCTGGTCTGACAATCCCAGCACGGTATATAGCGACGATGAATGCAGCGCCCTCGTTTAATGCAGCCGACGCAATCGCGCGACGTCGCTCCGTTAGGAGATTCCTCGACACGAGTGTTGCTGACGCGGACGTGGAAGCCATCCTTAACCTGGCCGCCAGGGCACCATCCGGCACCAATATCCAGCCGTGGCATGTGCATGTAGTGACAGGTAACGCGAAGACCCGACTCTCCAATGCTGTGACTGCCGCAGCTCGGGAAGGCAAGCGTTGTGATGAGTATGCGTACATGCCCGAAACATTGAAGGACATCCACCTTGCACGTCGGCGCAAGGTGGGCCTCGATCTCTACGGACTTTACGGCATCGACCAAGGCGATCGTGCAGCCAGGAAAGAAGCGATGCTTAGGAATTTCGCCTTTTTCGGTGCGCCAGTCGGTCTGTTTTTCACGATGGATCGATACCTTCTTGCCGGCTCCTGGCTTGATAGCGGTATGTTCATGCAAAACGTCATGATTGCGGCGCAATCCATCGGACTCGCTTCATGCCCACAGCAGGCATGGTGCGAGTACGGCAGCATTGTCCACAGGGTCCTCGGTATCGCAGAGGAGCAGATCCTGCTTTCGGGCATGGCCCTCGGCTACGAGGACTGTTCGGCCAATGAAAACAGACTGCGAACGGAACGCGTTCCTGCCGCCGAATTCACGACATACCACAGGAACTGACACATGGCCTGCGGGCGCATTGACTCAGGATTTCTGCTACCAAGCTGCGGCTGTTGCCGCATGTAATTGCTACCCGCCAGCACCTTGGCGCACGAAGGCGCTCGTGTGATCGTAGACGTCGCTCCCGGTCATCTATGGACGACCTGGTCGGGCAGCAGGATTTTGCCGGCGATCTCAGTGCGGCCGCTTCAGCAGAAGAGCTAGCGCGACGCTATCCGGACGTGGAAATTCTGGTCAACAACCTGGGCATCTCCGAGCCCAAGCCGTTTGAAGAGATCCCCGACGCGGCCCGGCATCGGTTCTTCGACGTCAATGTCTTGAGTGGGGTACGCCTAGCCCGCCTGTTTTTGCGTGCGATGAGGCAGGCAAACTGGGGGCGCATCATTTTCATTTCGAGCGAAAGCGCGGTGCAGATTCCAGCTGAAGTGATCCACTACGGGATGACGAAACCCGCGCCGCTGGTGGTCTCGGGCGGGCTCACTGAAGCCGTTGCCGGCACGAGCATTACAGTCAATAGCGTGCTGCCGGGTCCAACGAAATCGCGGGGAGTGGGTGAGTTCGTGGAGACCCTTGCAAAGGCAAACGGCAAATCGTTTGAAGCGCTAAAAAAAGGGGTTCTTCAAGAAGATCCGCCCCACATCGCTCATCAAGCGATTTGGTTCGCCTCCGCAAATCGCGCCGCTCGTGGCCTATATCGTCAGCCCGCTTTTGCCGGCCACGACGGGAGCTGCGTTGCGGGCCGACGGGGGCGCTATAAAAAGCGCCATCTAGACCCACGCCGGCATTGGCCCGGCTTCTCCACATGTTTCCTCGATCAATGTTCCGACGCGACCCGCCCGGCTGAACTGCTCCTTTCGTGTGCCACGTGACGATCGGGCATGGGTCCGGCAAGAGGCATTGAGGCGGATCGTTGAAACGCAACACCCCGGGAATTTCAAAAGCAACAGCCCCTTGACACATCCTTGCTGGACGAGCCTTTGAACGGCAACACACCGCGAGGTGCCTACTTGAACTCGACGTTCGCGTTCCGACGTGTCACGCCATCGCGCTCGCGGTTATCGACCTCATCTCGTTTGAGCCACCCCAGCAATATCTGGCTCGTGCAGCCGATCTTGGGGGCGATGGATTCGATCGCTGCCCACTGTGACGGATACTCGCCCCGATGCTCTTCCACCATGCGCCCTGCACTTTCCCGGACTTCAGCAGAAAATTTGTTCGACTTGTTATGGCCCCATTTTCTCAAGAGTTGGAGCCTCCACCAAATCCGGGGCAGTTCAATCGTATGAGAATTTGACCCTTGAGTCGAAAACTTATTTTGACGCATTGACTTTGGTGCAAGCGCGGCATAAAAATAGGCCAAAGAGTCAAAAATTAGTCCTTCGAGGAGAAAATCGATTAACCCTGTTCCGCATCGAGAGGCTGGAGCGCCGCCCTCACGTGCTATACCAACGAGGGTTGGCGCGCAGGTATGGACGACGTCGGTGGCCGCTACCGCGATCTTCGGACTTATTGTTCCTGATCGTTCAACTTCCTCGACGCTTCTGCAACCAATTCGGTATGCGTTCGAACTTATTGGACACGGGAGTAGCGATTCTGGATTTTGCGATTGGACCGATGTTGCTGCTCTTCGGGATTTCTGCCGGAAATCTCACTGAGCGGTTCAGCCGACGCGTCGTTCTCGGTGTGCGTGCAACGCAGTTTGCCGCAATCGGTTAGCGAGGACTAGATTGGGGCGATAGAGCAATCTACGCCGCCTCTGTCCTGAGAATAGCGCCAAGACGCCGTTGTAGGGCCTCGTCCGCTCGAAACCTCATTAAGAAAAGACTTGCATGAGAGGGAGGCGGGGCGCTGTCGGTGAAGTAGTCACACGTACCACAGACAGGTTCTGCTTTCTGCAATTGAAGTTAGCAAAAGACATATTGTTACAGCGCTGAGTTGGAACCTAGTATCGCCTAAAGGCTAGGGATCGCTTGCTACTGTAGTAGCAACTGGGTTGATTACTAAAACTTAGAGACGGGTTCATCAAGCTGCTCAGGACGTAGCAGAGCGTTCCAGTTGAACGAACAGAAGCGGAGGTCGAAGAACGGTGCACGGATGTCGGCGCGACGTTCGGACGGGTGGAGACAGTGGAAGTAATGCAACCAGGCATAAATGCGCTCTCCGGTCCAGCGGGAATTTCCCGGACCGCCTGCGGCGACGTTGTGAGCAGCAACTCATGCAGCCGGACCGGCGCGACTGTAGCCGCCCGCCGGTCTTGCAGACGTCGTCAGCAGGCTGTATCGGAACCGCATCCCATGTCGATGGCCAGGTCGCCCCAACGGAATTGTGTCTTGAAGACAAACAGCACTCCGGTAGGCGCTGCAAGATTGGTTGCCGTAAGCGGTCGCTGGTTCTACTCGCACCGAAGTCAGGTAGCGATAACAGCGGTTCGATCAAAGCACTTGTTTCGTCGCGGAGGTCCGACTTTCCTCTTGCCTATTGTTTTAGACTCCGCTGCTCAGCTGTCAAAAGGTAGTGGCTCGACGCAAAAGAAAACCAACTATCAGGCATTTGAAAATGTTATTAGTAGTGCGAGGTATCTAATTTTGGTCTATCGGTGCGGGGGCAAGTCGCTACAAATATTAACGTGAAGTCGACGATGACCGCGTGCGATTTCGAAGTTGCGCTCGACGCTACGGAGCAACCGTGCGAAGAGAAGTTTTGTGAACTGAAATGACGTTAAGCATAGATGTTGCCAATGACCTGAGTTGATAGGCCGACCGAGACACGTTGTGATCTCGAGCAGCAAGGAGACGGGCGAGTAAAGCACGAATCGAAAGGAGAATTGTGATGAAGAAGTGCAGAGTTAAAGTTGTGTCCGCTATCGCAGCCGCTGTATTGCTCGCGGTCGGGACTGCTGTCGCAGCGGAAGATCTCACGCCCGAGGGCGCTGAACGCGCAGCGAGCACGGACGGTGCCGTGCCGGCCTATGCAGGAAAGCAGTCGCCGGCACCCGGCTGGGAGTGGGGGAAAGTCCGCGGGGATTTCTGGAAGCACAAGGATGAGAAGCCGCTTTATTCGATTGACGCGTCGAATGTCGACAAGTACGCCAATATGCTTTCGACAGGTCAGATCCAGCTGATCAAGCAGAAGAAGGGCTATCGGATGGACGTCTATCCGTCACACCGCGAATGCCAGTTACCGGAGGTCGCAGCCGAAAATTCCAAGGCAAATCTCACGACGGCAAAACTCGCTGCGGATGGCGAGACGATTCAGACAGCAACCTTTCCCGGCGTCGCGTTTCCGCAGCCGAAGAACGGCGCCGAGGCGATCTTGAACTTTACGTCGCGGTATCGGGGCGAGGGCATGGAATGGCCGATGGATTACACGGCTACTTCTCCGCGCCCGGGCGGCAGCGAATGGATCGAGGAAACCGGTCCTCAAACCATGTATTTCCCGTCAGGAAAGCTTGGCAAGACGACGCCGCAGGAAGTCGATCAGCTGAATACGGGGCAGTACGGTGTGGTTGTTACGCCGGCGGCATTGGCGGGCGAGGCGTTGGTTCAGCGCCAGTATTTCGACAAGGATGCAGAATCATATTACTACTTCACCGGACAGCGTCGCGTGAGGCGGATGCCGGCCTATACGCACGATGCGCCGATTATCGGTTTCGAAAATCAGTATCTGATGGATGAATTCAACATGTTCCAGGGTTCGATCGACCGGTTTAACTGGAAGCTCGTCGGGAAGCGGGAGATGATTGTCCCCTACAACGACTTCGGAATGTACAGATTCAACGACAAGCCGCGCGACGTCGCTACGCTGGACGGTATCGCGGCCGATCATCGGCGCTACGAAGCGCATCGCGTCTGGGTCGTCGAAGCGACGCTCAAGCCGAGCGCCCGCCACGTCGATTCGAAAAAAGTCTTCTATCTGGACGAGGACAGCTGGTTGGCGCTCGTCGGTGAGGACTACGACGCGCAAGGCAAGCTGTGGAAGGTACGTGAAAGCTACCCGATCCCTGTGTGGGAATTGGGTGGCGCCTGCGATAACCAACCGATGGTGCAATACGACTTGATCGATGGGCGTTACGTATTCGATTCATCCACCACGGGTCAAGGTAAAGACCTTCACTGGTATCAGCAGATCAACGATCCACGTTTCAAGGCGAGCTTCTACACCGCGGAATCGCTGCGGTCAGTCAGCGAGCGCTGAAAGTCGTTGCGTTAATTAAAAAAGTGAGTCGACGCGCCCGATACGCGCGTCGGCGCGCACGGCGGATGAGGAGGGGAGGCAATGATGAAGCGGAGTTTCAAACTGAGCACAATGTCGCTTGCTGTCGTTGCAGCGGCAACGTCAAATGCGTACGGCTACGATTTCACGACAGGAGTTAGCGATCTGACCGGATCGTGGGTGAGTAACGTCACGGCAGGCATGGGGATCCGAACGAAAAACCCGGCCTGTTTTCTCACAGGTGACCCGAACGCCTTCGATTGCGGCGCGGGGGCGAACATCAATCAATGGGCCGGCAATGACGGCGATCTGAATTACCGCAAGGGGCAGCCGTACAGCGCGTCCTTGAGCCTAACTAGCGAACTGCTGCTGAAGATGCCGAGCCAAGGGCTGAAGTTCATGATCCGCGGCACGGGGATGTATGACTTTGCAGCTGGACATACCGACCGAACGGCTTTGAGCAGCACCGCTGCGGCACAGGTCGTCTACAACGCTGAACTGCTCGACCTGTGGGGTGAAAAAGACTTCACTATAGACGGGCGCGGCGCTCACGTACGACTGGGTAACCAGGTGATCAATTGGGGTGAAAGCATATATGCATCAGGTGGTATCAACGCCACCAACTCACTTGACATCCAGAAGTTGTTGGTTCCCGGCACTCAACTAAAGCAGGCGCTGCTGCCCGCGCCGATGGTGAGTTTTGCTGCGGATCTCTCACATGGGCTCAGCACAGAAGCCTACTACCAGTTTCAATGGAACGGAAACCGTTACCCCCCTGTGGGGTCGTTCTGGGCGACCTCGAACAGTTTTGGCCGTGGCGCGGGCCCGGCGACGGCCAACACGAACAATTACAACGTAGGCGGGCCCAGTGCGGGCACGATTGCGAGTACGATCGGCGGCCCGAGTGCAGCGGGCAATCAGGATACAGTCAATTCGATCAACGGTGGTCTTGTTAATGGTGTGTATGCCGGGGCACCGTTTTTCTCTCAAGGCTATCCTACTGATTGGCAGGCGCCATCGAAGTACAAGCCGCAATTCGGCTTCAAATTCAACTTCGCGCCAAGTTCGTTCGGCGCGAACTTTGCGTTCTATTACCTGAACTATACCGATAAGTCGCCCGTAGTGTCGTCGTCTGCGGATGGGACTACGCACTACTCGTATCTCGATAACCGCCAGCTTTTCGGTCTGAGTTCGAACTTCGGGATTGGCGACTGGGCGATTGGTACAGAAGCGTCGTATCGGCCGCGTGACGCCGTCTCACTGTCGGCCTGTTATGGCGCTGGTGGACCACTCGATCTGAACACCAACGGCGTGTCGGGCATCAATTGCCAGCAGTGGATCGACAAGAAGAAATTCCAGTTCGACGTCAACGGCATCCTCTCACTATCGCGTAGCGACTACCCGTTCCTCAAGCTGTTCGGAGCTGATGCGGCCGCGCTGACGTGGGAACTGACTTGGATCTATTACCCGGGAGTGACCGGAAGCAGCTTTACGCGGACGATGAACGGCCAAACCGTCATGCAGGTTCCGTCGGCGGCCTATTGGCCGTGGCTGAATAATGGCTCAAGCCTGGGGTACCCGATCGGAATGGCGCAGGGCACATCCAGTTCAGTGGGCGCGACGATCGATTTCAACTGGACCTACGACGGGACGTTGATCCCCGGCTGGCAGGTGACGCCGGGTGTGACTTTCACGGACGGCCTTTATGGGTACACGCCTTCGTGGAGCGCAAACTATTCGCAGGGCGCCAAATCTGTGAACCTTTACGTCCTATTTAATCAGAATCCCACGGTGTGGCAGGCGGGCGTTAATTTCACCGCGTTCTTCGGTGGCCACAACAACGTTGGTCAACCATACACAGACCGAAATTTCGTCGGGATATTCGCCACTCGGAACTTTTGACCGATGGACTGGTGAAGGACGGCGAACCGCGTACGTTGTACGCCGTTGTGTTACTTAAGGGGTAATGTCGTGTTAAATCGTCTAGTCAGCGGGTTGGAAAGATATTTTTTCGGCCATCGTGCGGTCGTGCTCGGCGTGGTCGCGGTCTTTACCGTGGTGATGGCGGTGTTTGCGGTGCAGTTGCGAATGGACGCTGGCTTCGAGAAGCAGATGCCAATCGGCCACGAATATATCCGGACGTTTCAGAAGTACCGGGCGGACTTGTTTGGTGCAAACCGAATTACCGTCGTCGTACGAGCACGGAAGGGAACGATCTGGACAAAGGACGGGTTGACGCGTCTCTACAACGTGACGCGGGCTGTCACCTACTTGCCGAACGTTGATCGCAGTGGTGTCAGGTCGCTCTGGACGCCGAACTCGTACGTCAACGAGGTGACGGATGAGGGCTTTCGTGCTGAGCCGATCATTTCGGGAACCATCACGCCGGATCAACTGACACCTGACAATATCGCCAATATTCGCAGAGCAACCGCCGGAGGTGGCTATGTGGGGACGCTGGTCTCGCATGACGAAGACAGTGCGATGATCACAGCCGAATTGAACGAGCGAGACGCGTCAGGCAAGATGCTCGACTATGTAGCGTTCAATCATCTGCTCGATTCCAGCGTACGCAAGCCCTTCGAGGACGCTGGGTATGAAATCCAGATTATTGGTTTCGCGAAGCAGATCGGCGACATTGCCGACGGGGCAAAAGCCGTGCTCAGCTTTTGCGCAATTGCACTGCTACTGACCGCCCTTGCAGTGTACTGGTACTGCCATTCTGTTCGTTTCACGATGTTGCTGATCTGCTGCTCGCTGACCTCCCTTGTCTGGCAGTTTGGAACGTTAAAGCTGTTGGGTTTCGGACTGGATCCGCTAGGGGTGCTCGTGCCGTTTTTGGTATTTGCGATCGGAGTGTCGCACGGAGTGCAGCAGGTCAACTCAATCGTGCGGGAGATTGCGCATGGCAATAGTTCATTCGCTGCTGCACGCCACAGTTTCAGTGGCTTGCTGATTCCGGGTGTGCTCGCACTCATCACGGCGTTCGTTTCATTCATCACGCTGCTGTCGATCCCAATTCCGATGGTACGCGAACTTTCGATCACCGCGTCGCTCGGTGTTGCGTACAAGATCGTGACGAACCTGATTCTCTTGCCTGTTGCGGCGTCGTGCTTCAACTTTAGTAAGCTCTACGCCGATAAAGCGCTGAAGCGCAGTCAGCAGCGCGCCAGGCCGTTGCGCTTGCTCGCACGGGTGGCGGAGCCGAAGTATGCGATGCTGACGCTTGCAGTGACGGCGATGGTGCTAGGTTTGGCGGTGTGGCAAAGCCGGGATCGCGTAATCGGCACACTGCAGCCTGGCGCCCCGGAGCTTCGCGCGGACGCACGCTTCAACCTCGATGCCACGTCAATCACAAACAACTATGACATGGGTCTCGATTGGCTTACAGTCGTGGTGGAATCGGATAGCGGAGCGTGCAACAATCCCGCAGTCGGATTATATGAAGACGATTTCTCCACGGCAATGCGGACTGAACCGGGAGTGGTGTCGGTGAAGTCCTATACCACGTTGCTGCGAGCGTACAACCAAGGATACAACGAAGACTATCCAAAAATGAACGTCGTACCGATTGACCCGGAGAACTACGGGGCTATTTCGGTTGACGTGAATCGTGTGAAGGGCTTCATGAAGGTCGACTGCAGTATGACCGCAGTCCATCTGTTTCTGAAAGATCACAAGGCCACGACGATCAACCGGGTGCTTGATGATGTGAAGGCATACCGCCTATCGCATCCGTTCCCGGGCATCACGGTTCGCCTTGCCGCCGGCAATGCGGGCGTTATCGCGGCGACCAACGACGAAGTGGCGAAGAGCGAGTTGCCAATGATGCTCTACGTCTATGCCGCGATTCTGATCTTGGTTTTCCTTGCGTACCGCGATTGGCGCGCAATGCTGGCCTGTTGCGTGCCCTTGTCGGTCGCGACCTTCATCGGCTACTGGTTCATGAAGGAATTGAAGATCGGGCTCACGGTAGCGACGCTGCCGGTAATGGTTTTGGCGGTGGGTATCGGCGTCGACTACGCGTTCTATATCTACAACCGCCTTCAACTTCACCTTGCGAGCGGTCAACCCATTGTGAAAGCGGTGCAGCACGCGATCCTGGAAGTCGGCGTTGCTACGATCTTCACGGCGATCACTCTGGCGATCGGCGTGGCAACGTGGAGCTTCTCGGCGCTCAAGTTTCAAGCGGACATGGGCAAGCTGCTGGCCTTCATGTTCATCGTCAACCTGGTGATGGCGATGACGGCGTTGCCAGCATTGGCGTCGGCGCTCGAACGGTGGTTCCCGCGCAGCAAGCCGGCGCGTGCGCCCGGCCTCTTCAGCCATTAGGTTTTGACGACCACGACTAAAGGAAGACAGTCATGATCAAGCTACTTGTTGTGTGCGCCGCGCTGTGCAATGCCGCAGTCGCATTCGCAGCGTCGCCGGGCGCGGTCGCAATCTGGAGTGCGAACTCGGCTCATGCATGGGCAGACCCAACGCACATGATGATGATGGATGCCACTCGGGCCGGCAAGCGAATCGTCGCAGTGGGCGAGCAAGGCCTCGTTGTGCTGTCGGACGACGATGGAAAGAGCTGGCGACAGGCACGTCAGGTGCCGTTGTCGGCGACGCTCTCCGCCGTCACCTTCGTGGATGCGCAGCATGGTTGGGCGGTGGGCCAGTGGGGCGCGATACTCGCGACGAGCGACGGCGGTGAGACATGGAAGAAGCAGCGCATGGACGTTTCGGTGGACCAGCCGCTGTTCTCGGTGTACTTCAGAAGTGAAAAGGACGGGTTGGCCGTGGGCCTTTGGTCGCTGATGCTCGCAACGCACGATGGAGGAGCGACGTGGAGCAAGGTGGCCGTGCCGAAGCCGCCGGGCGGCGCGCATGGGGATCGCAATCTGTATCACGTCTTTGCGGATCGCCAAGGTGCACTGTATATCGACTCGGAGCAAGGCATGGTGCTCAAGTCGACGGATGGCGGTATGAACTGGAGCTATCTGGCCACGGGCGGCAAGGGCACCCTGTGGAGCGGGGTGGCGATGCCGGACGGACGCATCGTCGTCGGCGGACTGCTCGGCAGCCTGTTCGAAAGCAGCGATGGCGGGGCGACCTGGTCGTCGGTAGCCACGGGTACAAAGAATTCAATCACAGATCTCGTTGTAACCGCTGACGGTCTGATGGGCGTCGGGCTTGACGGGATGCTGATGTTGCGGAAATCCGGCGCGACGACATTCGAGGTTTCTCAGCGCCCGGATCGCGCGACGCTGACCGCGGCCCTCTTGGGCGCGGGCGGAAATCCGATTCTGTTTTCACACGAAGGCGTGCTGCGGACGCCCTAAGCAAGCGATTCGTCATTCTGGTTGGATAACTTGACGTATACGCCGGTGGCGCAGCGAGCGTGGCTGACTGATTCGTGTGCCGTCCGATTTTCTAAGGATAAGCGGTCCCACACAGCGTCATTCGCCGCTAGGTAGTCAAACCCTCGCATGAATGGAATGAAACATTTAGTATAGTAGGATTGCTAACTATATAGCTCGAACGATTTTAGATGTGGTACTGTCAAGTCGGGACGAATTGTGCATGCTGAGCGTTGTCTGGACCACGTCCAACGGCTGCACGATGCGCTTCGTGTTTGCTTTTTTGTTGTCTGTGGTTTGTGCATTTCACGGTACTTCCGTTCTTTCCATCTACTTAGAGGAGTTCAACCATGTGGACCAAGCCCGCATTTACCGATCTGCGTCTCGGCTTTGAAGTCACGATGTACATTTCGAACCGTTGATCCGTAGCATCGAAGGTTGCGAGAGCCCCGCTATGCCGGGGCTTTCCTCTGATTCACGCCGTGCGCAGTTTCTGGGCAAGCATGCATATTCAAATTCTCGGCTCCGCGGCAGGCGGCGGCTTTCCTCAATGGAACTGCAATTGCGTGAATTGCGCGGGCTTTCGTGAAGGCCGCATACGCGCCTCTGCGCGTACCCAGTCGTCGATCGCTATTTCGGACGAAGGCGTGGCATGGGTACTGTGCAACGCCTCGCCAGACATCCGAGCACAGCTGTCAGGCTTCGCGCCGATGCAGCCAGGCCGCGCGCCGCGCGATACAGGCATCGGCGCTATCGTGCTGATGGACAGCCAGATCGATCATACGACCGGCCTGCTAAGCCTGCGTGAAGGCTGCCCACACGAGGTCTGGTGCACCAACACGGTTCACGAGGATCTGAGCACTGGTTTTCCGCTCTTTCCAATGCTCTCACACTGGAACGGCGGCCTGCGCTGGAACCCGATCGTCTCGGGCACAGCATTCGTCATTCCCGTATGCCCCAACCTGCGCTTCATGCCGTTTGCGCTGCGCAGTGCGGCCCCGCCGTTTTCGCCGCATCGCAACGACCCGCATCCGGGCGACAACATCGGCCTCGTGATCGAGGACTTGCGCACAGGCGGCAAGCTGTTCTATGCGCCCGGACTTGGCGAGGTGGACGACGCCCTGCTCGGCCGCATGCGTGGTACCGATTGCCTGCTGATCGATGGCACGCTCTGGACCGACGACGAAATGCGGGGCTGCGGCGTAGGCGCACGCACGGGCCGCGAAATGGGACATCTCGCGCAAATCGGCGCCGGTGGCATGCTCGAGGTGCTCGAT
This sequence comes from Paraburkholderia sp. BL23I1N1, assembly GCF_003610295.1. Taxonomy (NCBI): domain Bacteria; kingdom Pseudomonadati; phylum Pseudomonadota; class Betaproteobacteria; order Burkholderiales; family Burkholderiaceae; genus Paraburkholderia; species Paraburkholderia sp. BL23I1N1. The sequence continues at coordinate 137,634 of NZ_RAPV01000004.1, forward strand.
CAGTTTCCACACGTGCGCAAGATTCTCACGCACATCAACAACACGAATCCGATTCTTGACGAGGACTCGTCCGAGCGCGCGGAACTCGTACGACGCAACGTGGAAGTCGCTTTCGACGGCATGAGCATCGTGCTATAGATATTTGCTGCAAACGCGTGCGGCGTATTACCAGGCTGCCGCAATTCTGTCGCAAAGCCACAAGAGAGATTCATGACAAAACCCGCCCTCACAACCGAACAGTTCGAACTGGCCCTGCGCGCGAAAGGCACGTACTATCACATTCACCATCCTTATCACGTGGCGATGTACGAAGGTCGCGCGACCCGGGAGCAAATCCAAGGGTGGGTGGCTAACCGCTTCTACTATCAGGTCAATATTCCTGCGAAAGACGCGGCGATTCTCGCCAATTGTCCCGATCGCGAAGTGCGCCGGTTGTGGATCCAGCGTCTCCTCGACCACGATGGCGCACCCGGCCAAGATGGCGGTATCGACGCATGGCTCCATCTGGGGAAGGCCGTCGGGCTCGATCCCGACCAGTTGCGCGCGCAGGAGCTGGTGTTGCCCGGCGTGCGCTTCGCGGTGGACGCCTATGTCAACTTCGCACGGCGTGCGAACTGGCAGGAAGCGGCCAGCAGTTCGCTCACGGAACTGTTTGCACCGCAGATTCACCAGTCGCGCCTCGACACCTGGCCCCAGCACTACCCGTGGATTGATCCACGCGGCTACGAATATTTCCGCTCGCGACTGAACCAGGCGCGGCGCGACGTCGACCACGGCCTGCAAATCACGCTGCAGCATTGCACGACCTATGAAAGCCAGCAGCGCATGCTCGAAATCCTTCAGTTCAAACTCGACATTCTCTGGACCATGCTCGACGCGATGTCGATGGCATACGAACTCGGCCGCCCACCTTATCATACGGTGACAGACAAACGTGCCTGGCACAAAGGAATTGCACTGTGACCTTTCACCGCAAATTAACGCCAGCTTGGCGGCGGGGCTACCGCTTTCAGTTTGAAATCGCCCAAAATGCCTACGTGGTGCTCTATCCCGAGGGCATGATCAAGCTGAATGAAAGCGCAGGCGCGATTGGTGGGCTAATCGACGGAGCGCTCAGCATAGCCGCCATCATCGACTGTCTGAGCATGCAGTATCCCGGCGCGCTGGAGCTTGGCGAGGATGTTGAACAGTTCATGTTGGTCGCGCGCGACAAGCACTGGATCGATCTTGTCTGACGAAGACACCACGCGCGCCGACTTGCATGCATCCACAGGGGCGGCCGATAAAACCAAGGTCGGGCTGCCGCTCTGGCTCCTTGCAGAACTCACGTACCGCTGCCCGCTTCAGTGTCCGTACTGCTCAAATCCCATCGACTTTGCGCGACAAGGCGAGGAACTTACCACAGAGCAATGGATTCGCGTGATGACCGAGGCGCGTGCGATGGGGGCGGCGCAGATCGGCTTTTCGGGGGGCGAGCCACTGGTGCGCAGCGATATCGCGCAATTGATCGGTGAGGCGCGCAGGCTCGGCTACTACACGAACCTGATTACGTCAGGCATCGGCCTGACCGAGCAGAAGGTCGCCGATCTCCAGCACGCCGGACTTGATCACATACAGATCAGCTTCCAGGCGAGCGACGAAGATATGAATAACATGCTCGCGGGTTCGGGCAAAGCGTACGCTCATAAGCTCGCGATGGCACGGGCAGTGAAGGCGCACGGTTATCCGATGGTGCTGAACTTCGTCATGCACCGCTACAACATCGATGACGTGGGCCGCATTATCGAGATGTGCATCGAGCTCGAGGCGGATTTCGTCGAACTCGCCACCTGCCAGTTCTATGGTTGGGCCAAACTCAACAGTGCGCTACTGCTGCCCACACGCGCTCAGCTCGAAAAGGCTGAGCGCATCACCAACGAGTACCGAACCAAGATGGAGGCGATCGGCAGTCCGTGCAAGCTCATTTTCGTGGCGCCTGATTACTACGAGGAACGCCCTAAGCCATGCATGGCCGGCTGGGGCGCTATCTTTCTCCTCGTCACGCCCGACGGCACCGCATTGCCGTGCCACAGCGCTCGCCAGTTGCCGATCGAGTTTCCGAACGTGCGCGTTCACGATCTGCGCCACATTTGGTACGACTCGTTCGGCTTTAACCGCTTTCGCGGCGACAGGTGGATGCCTGAGCCATGCCGTTCCTGCGAGGAAAAGGAAAAGGACTTCGGCGGCTGTCGCTGCCAAGCCTTCATGCTGACTGGCGACGCAGCCAACGCTGACCCGGTATGCGGGAAGTCGCCTGAGCACCGTATCATAGTGCAAGCCCGCAACGAGTCCTCACAGCCTGTCCAACCAATAAACCGACTGATCTTCCGCAATGACCGAAACTCGCGAAAGCTCGACAAGTCCTGACTGCATGTCGGCCGAACAGGCGGTCGCGGCATGCAAAAATTTCGTGGAACTCGTGGCGGGGTTGAGCGGCGTGTTCTGGAGTACATACGATCCGAATGATGCCGCTTGCAGTGTTTGGCAATGGCAACAGGGGTCCCCGCCGCGCTGCGTCACACCGAAGGGCTTCAGTGTGCGCGGCCGTGTTTACGAGTACGGTGGGGGTTCGTTTTGCATTGCGGATCATCAGGTGGTGTTCGTAAACGAAAAGGACCAGCAGCTTTATCGCCAGCGAATCCACGATGATACCGACGTTGCGAGCGGCGAGCCCGTCGAACTCACGCACGGGGATCGCCGCTATGGCGACCTTCGCCATAGCCACGGCTTGATCGTCGCGGTGGAAGAAGAGTGCAGCACACATCGCATTGTCTCGATCGCACTCGCCGACGGTGCGCGAGAGGTGCTCGCGCAAGGGGCAGACTTCTACGCGGCGCCCTGCCTGAGTTTCAATGGTTCGCGGCTTGCATGGATCGAATGGTACCGCCCGCATCAGCCGTGGACCTCTACGCTATTGCGTAGCTGCGAGCGAGACGCGGATGGGGTCTGGTCCGCGCCCCGTACGCTGGCCGGCGGCGATCGCGTGGAGGCGTTACAGCAACCGCATTTCGATGCATGGGGCGCACTCCATTACCTGAGCGACCGCAGCGGCTTTTGGCGACCTTGGCAGCTGCAGGACGACGTGCTCGAAGCGCTGCCCGCGGCAGAAGCCGATCATGCTTCTGCACCGTGGCAGCTTGGCGAGCATAGCTGGATCGCACTTGACGACGGCTCTTTTCTTGGCGCGTGGATAAAGGATGGCTGGGGCATGCTCGCTCACATCGACGCTGACGGCACACGTCGCCCACTTGCCTCGAAATTTAGCCGCTTCCGCAGTCTCGCCGCCGGCAAGGAGTGCTTCTACTGCATCGCGGCTTCGCCTACTTGCCCCGCCGCCGTGCTGGCAATCGAACGCCGCGGGCATCAAGTGAAAGTGCTAGCCGAAGTCTCGCCGATGATGCCCGAAGAACGCATTCCGCAGCCAGAAGTCCTGCGGTTTCCGAGTGGCAGCAGTGAGGCGCATGCGTACTTCTACGCGTCGGAGTTTGCTCAAAGGTTGCCGCCAGTCATCGTATTCATTCACGGTGGCCCTACCTCCGCCTGCTATCCGGTGTTCGACTCCCGCATTGCGTACTGGACGCAACGAGGGTTTGCAGTCGTCAATCTGAACTATCGCGGGAGCACCGGATATGGCCGCGACTTTCGGGAGTCGCTCCGGGGGAGTTGGGGCATAATCGATGTCGACGACGCGTGCGAATCCGTCGCCCATCTCGCTGCGCAGCAGCGCATTGACCCCGCGCGTGCGTTCATCCGCGGCAGTAGTGCGGGTGGCTACACAGCGCTTTGTGCGCTCGCGTTTCGCAGAGTGTTCTGCGGCGGGGGTAGCCTGTACGGCGTCAGCGATCCACTCACGCTCGGCCGTCGGACGCACAAGTTCGAAGCCGATTATCTGGCCTGGCTGATCGGCGATGCGGTTGCTGACCGCGAGCGCTATCTGGCGCGCACGCCATTGCTGCATGCGCATCGGATCGAGGTGCCGGTGATCTTCTTTCAGGGCGAACTCGATGCCGTCGTGACGCCCGACCAGACGCGCAGCATGGTGGCTGCGTTAAAGGCGAACGGTGTGACCGTCCAGGCGCACTATTATGTCGATGAGCGCCACGGATTTCGAAAGGAAGTGAATCTCGCGCACGCGCTCCAGGCAGAATACGCGTTCTACCGTGGGATTCTCGGGCAAGCTGCGGAATTAACGGAATCTGTGCAGTCAAACCCTCAGGCCGGATCGTTCCAGCTTGGCAAGAGCTGAAGGTAACTGCAGGCTTTGTTGCGCAGCTTGTAGCGTCTAGACGGGGTCGCTGATGCGCGTGAACAGCACCCGGTAGCACCCGGTAGGCCTTGGGTTTCGTGTAATGAGGGTTGTCCTGCACTTATTCGGCCAAGTATCCAAAGGCGACGGGAAACTCACGAAAGACAGCGATGAACTGCTTGCCTTCTATGACTCCCTGCCGAACACCGGCAGCATTTGCGAACGACCAATCCCATTGAGTCGATCTTTGCCACCGCAGATGCTAGATCCAGTCCTGATGCGGGTCGCAGACGAATTTAGCCCCATCAGAGAACCCGCAACCAGTTGCAGTAGTCGAATGTCTACATTGGCAGATGCAAAACCAACAACAACGATAATTTTGCTTTCATAAGAATAAGCCCACCTCAGGGCAATCAAGGAGACAGTTGATGTTCGATTTTAAAGGCAAAGTTGCATTTATCACCGGGGGTGCATCGGGCATTGGTCTGGGCCAAGCTAAAGTCTTGGCGGAGCAGGCCGGTATGAAAGTGGTAATCGCCGACGTTCAAGCCAAGCATCTCGAAGAGGCAGCCGCTTATTTCAAGGACAAGGATGTACAGGTGCACATCATGCATCTCGATGTGACCGATCGCACAGCTTACGCCGCTGCCGCCCTGGAAGTGGAAAAGAAGTTTGGCCCGGTGCAGGTGCTGATGAACACCGCCGGCGTCAGCGCCCGTGGCCCGCTAGAGCTGGCCACCGCGGACGACTGGGACTGGCACATCGACGTCAATTTGCGCGGCGTGATCAACGGCATTCAGGCGTTTTTGCCACACATGATCGAGCACGGCGACGGCGGCCATATCGTCAATACGGCCTCGATCTCGTCGTTCTTTGTGATTCCCACCGCAGCCCTTTATAGCACCACCAAGTTTGCCATCCGTGGGCTGTCGGAGTCGCTGCGAATCGAACTAAGCCAGTTCGATATCGGAGTCTCCTGCCTTTGCCCGGGCTCGGTTAACACCAATTTCATGGAGGTGGGTGTCACCCGCACACAGAAATACGCGCAATCAGGCTTTGTCGAGGATGCTGAGGCTGTTGCCCGAGTCAAGGTTCACCTCGAGGCTGGTTTTGACCCTCTGGACCTGGCCGAGCGTACGCTGATGGGCATGAAGCGCAATGACCTGTGGATCTTCCCGTACCCGGAATACATCCCTTCGCTTGAGGCCAAGCACAAGCTGTTGATCGATTCCATTAACCAGTGGAAAGATGATCCGGCTTACGCCGTGCGCTTGCAGAAACGTGAGGAAATGGGTTTGGGCAAGCCTAAGCTGGACTAAAGGCTGTGGTGACTCGATCATTCCAAAAATAAGAGTGTGATGATGATGGGTAATGATGCTGACTTGAACTTTCCTGAAATGGGCTCGGATGGCTTCCCATTGACCTCATTGCCTCAGGAATTTTACATCTCTGAAAAATGGTTCGAACGAAATATCGCGCTGGTCTTCAGGCGTCGCAGGCTCTTTGCATGTCATATTTCCGAGATCGCCGAACCTGGCGACTTCACCACGTTCGAGCTGGCCAAGGATAGCGTCGTGGTTGCGCGTGATCGGCGCAGCCAGATCAATGCCTTTCCCAACGTCTGCCGACACCGGGGTAGCCGCCTATGTGAAACAGGCTAGGTTCATACCAGGTTGTTTGCGTGTCCATTCCATAATGAACTTACCCCAAGAAGTTGGACATCCTTTTTGGGGCGTTTTAGTGAAATACAGTGAGAGGAAGAAACTGTCGGCGATCATCTGTGCCAGGCGCGGGACAGGTTCGAAAATACTAAGGAGACGCTGGTGATGAGAAGTTATACCTCAGTAGCAGTACTGGGATGCGGCTTGATTGGCGAGAGCTGGGCAGCGCTCTTTCTTGCACATGGTTACGACGTGCAGGCCTGGGACCCTTCGAAGGCAGTACTCGACGGTTTTCTTGGGCGGCTCGAACGGCCCTTGGCACAACTTGCTTCGCTTGGGTGTGACCCGGCCAGGCAGGGCCGTTTGTCGCTTACGCAGACGTTGGGCGAGGCGGTGCAGGGAGCCTGCCTGGTGCAAGAAAATGCACCTGAAAACATTGCGCTTAAGCGCGCCCTGTATGCCGATATTGAGGCCATCGTCGCGGTTGAAACAATCATTGCCTCGAGCACTTCGGCGCTTACTTGGTCGGACCTCTCTCCCGGGATGCGCCATCCCGAACGGTTGATTACCGCGCATCCGTTCAACCCGCCGCATCTGGTGCCATTAGTGGAGCTGTTCGGTATTGCAACAGTGGTGCTGGACAGCGCCGAGGCGATTTATCGCAGCGTCGGTCGCCGTCCGGTCCGGCTCAAGAAAGATGCGGTAGGGCATATTGCCAACCGGCTGGCCTCTGCGCTCTGGCGTGAGGCGGTGCATATTGTTGCCGAAGGCATTGCTGATGTCGCAGAGGTAGACGCTGCACTGGTCAGCGGTCCGGGGCTGCGCTGGTCAGTCACGGGTGCGCACATGACTTATCATTTAGGCGGAGGTCAGGGAGGCATCTCGCATTATCTGCATCACCTTGGGCCGAGCCAGGAGCGCCGCTGGGCGTCACTCGGTACGCCGGTGCTCAGCGAGACGGTTTGCCAATCGCTGATCAAGGGCGTGGAAGAGGCCGCCGCTGGCCGTTCAGTCAATGAGTTGGAGTCTCTGCGCGACAGTCTGTTGATCAAAGCCCTGCAGGGGCGAGGAGTGGCTGATGGCATCCACTGAGCCGGTACGTATTGCTCTGGTCCATGCCCTGGAGGAGTCGATTGGGCCTGCGCGCGAGGCTTTCGCGGAGGGCTGGCCGGAGGCCTTCTATTTCGATCTACTGGATACTTCGCTGGCGATCGAGCTTGCGGTTGCAGGGCGGCTTGAACATTCAATGGTAACTCGTTTCGAAACCTTGGCCCTGTATTGCCTGGCGTATGCAGGGAAAGCCGGCAGTACGCAGGCCATTCTGTTTACCTGCTCGGCGTTTGGTCCGGCGATTGATGCGCTCAAGGCGGCGCTGCCGATTCCGGTGCTGCGTCCTAATGAAGCGGCTTTCGAGGCGGCGCTTGAATGGGGTGACCGAATTGGCTTGCTGGTCACTTATGCACCTTCTCTGGCCGCCCTGCGAGATGAATTGGTCAGTATGGGCAGGGCGCGAGGTCGCAGTATTGAGGTCACGGCGATTCTGGCGCAGGGTGCGCTCGACGCTCTCAAACGTGGGAAGGGTGAACTTCACGATCAACTCGCAGCCAGAGCGTGCGAAGGTTTGACAGCAGTCGATGCGTTGGTGCTGGGCCAGTTCTCGCTGGCGCGTGCTGCCAGCGCTGTGCGAGCAATGGTTTCGGTTCGGGTGCTGACCACGCCGGGGTGCGCCGTTCAGGCGTTGCGCGCGCGGGTAGAAGTTGCTCACGACAGCGCCTGAGTTGTCAGCCTTGTCCGTCAGCCCTGAGTGCGTGCACGGCCTGATGCTTGCTCAGCCGGTGCGAGCCGGTTAGTCGGTTGCTGGCTGGGTCGGCACCGATAGGGATCGCAGAGGTGGCGGCGGGGGACGGTCATTGCAGACGTTGACGCTGCGTTTGGTGTTGACGAATAAAAAGTCGTCGATCAACTTGCCTTCCTTTGACACGACCTGAGCGCGAACGCCTGCTGGGTATGGCCGCCGCAGATCTTCCTTATTGATGCTCGGGCAGTATTTTTGCACCTGTTTCAGGTAGCCACCTTTGAACAGGGAGTTTCTCATTTCGATCAAACCCGGTTTGAGGTTGGCCTTCAGAACTTTCATTCAACTGGTTGCGCGTTTCAGTCCAGTGCAAGCCGGTGGTTAGTGAGCAACATCGGCAAACACGCGAAACTGAATGGATGGTTGCGGAAACTGATGGGTATTGATATGTCGATGTCTGCATTATTATCAGGAATGCAGATTGAAACGACGTGGCCGCTCATGACGCGATGCGCCATCGGACAACAGCCTGTACCCGCGATGACACCTAGCAGTATTGCCGCAGGTTGATCATCGTATATCACGCATCGGTACGATGCGCATCGCTTCGCAAAACCAGCGCGAGGATTTGCTCGCCTTCGCGTGCGTGCTGGACAGAAGCTCGATGCCATCCCACGCGCCACCGCTATCCCAGAGCATTTCGTGCGACAGATGTGTCTTTTACACCGCAAGCGAGAAACCTCCCTCGCGTTCCGGCAAGCGTGGAACCGGTTGCATGCCGCCATCGGCCGCGAGGAGTCCACGCTACTCGAACTCGGCCCGCTGCAGCCTAAGCAAATCTGATGCAAGGGGGCGTAGAAGGCCTCTTTTTGCTTCGCATTCCCATTCTGCAGCTGTGTGGGCAGGGTGATTCAGCTTGGCTGCGTAACGCAAAAAAACGTGGATTTTGAATCACACCAAGGAAATCGCTAATGCTAACCTACGCACGACTCGCACTAATTTTGACGTTCGCCAGCGCAGAATCCAAGAGCGCACGGGTCGCAGGGGAATACTCTCGGCTTCGTCTTGCAAGTGCCAGATACACATTCTCTTCCAATCCACTTACCGGACGGTATCGCAGAGCGCGTGACATGAGAAATTGCATCGACTCGGGCACAAGCACAAGCCCATATCCAGCGGATGCCATCGTGAGCGCACTGATGAAATCCTGAACACGAATCTCGGTCGCCACTGAAAACCCACCGGAAACGGCAAGTCGTTCTAATGTCAAGCTGAAGCCCTCGTCTTCCCTCAATTGTGGGGTAATGAACGTCTCATTCGCCAGATCACTGACATTTAGCTTAACTTTTGAGTTCAACGGATGATCCTCGGCGATCGCTACCATCAGTCGCTCATTATGAATGATGGTAGCACTCAGGCCGGATGGATATTTGCGTCTCGGTCTGAGGATCGCTAGGTCAATTTCCCCTGCAGCAAGTGCCTCTAGTTGACGCGGCGTGTCCATTCCCACCAGTTCGACCACGACGTCTGGATGTGTCGATCGAAAATCCTTCAGCATCCGGTTGACCAGACCACTACTTACGCCGGACGCGACCGAACCTATCCTGATGAAACCTAACTGACCGCGCGCCGCAAGGCGGCCGACCTGACCCACCCGCGTGACATGTTGCAACGCGGCCGTGGCTTCTTCGTACACCATGCGCCCCACTTCGGTCAAAGACACCGGCTGCCGCTTATTGCGATTCAGCAGCCGCGCCCCGACTTCCTTTTCAAGTTTTAGGACTTGCACGCTAAGGGCCGACTGCGCGATGCCCAGTTCGTCCGCGGCCTTGGCAAAGTGCAAATGATCCGCCAGCGCAACAAAGTATCGGAGCTGACGCGTGTCAGTCATTTAATCACCCTGATGCATTAAAGATTCGGTTTTTGAAGCTTTATCATATCAAACTATTCGTGTCCAATGAAGTCTTTCCAGACGCTGGGTGCCACCATGAACGCTCCTCTTTCCGCAACAGCCTTCGCGACCACAGTCGACAACTTCGAAGTTCGTAGGCACGAGACACATCATCGTATCCAGGTGATCGATATCGACGATAAGGCACTTCGCCTCTTTCTGGACGAAGCCCGTCACGTCGACGTTCAGAACCTCGACTACGTTCCCTTCATGCGGTTTTACCTGGGAGGGCTTCTCGCTAGACATGCAGGCGACACCTTCGCATCAACACTTCTCACTCTTGTCCGTGATCGACGGTTCGGAGGATTCACCGTAGGACTGAAGAATTCGACAGAAGATCCTGATGATTTCGTCCGGTTTGGCTCGGCCATCGGGCACCTTTTGGGACCGGCTAATCACGATGCGATGTCGGGAAATTATTACGCCCGCTTCCTCGTCAAACATACCGACGATAGCGACTCGTACCTCCGGCAGGCATACCGCCTCTTCACTCTTCATACTGACGGGACATTTGTTTCAGACGCCACTGACTGGCTGCTGATGATGAAGTTTGAAGAAAAAAACGCTGTCGGTGGGGAATCACGCTTCCTGCATCTCGACGACTGGAATGAGGTTGATCAGTTTGCCTATCATCGCCTCGGCTCCAAGCCGTTTCTCTATAAATCCCCTGGGTCGAAGAATGTCTCCGAAGTTATCGAGCGTCCTCTCTTCTTCCATGGAGAATTTGGTCTTTCAATGTCCTTCATCGATCAGTTTGTGCAGCCGACGAATCTCGAAGAAGCCCTCTTCTTGCGCGAACTGTCTAACTCGATGGAAGCGTCTGGAGGAACAAAGGAAGTCGCTTTGCCCGTCGGTGAACTTGTCGTTTTGAACAACTATTTTTATCTGCACGGTCGTGCACCATTTGAGCGTAATGAATCCCTTCACCGTGAGCTCATGCGGATACGCGGAATGCTGGTCTCTTAATACTTCAGCTTTGCTGCGCCGACGCTTGCGCGCCGTCGCGTATTTTTGGCAGGATCCCCATGAAGAGTACTGTTAAAGCTATCAACCCTCACGAGGCTGCAGATGCAAAAGCGCTCGCAAAAGCGGCCTATGAGGTACGAGCCGACCTTCCAAAACGTCTCCGCAGGGTTCTATCATTAAACGACTTCGAAAACGAAGCACGATCGCTTCTCCCGCGGCCGCTCTTTGGATACATTGCAGGTGCGGCGGAGGACTCCACGTCACTTACGGCAAACCGTCTCGCTTTCGCGCGCCATGAGTTTTGCCCGAAAGTGATGATCAATGTGTCACGGCGATCGCAAAGTACGGATCTGTTCGGTCACAAGTACTCGTGCCCTTTTGGAATCGCTCCTGTTGGCATTAGTGCGATCTCGGCCTATCGTGGTGACATCGTTCTCGCAAGCGCGGCTCAAAAGTTGAACATCCCGGCCATCATGAGCGGATCTTCTCTCATTCGAATGGAGGAGGTTCATGATGCCGCGCCCGCGACGTGGTTTCAAGCGTATCTTCCCGGTGACAGCGGGCGTATCGATGCACTGATTGACCGCGTTGAGAGCGCGAAATTCTCAACACTCGTGATCACCGTTGACATTCCCGTGTGGGCGAACCGGGAGAACAACATCCGCACCGGATTTTCATTGCCGTTGCGCCCTAGCGTGCGTTTGGCGTTTGATGGCATCACTCATCCACGCTGGCTGTTCGGGACTTTCCTTCAGACCATGCTACGGCATGGGATGCCTCACTTCGAAAACTCCTTCTCGACGCGCGGAGCGCCAATGTTGTCAGCATCGGCGGTCCGCGATACAACCGGGCGTGATCACCTTTGCTGGGACAACATCGAGCGTATAAGGCGCCGATGGAAAGGAAGGTTAGTCCTTAAAGGCATCCTTCACCCGGATGATGCCAAAAGAGCGGCACTGTCGGGCGTCGACGGGATAATCGTATCGAATCACGGTGGTCGACAACTCGATGGTGCAGTTTCTCCACTGACCGTTCTGCCCCTCATCAAAGAAGCCGTTCAGGACAGCATCGTAGTGATGATGGACAGCGGCATCCGTCGCGGAAGTGATGTCTTGAAAGCGTTAGCGCTCGGCGCTGCGTTTGTGTTCCTCGGGCGGCCCTTCATGTATGCCGCCGCTGTCGCTGGTGAATCAGGTGTCAGACACGCGATCACGCTACTTCGCGACGAGGTCGATAGAAACATGGCGATGGTTGGTGCAACTTCCGTTGAAGACCTCACGGCTTCGATCCTCGTATGACCGGATGCAGACGGATGTTCGGTGCGACCGTCGAATTTGCGAGGCGCTTGGGCAAGACACCGATCACCGTGAGAAATTCCCCGGGTTTCGTGGTGAACCGGATTCTGGTGCCCACGATTAACGAAGCGATTTTTGCACTGCACGAAGGTCTGGCCGGTGTACAGGAGATCGACGCCGGAATGAAACTGGGTGCGAATCATCCTATCGGGCCGTGGAGTAGCCCCTTGATTCTCAGGACACACGGCATCTCTTAAAATAGGAGATAGTCTTGTGACTAGTTTCAAGCCTAGGCAAATCGTGGAAAGCATTGAAGTTCTGACCGAACTGGAGCGCCGTCGTCGGCGTTCGGTACAAGAGAAAGTGGCCATCGTGCAGGAAACCCTGGAGCCGGGAGCAACGGTTTCAGCGGTAGCCCGACGACACGAGGTGAACCCAAACCAGGTGCTTGCGTGGCGCAAGCAATATCAGGACGGCAGCCTGGCGGCGGTGAAAGCTGGAGAAACCGTGGTGCCAGCCTCGCAGTTAGCCACAGCGATGAAGGAAATCCGCGAACTGCAGCGTCTCTTGGCAAGAAGACGCAGGAGGTGGAAATCCTGAAAGAAGCAGTCGAATATGGCCGCTCAAAAAACTGGATTGCGCGCTCGCCCTTACTGCCCGGGGACGACCGATGAAAACGGTCTGCGATGTTCTCGGCGTGGCGCGCTCTGCTTTGGCAGTCAGAAGAGCCCGCTTCCCGGACTGGGAGGATGGTCGCCGCGCCCGGCATACCGACGACGCCGAACTGGTCGCTGCAATCCACTAGCATGTGGCAGTCTTGCCGACGAATGGGTATCGGAGAGTCTGGCCACTGCTGGGACGTAGTCACGAAATGGCTGGCGCGCCATGCGTGAACGCCAAGCGGATCTATCGCGTCATGCGCGACCATCAGTTGCTGCTGCGACGTCCTGGCCAGCGTCGCGATTCCCGCCGGCATGATGGCGCATAGCCGTTTGTTCGCTGGTGCTCAGACGGCTTCCAGTTCCGTTGTGACGATGGCTCGCCGTTGCGCGTGACGTTCGCGTTGGATTGCCATGACCGGGAAGCCATCAGTTGGGCCGCAACTACTGGCGGCCATAGCGGCGACGTTGTGCGTGATGTGATGCTCGCAGCAGTCGAGCAACGCTTCGGCACGACTCGGACAGATGCGCCCATCAAATGGCTCTCGGACAACGGCTCGGCTCACATCGACCATCGCACGCGCAGCTTTGCTCGCGAGTTGGGTCTGGAGCCGTTGACTACGCCTGTTCGTTCGCCGCAAATTAAGGCGTACGTTTCATATTGCACCTTGTCCTGTTCATTGCGCATCGATAAGCCTCGGCGGCGTCGAACGATAGCGCCCTGCGGCTTGCGACCAGAAGGTGCCGGCAGGAAACCCGCTGAACGATTATCGAAATACGAACAAACGCCGACCGACTCCGACAGAATTGCGATCGCTAGGAACTGCCGCCCGGCGCCAAGCGTACCCTTTCGCCGATTGCTGTACATCTTCTCATTCGAGCATGGCTCGAGCATCTTTCGCCGAAACGTCTGAATGTCGCCTGACAACTGGGGAGCGAGGCTAGGCTATTTCAATTGTATAGGCCCTCGACTAGCGTCTCTACCAATTGACGGTTTTTTTTTGTTGGCTTACTGTTCTAAAAATGTAAGTGTTCCCGCTTCGGACATTTTTGTGTATGAAAAGCTGGTGACGCCAAATACTGTATAGGCTATAGAAGGATGATCAGCGCTGAGACATTTTTCATGCTCTGATAATTAATTAGAATTAATCGACTAAATATTTGATTACGAAGTACATGCCATGTCACAACAAGATAGGCTGTTAAATCTCTCTGAGAAAGATATTCTCCTGTTGAAAATTTTTGAATCTGTTGTACGAGCTGGCGGGTACACGGCGGCAGAAGCTTGTCTTAACAAAAGCAAATCGGCAATTAGCATACATATCTCAACGCTCGAAGCGCGGCTTGGAAAAACACTTTGCCACCGAGGGCGTTCGGGTTTTTCATTAACCCCGGAGGGCGAGCAGATATATAAGATCTGCCAAGATTTATTTTCAGATCTTAACGGGTATCGCGAACGTCTCAATCACGTGTCGTCGCTTGTCGGCGGAGTTCTCAGGGTTGCCTTGGACGATACCATCTATGGTCATTTCCCGGTACTCGAAAATGTTTTTGAGAAGATTAATAATGGGGCGACTACTAAATTTCTTGAAGTATATTTCACCTCGCCGGAGCGGGTCCTGAAGATGCTTGCGGATGGAGAGGCGGATATTGGTATAGGTGCGGTGCCACGGGAGATTCCGGAAACTAAAGCTTATTTGTTATACGAAGAGTCTTTGGCCCTATATTGTGGTGCAAAGCATCCTCTTTTTCATAAAAACGAGGATGAAATTACTGACAGTGAACTCGCGAAATGCGAAGGGGTCGATTTCTGGGCTTATCAGGATTCAGAATTTGAAGCGGCGATGAATTCATTCAGCGTGACGGCTAGATCTGGACAGGCTATGGCTAGGCTTCTGTTGGTGCTTTCGGGAAAGTGGGTCACGCTGCTGCCAAGAGATTTTGCTGCGGAATGGGTGGCCTCTGGACGCCTGAGGGAAATTCGTCGAGTCAAAATTGCTTCCAAGCAGAAATATTATGCAGTGGTTCGGAGCGAGATAGCTTCGAATACTTTGTGTAAGCAGATGGTGCACGAGCTAAAGCGAGCTTTTGTCACTGACGTTCATTGTCGTGTGCTAGCCTCCTCCTAGCGTGCATTACTTGGCCTGCTGATATTGTTGTTGGGCAAGCAAATCACAGGCGATCAGGTCCATTGTCGTCGCTATCTCGGGTGACAAAGTGGTGTGCACCACTCGTTTGTTGGGGCTACTGTGTCCAGTTTGGCCTTATCGGTCTAGCAGGCTGCGGAAATACAGGCCGACTTTACTGAGCCATGAGCTTGATCAGAATTTTCAGCGGGGGATTTCTCATAGTTTGGAATATGAACCGGTTGATTTCAGTTTTTGGACCTGTTTATGACGTTCTCTTGCGCGTTTTTGGTTCACTGCGGCTGCAACGGACGGAGTTGTCGCAAGGTGCGCATGCGCACGAGGTTGTACGCGGCCATCGTCAGCACGAACATCTGATCGACCTTCTTCACGCCGCGCACCATCACCTGGCGCATACCGCCGATGCTCTTGGCCTAGCCGAAACCCTGTTCGATGAGCTTGCGCTTTTGCTGGGAAACCGCGTAGCCCGCACTCTGGGCGATTGATTCAGGCACCGCCGACTGGCGACCTGACTTGTTTTGCGCCACGTGAGGGGTGACTTTCATGGCCTTGCAGGCCTCGATGAACTCTGCCGGGTCATAGCCTTTGTCTGCCCCCAGCGTGATCTCGCGTGTCGGGTCGCCAAGCGCTTGACGGGCATCGTCGATCATCACTTTGGCCGCTTCGCGCTCGGCATAGCCATCGGCCAGCGTCACCACGGCGCTGGCGATCAGCCCATGGCGGTTGTCACTCAACGTGTGGCCCATGTAGCGTAGCTCGCTTGCCGTTTTGCCCTTATACAGCCGCGAATCCGGGTCGCTCGTCGATTCATGCGTCTCATTGTTGCGCGTCTCGCCCTTGAAGCTCCCACCGTCTTCGGGGTCCTGATCATCGTCGCGGCGCACAAAGCTTTTATGGCCGGCCCGTGCTTGAATTAACGTGCCATCGACGCTGAAGTGCTCACCGGAAAGCCAGCACTTCTTCTCGGCAATGCCCACAACCTCGTTGAAGAACTCGATGACCGCGTCATGCTTGATCAGGCGCTCGCGGTTCTTGGTGAAGACGGTGGGCACCCATACGGCATCGTCCATCGAGAGCCCGATAAACCAACGAAACAGCAGGTTATATTGAACCTGCTCCATCAACTGGCGCTCCGAGCGAACGCTATAGAGCACCTGCAACAGCATCGCGCGCAGCAGCTTCTCCGGGGCAATGCTGGGCCGCCCACCTTTGATATCAGCCTCGTACATGCCGGCAAACAAGCGATCCATCTTGGCCAAAGCTGCGTTGGCCATCTTGCGAATCGAGCGCAGCGGATGATCGGCTGGAACAAAGTCCTCCAGCTTACGCAATGTGAACAAGTTCTCGGTAAAGGTATCGGCGCCGCGCATCGCTTCTCACAGTTGTGGGGTCTTTACTAACAACGTTTGAACTGACCTTTTGGGTGACTTCGGGGTGAGGTATTTCGGCAGCCTGCTAGTCATACTGTGTCAGTGCGACGTGAAGTCGCGTGGAGGATTGTTCCATCCGGGGTCGCCCGGAAGAGGAACCAATTGTTCCGTCAATCGTAACCTACCGGTGCATGCTGGGCTGGTAACGGCCTGGTGTGAAGCCACCGGAACAACGTACCCGTTCATTGAACGACGGCACGCTCGCGAGAGGGTGGCGTTGTCTGCCAGCGTCGAGGCGGATGGGGTGCCAGGTTGGGCAGTATCGGTTAGCGGATGCGAACTGCTGATAAACGTCGTCATAAGAGGCAAGCCAAAGGCGCTGTCAGGCTTGAGCCAAAAGGCAAGCAGCCGGATGTCCCGCTTGACACTCGGGGCACACGGACAAATGGCTGCCGGCGAAGAGGCAGAACCTAACCTGCTCGTGTCCTTCATGCGGAACACGGTAAGTCCAATTGCCCGCCCACGCCGACATACTGGCTAAGGCAGGTGACCCGCGAGGGAAGCTGTTGGGTGAGTGGATATGAGAACGCGGAGAAAGCGAATGGTGGGCAGTAATAGTCCGCATAAGGGTTCAGGATTTGCCCTGATCCGAAAGGATGCAGACTTCCGCGTGGTGTAGCTGTCGCAAGTCCACGTTCGAGATTCATTGGGGGGAAGCTTGAGAGAGACCGGTTGCACTACGGTTCAGCGCCCCTCGTCCCAGCGATGAGACGAATCGACAAGGTGATGCTTGCGAAGGTCTCACGGGCCGTTGTGAGACCGGCGTCAGTACGACGCTTAACGCTGTGCACGAGCTGTATGCAGGGAAACTTGCACGTACAGTTCTTCGGGGGCCCTATGTCCGGGAGGACATGGGGCTACCCTCTTATAATTGGTTGCGCGCTCTATTGCCGTGCAGGAAGAGAGAGCCATCGTTGCATGAGCCTTAGTCCAAGCAGGATGCGCAACGTAGTTATGGAATCAGGAACGTGACGTTGAGCGCGCTGGACTGCCCCGGGGGATGTAATCCGGGGGAAGGGAAGGCAGCGCGCGTTCAACGAAGTTTTTTTATCGCGTCCGTCTGATTGCATTCTGAGTCGCTGAGCCATCAGAAACCCATACGCAGCGATACTCAGTGTGGCGTGGTGGTGAAAGCCGCGCCAGCCACGCCCTTCGTAATGAGTCGGCCTTGCAGAAGTTCATGAGGCCTCGCCTGGCTTGGCGATGCAGCTAGTTGGCGGGTAATAGAACTCCCAGAACGAATATCGATCTGATAAAAATTCTGGGAGTTTTGGAGTGGTCGCCAATGAGCACGCCTGATTTCTTTCGTAGCCGTCTGGACGCGATGATTGATTTACGTCACCCGCTTGCCGTGTTGGCAACGAAGATGTCGTGGGCTTCAATCGAAGCGACGCTTGGTCCCCTGTTCGAGCGGCGCTCACGCGATGGACGGGTAAGCGAAGGGCTTGACCTGTTTGGCTCGAACTCGCTGGAATTTGCCGGTGGCGTCAGTGCGGCTGGACGTCCGCGCTTGCCTATGCGGCTGATGGTGGGTCTGCTGTACCTGAAGCACGCCTACAACGAGAGTGACGAAACCGTGTGCGAGCGCTGGGCGCAGGACGTGTACTTCCAGTTCTTCTGTGGCGAGGAGTATTTCCAGCCGCGTCTGCCGTGCGACCCGACCAACCTGGTGCGCTTTCGGCAGGCGCTGGGCGAAGCCGGTGTCGAGGAGCTGCTCGCGGCGACGATCGCGGCTGCGGTGCAGATGAAGGCGGTGACGCCGGTCGAATTCGAGCGCGTGATTGTCGACACCACGGTGCAAGAGAAGGCGATTGCGTATCCGACCGACAGCCGTCTGCTGGAGGTGGCGCGGGCCAGACTCGTTCAGTTGGCGCAACGCGCCGGGTTGGCGTTGAAGCAAACTTACGAGCGTGAGGGCAAGCGGCTGCGGCGCCGCGCAGGCGGCTATGCCCATGCGAAGCAGTTCAAGCGCCTGCGTCGTGTACTCAAACGTCAGCGCACAGTATTGGGACGGTTGCTGCGCGATATCGAACGCAAGCTCTCCGGAGCTTCGGACGAACGGCAGGCACAACTGCGCGTCTGGCTTGAGCGGGCCTGGCGCATTTGCCGCCAACGTCCAAAGGACAAGAACAAGCTCTACGCACTGCATGCGCCTGAAGTTGAATGCATTGGGAAAGGAAAGGCACGCCAGCCCTACGAGTTCGGCGTCAAGGTGAGCCTCGCGATCACGGAGAAACACGGGTTGATCGTCGGTGCCCGGGCGTTCCCCGGCAACCCCTATGACGGCCATACGCTTGCCGAGCAACTCGAACAGAGCTCCATTCTGCTGCAGGATCTGCCCGGTACACCGCAGCCGAAGACCATATTGGTCGATCTCGGGTTTCGCGGCGTCGACGCGGAATTATCGTCAGTACACCTGATTCATCGCGGCAAACACAAGACGCTGACCAGCACGCAGCGTCGCTGGCTCAAGCGACGACAGGCGATTGAACCGATCATCGGCCATGTGAAGCACGACCACGGTATGCGTCGTTGCTGGCTCAAAGGGCAAACCGGCGATGCGCTGCATGCCGTGCTGTGCGCCACGGGCTACAATCTGCGCTGGCTGTTGCGTGCGATTGTTCGCCTGGGTCTGCGGCCCATCTTTTTTATCCTCGCCTGGCTCCATTGGATCGTCAAAGTCCCGTCGCATCCGCTGCTTGCGCACCGGCAATGCTTCCGGCCGCTTAGCCTGCCCGCTCCGACAAAATGTCCCATCGGCGTCGTGCATCAAGCAAACTGAATTTTGCAGGTCCGACTAATGACCCAGTCCGAACTCCTGCTTCAGATCCTGGTAGTCGCGCTCGATGCGCCAGCGCATCTTGGTTACGAACACAAGCTGTTCAAGTGTCGCCTCCCCGGGGGCAGTCGTGAGAAAGTACTTGAGCGGCTCCGTATCGCCATCGGGCCATTCAACGAGCAGCCATTCTTCGTCACGAACGGTACTTCGCTCATTGTCGCGATGTGCGGGACGAACCCGTACGGCGGCAAAGCGGGAGGAAAGTGCTGCGTTGCTGCCTTCCCGCCAGGTGACGGTGTGCCAGGCGTTCACGGGTAATTGCATGGCCAGCTCCTTTACCGCGATCGGTTCGTGGCCGGGCCCACGGCGCAACAATGTCGGTGGCTTGCCGCGCCCGCTCCAGGGCCCGGGCGGAAGCGGCGCCGTACCTGGCGCCCACACAGAGGTGCCCGGCCGGATCCCTACCGCGTACAACAAACCCAGTTCAGTTACGCCCTCCCGGAAGGCGGTTTCGTCGCCGTAACCAGCATCGGCCAGCACGATGCCCGGCGCAACGCCGGATGCTATCGCCTCGCGAAGTTGGGCCAGCGCAATCTGGGGCTTCGTCTGAAAAGCAAGATCGTCGGGAATGCCGGCGCGACAGGCACGCTCCCGGTCGTCAATCCATTCCTTGGGGACATACAGCTGCGAGGCAATCGGCAGGCTGCCGCGTTGCGTCGCGATCGACAGGCTCACTGCGACCTGACAGTTGTCCTGTTTGCCGAGCTGGCCACAATACTGACGTGCCACCCCGACCGAATGACGTCCCTGCTTTGGAAAACCGGTGTCGTCAATAATCCAGTAATAGCCGCTTTCTTCAGCGGCGTGCGCGTCTAACGCGGGCATCACCCATTCGCGTATCCGCTGCAGGACCGCACGGTCTGACCAGTCAGCCTTGGCCACAAAATGATGGAGTGACTGGTGCTTTGCACTCGCGTGAAGCGGGTCAATATGCGCGGCCATTGGCTCGACGCTCTTGCGTGACAACGGCAACACCAGACCTGAACAGTAACCCTTGAGGCCGGCATGACGATCGGCGTGACCCAGCACTTGCGTCAGATGGTTAAGATACGAATCAAATTCGTCGACATCTTCTCTCATCGCGATCACCCGGGGTTTGTATTATTCAATAGTACCAGGTATCATTCCATCGCCAATATTGTTTATGACACAGTCAGACTAGGCGGTACGCGAGCAACGCTTACGTTGAAGCGAGCCCTTGTAACTGCGTGGACTTTTGCGCGATCAGCTTCTTCTCTCGGCACTGGGCCCCGTGTTGTCGTATGGACGGTCATAGACCGTCAGGCCCGTTCCCGCCGGTATAGCCGGGTTCAGACTCGAGGCCTGTACAATAACTATCCCAGCGCTCGATTTGTCCATTTGTAATCAGATAGGACGCGGCCATAGGTCGTTCGATGTGGTAACCAAGCTGTTTTGACTGGGCAATCCAAATCCAAGTATGAAATATGATGGGCCCTTTCGCCACTACCACCGGAAACCGGAAATCTGAAATCTCGCCATGGGCAGTTTGGCGCTCGATTTCCTGAGCATACATATCCAGGACCTGCTCTCGCCCGTGTACGACGTGCTCACCGCGCCAGCCTGTGCGAACGGTAACGTCAGGGGCAAAGAAATGGCCAAGTCTGTTAATGTCGAAAGGAAGTGTTTTCCAACACAGCCAGAAATTATTTAGCATCGCCAAATTACTACGCTCTTGCTCGGTCAACTCGTCGTTTACCCAAATTTGCTTCTCGCTGGAATCACTCGGGGTGGTAAGGTTTTTAACGGTATCCTCCAGATCCTGGCGCTGTACCATGGATATTTGATGTGGAGTCCTTACTTGCATGTTGAATCTCCGCGGTAGATTTCATATGACATGGTGCCGAATTCTGTACGTGAGCGAGTCGAGGATCGTTACCAGTTGAGTAAAATACAGTTTTGAAAATATACAGCTATAGGCTGTTGTCACTCTCTATATACTTCCGTTTTCGTTACTTGCAGTATATCTTCGCGCATCAAATTTTTGTTGCGCGATGTAGCATCCCATGACGCTGCCATCCATCAACCATAGCGAGACAAACCATGGCGATGCGTAAGCGGGAAGACTGTCCCGAAGTGTTTCCAAACGCAGCGGGCATCGATATAGGTGGTTCGAGCCACTGGGTAGCGGTACCCAGGACCGCGGACGATAAGCCGGTGCGGGAATTCGGCACGATGACCGACGATCTGAACGCGATGGCCGACTGGCTGCTGGCGTGCGGTGTCGATACGGTGGCACTCGAATCGACCGGAGCCTACGGGACCGGTATACGAGGTGCTGGAGCGGCGCGGGCTGGCGGTGTGGCTGGTCGACGCGCGGCAGATGAAGTACGTGCCTGGCCGCAAAAGCGATGTGCTCGACTGCCAGTGGCTGCAGAAGCTGATGAGCCTAGGGCTGCTGCGGGCGGCCTGGCGCCCCGGCGACGAGGTCTGCGTGGTGCGTGCGGTGGCGCGCCAGCGCGAGGTGCTGCTTACCGAGCAGGGCAGCTGGGTACAGCGCATGCAGAAGACGCTGGTGCAGATGAATATCCAGCTCAGCGAGGTGCTGAGCGACATCATGGGGGCGACGGGACAGGCGATCATCCGCGCGATCGTCGCGGGCGAACGCGATCCGAAGGTTCTGGCCCGCTACCGTCACGGCCGGATCAGGCGCAGTGCCGACGATATCGCCCGCGCATTGACAGGCAACTGGCGCGAAGAGCACCTGTTCGTGCTGAAGCAGGCGCTATAGATGTACGACGACATCGCCCGTCACCTTGGCGAATGCGATGCCCGCCTGCAGACGCTCGTGGACGAGAGTGGCCGCCACCACGTTGACATGGGTACCGGGCCGAGGGCCGGCACCAGGCTGCGAGGCAACTTCGACCAGCGGCAGCGACTCGCCAAGTGGGCGGGTGTCGATCTCACGCGCATCAACGGCCTGGGTGTGTCCACCGTCCTAACACTGCTGTCCGAGATCGGCCCGGACCTGAGCCGCTTTGCCAGCGTGAAGCATTTCTGTTCCTGGCTGGGGCTGACGCCAGGCACGAAGATCAGCGGCGGCAAGGTATTGTCCTCAGGCACGAAACGCTCGGCCAACCGGGCGCGGCAAGCGCTCAAGATGGCGGCCATGACCCTTTCCCATAGCGACTCTGCGCTGGGCGCTTTTTACCGCCGGCTGTGTGCCCGGATGGACAAGCCACGCGCCAACACCGCAGTGGCGCACAAGCTCGCGCGCATGGTGTATTCATGCTGACACGCGGCGAGGCCTTCGTCGACCAGGGACAGCAGCGTTACGAGGAGCAGCAACGCCAACGAAGTATCGCTGCCCTCAAACGTCGCGCCGCCAGGCTGGGGTTCCGCATTGAATCTGTTCCGGCGACAACGTAAGAGCTACCCGACATTGGAGCCGATGCTGAATCGGGCTTGGTGCACAGCACTCACTACACCGCGGCCAACGAGTCTGATGTGGCGCACACCCATGAGGTGCTGCACGGGCAGGAGGATGACGTCTTTCTCGATGCGGGCTACACCGGCGTACACAAGCGCGGAGAGATTCTAAAGGCGCAGGCAGAGGGTGCCGTCAAGACGGATGTGCGGTGGTCGGTGGCCATGAAGCGCTCCAGGCTCAAGGGCATTGCCGAAGGGCCGCTGAAGCAATTGACGCAGGCTTTGGAAAAGGTCAAGGCGCAAGTCCGTGCCCGGGTTGAACATCCGTATCACGTGGTGAAGAATCTGTTCAGGCACAAGAAGGCTCGCTACCGTGGATTGGCCAAAAATGGTGCGCAGTGCGGCACGTTGTTTGCGCTGGCCGATCTGGTGATTGCAAAGAAAGCGTTGCTGCAATCAATGGATAACTCCGTCTGCAAGGCGGCATGAGGCACGAACACCGGGGTAAAAGCGCCGGAAAATGAAAATATCGAGCTGGCAAGTCGTCAAATCTGCCGTTGGATGACGAAAAAAATCGGCATCACTCCGGCAACGCTGCGCGCTGACGCTTTGTTCAGCGGTTCCTTAGCGGTCACGGTTTCAGTGTGGCAAGAGCGATTGGATCTGGCGCAGTCGATGCGGGAAAGCCCTTATCCTAGGTCGTCGCGTTGCTAAATTCAACATTCGAATTTGCATAACGAAGTCTCCGAGGATCGCGCGTAGCCTAAACAAATATAACGTAGGTCCGTTTTCAACGTGACAGGAGCGGAACACAATGGCAAACGTCAGTACTGAGCTGCGAGCTGGATGTCTTTTTACGGAAGATTCCGAGGATGCGATTCGGGATGCCATCTCGGTCGTCCGAGCAGGCGATTCTCTGAATCCATCTGCATGGCCAAATGGTGCTCGAGTAGCGGTCGCTATCACGTTCGACGTGGATCACGAATTTCCGGTATCCAAATTGGATCCCGCGATACTTTCGTTGGGCCAGTACGGCGCGACAACCGCGTTACCGAGAATCCTGACGCTGCTGAAGAAGCACGAAGTTCCCGCGACCTTTTTTGTTCCGGGAATGGTGCAGAGGATCCATCCCACGACTGTGCCCGAGATTCTGTCTGACGGTCGTCATGAGGTCGGTCTCCATGGCTGGGTTCATGAGCGGGCTCCCGATCTTCGAGACCGGGAAGAAGAGTCTAGGATGATCTCTCGAGCTATCGAGGTGCTGACCGAAGCGGCGGGCGGGGTCAGGCCTGTCGGTTATCGCGCGCCTAATGCGGCTATCAGTGAGCACACGCTGGAATTGCTCGAAGAACATGGTGTGCACTACGACAGCACTTTATCCGGGCGGGACGAGCCTCACGAGCTTGTTCTGCGGGGCAGGAAGTCTTCGCTTGTGGAGATCCCGATGTCTTGGGAAGGCACCGATTATCTTTTCCTGCACAACGACGAATTTTGGCAAGGTTCTCTGCCTTGGCCGACGGCTGTATTGGATGTTTATAAGAGCGATTTTGATGTTGCATACAATGAGGGCACGATTTTCAATCTTGTATTGCACCCCCAAGTCATCGGGCGGCGATCGAGGCTTGTCATTTTGGATCAATTGATTAGTTATATAAAATCAAGGAATGATGTCTGGTTCGCGACGCTTGGTCAAGTGGCTGAGTACGTGAGCAATAAATGATCTGATCTGTATGAGTCTATCTGATCTGCGATAGCGTGATGATAAATTTGATTGAGGCTTGGAATGAATGTTAAAGCAGAGATGGATGCTGTTCTGTATCCGGAGACTGGACCCGATGGGTTACCGTTGACGCCATTAACGCAAGAATTCTACAGCTCGGAATTGTGGTATGAGCGGGATATTGAACGAGTGTTTAGTCGCAGATGGCTCTTTGTGTGTCATATTTCGGAGTTGCCAAATTCCGGAGATTACACGACTTTCGAGTTGGGAAAAATCAGCATCATCGTATCCCGCGGGCAGACCGGTGAAGTCCATGCCTTCCACAACGTGTGTCGGCATAAGGGAACGCGTCTGCGTGAATCGGGTAAAGGTAATGCGCGTGTATTTACATGCCAATTTCATGCGTGGTCATACAACACTGACGGCACACTTCGCCTAGCTCCCCACATGCCTGATCTTGATAAGGCATGTTATAACGCGAAGAGTGTTTGGAGCGAAGTTTGGAATGGCATGATTTTCATTAATCTTCAAACCGAAAAGCCGAAATCGGTCGCTGATTACCTTCAGAATGCTGATTTCCGTGGACACCGCTTGGAGAGCGCCAAGGTTATTGCCGAAAAGGATTATGTAACCAAGGCTAACTGGAAGATAAATGGCGAAACTTTCCAGGAGTGCTATCACTGCGCAATTGTTCACAAGGCCACGCTCGGGAACATTATCAATCCCATTACGACTTATACGGCTTATGACGATGTGGCGCCGGGGGTCGGGAACGATAGGGAGTATATGATTTTTTCGGACAACTTGACCGACGGGCAATTTGCTCCGGGTGTTAAGACCGAGACCATGGATGGTCAATTCGTGACGAAGCGGCTGATGGGTGATGGCCCGGAGCCGCAGGCGGCCAAATTATTGTCTTGGTTCCCGAATTTTTCCGTTGGTGCTTGGCCGGACTTTGCTGTTGTTGTTGACTGGATTCCGGTCTCGGCGCAGGAGACGCTTTTCAGGACCCGATGGCTGGTTCATGCCGATGCCGTTGAGGGGGTCGATTATGACGTTGATACGGTCATTGAGCTTACTGATCTGACCAATATTGAAGACAAGAAAATCGTTGAGCTTCAACAGCAGGGCGTGAATTCGCCCGCTTATGTTCCCGGCCCTTATCAAATCCCTCTCGAGGATGATGCGCGAAAATATATTGCGCATTATCTCACCATGGTAAAAGAGGTTAGCACGTGGTCACGATGACGCTCTTTGATAATGGTACTATCAGGGCTCGAATTGATTCTGATGGGGCCAAATAGCATCTGTGGCATTGCGGTCCCATGTAAATTTTATTTTGCGTACTTTTAATTTATGAAACCACTGAATCACCTTGGTAAAGCAATTACATCGGCGGACTGGCTTGATGTACCGACGAACCGGATTGCGTTTCGTAAAATTGAAGACGTGTTGCCGATCGCGAAAATTGATAATGGGCTGTCGTCGCAAAAGAATTTTGAGCAACGCTTGATCCCGTCGGAATTCTTGAGTTTTCAAGATTCCACGGGCGTGTTTAGTATTGAGAAATTCCTCGAAGATACTTATACCGATGGTTTTTTGATTTTGCATAGCGGAAAAATCGCATACGAATGGTATACCCCGACACAATCCAATAGCGATAGGCATATAGTATTTTCGGTGACCAAATCGGTGGTGGGGTCGCTAGTTGGGGTCCTTATTGATCAGGGAAAGATCGATCCGTCGGAATTTGTGCCTCACTACGTGCCGGAGTTGCGGGGCACGGCATTTGATCAAGTCCGTGTTCAGCATCTGCTTGACATGACTGTGAGCCTTGACTTCACGGAGTCTTATCTCGACCCGAGTGGCGCGTATGCCCGTTACCGGCGTTCGGTTGGTTGGAGCGGTTCTGAGATCGATTCGACGCATTCGGGTATGCACGCATTTTTGACAGAAATTCCGCTAAAAAACCAGCCTCATGGAAGCTCCTTTGATTATCTTTCGCCAAACTCGGATGTTTTAGGCTGGGTTTGCGAACGAGCAGCTAATGGCTCATTGGCCGCTTTGTTGTCTTCGCACATCTGGCAGCCTCTTCAGGCTGAGTCTAGTGCTTACATTACGGTAGATAGCCTTGGAGCGCCTCGAGCGGCGGGTGGTTTTGGATGCACTCTGCGGGATATGGCACGATTCGGCGAGTGTATGCGTAATGACGGAAACATTGATGGGCGCCAGATCATTCCCGCTTCGTGGATTGAGCGCACCATACAACGAACCGACAGTCAGGCTTGGAAGGCTGGCGCCATGGCGGATTGGATTCCGGGTGGTGGGTATAAAAATCAGTGGTGGCTGACCAATAATAAAAATAATGCCTATTTCGCAGCGGGAATTTACGGACACTGGATCTATATTGACCCGACGCGAGGCGTTGTAATAGTAAAGCAGACGTCGCGGCCCGAAGGGCCAGCAACTAAGGAAATGTTTCAGTACGAGCTTGGGCTTTACGGAAAATTGGCTGAGATCTTTCGCTAATCACACATGTCGTCAGATTACTTTGGCCGGTTGCAATGAAATCGAGTAAGTAATTCGGTTTTTATTTAGATTGGTTACGTGCGATTAAGAAAATTACTTTCTCGCTAGATAAGTAATCCTAAAGTTACCTGAAGTCTAATATTTTAATGGATGTGGCTGATGACTGAATTCAAAGCTAAAAGTGCAGTGATTATCGGCGGGGAAACTGGCATTGGTCGTGCATCCGCTGAAGCCCTGGCGAAGTCTGGTCTGTCAGTAACTATCGCTGGGATCATCGCTGCAAAAGGTCATGAAACTGCTGAGGTAATCAATGCTCGTGGCGGTGACGCGATTTTCGTGCATCTGGATGTTCGCGATTCCAAAAAGGTCACAGAGGTGGTGCAGCAAGGGCGAGCGGAAGGGCACGATATTCTGGTCTATTCTGCAGGGGTTTTTGATAATCTTGCTGGTTGCACTGATACTTCCGAAGAGCTTTGGAATCAACTGATGGATATTAATCTAAAGGGTTGTTTCCTTGCCAATAAGGCTGCGCTTGAAATCATGGTCAAGCGTGGCTGGGGACGAATCGTCAATATTGGATCTATTGCTTCATTCAATGCAAGTGCTGATGGATTTCCGTATACCGTGTCCAAGCACGGCATGGTCGGGCTGACTAAGCACATTGCGCGCCGATATGGAAAGGATGGCATCACTGCAAATTGCGTATGCCCCGGCATCATTGAAACGGATATCGTTTCCAATACGAAAAATATTATTGGGAACTGTGTTCCCGCGCTGTCGCAGGACATCATGAATGGAGATGGATGGAAAAAATGGGTTCCGGTTGGTCGCCAGGGCACGGTCGGCGAAGTTGGTGATCTGGTGGCCTACCTCGCAGGAGGAAGTGCTGGATACATAACCGGCCAATCACTTGTAATTGATGGCGGCTGGTTGACGGCATAAATGATTCGACCATTGACTTGTCATTTGCTGGACTGTCTTTAATAAAGCAAATATTTAAAAATTTGACTGGTCAAGTAGTAAATCGATATTTATAGCGCAATTTATTCGAAAATCAACTGTGGTTGATCTGGGAGCAGATTTAAATGCGTAAGTTATCCCGTTTCTACATTGACGGTCACTGGGTCACCCCTCTGACCGGGTCGGAATCGAAAGTGTTCGATGTCTACAGTCCAGTAACGGAGCAGCTTTCTGGGCAAGTATTGCTTGGCAGTTCGGGCGATGTCGACAACGCTGTTCGTGCTGCCAAAAAGGCGCTTGAGAGTTTTTCCGCCACTTCGAAGCTTGAGCGGATCGAATTGTTGCGGCGAATTGCAGAAGAGTATCGGAGACGACATGACGACTTTAGCGAAGCAGTGGCGGAAGAAATCGGATGTCCGCCTTGGCTGGCCAAGGATGGGCAATTTACTTTGCCAGAAATGCACCTGAAAGCAGGCATTGATTTACTGGATTCCTATCAGTTCGAGCACACGCAAGGTACCACTTTAATCCGGCAACAACCGGTTGGTGTATGCGGTCTGATTACGCCGTGGAACTGGCCGATTCTGCAAATCATGATCAAGCTCGCGCCGGCTCTTGCGACGGGCTGTACAGTGGTATGGAAGCCCTCGGAGTACTCGCCTTTTTCGGCGCAGATTCTGGCGGAGGTTCTGGACGCGGCTGCTGTTCCGCCTGGTGTCTTCAATATGGTATTCGGTGACGGTAGCTGCGTGGGCCACGCCATCAGCTCGCATGCGGACGTGGCGATGGTGTCTGTCACGGGTTCTACCAGGGCCGGTATTGAAGTTGCCCGTCAGGCTGCCCTTACGGTCAAGCGAGTTCATCAAGAACTGGGCGGAAAGGGGCCAAACATCCTCCTGGAAGACGCTGATTTCGAGACGGCAATTACGTCGGGTGTGCAATATGTCATGCTGAACTCGGGACAGAATTGCACGTCGCCAACGAGGCTGCTGGTTCCTAGAAGTCGCCTGGACGAGGCGGAAGCCATCGCAATGAAAGTGGCTAAGGGAATGAAGGTTGGGCCTCCGGAGGCTGAGGCAATGATTGGTCCTGTGGCGAACAAGCAGCAGTGGGAGCGTGTGCAGCATATGATCCAGCGAGGAATCGACGAGGGAGCGAGGCTGGTATTAGGCGGCACTGGGCGGCCGGAAGGCGTGGAGCGTGGGTATTTCGTTAGGCCAACAATTTTTAGTGATGTGAGCAATCAGATGGCCATCGCTCAGGAGGAAATTTTTGGCCCGGTGCTATCCATCATTCCATATGACTCGGTTGAGGACGCAATCTCGATGGCTAATGATAGTGAATTCGGGCTTGCTGCGTATGTGCATTCCGCGCGCCATGATGCTGCGATGCAGGTCGCGAGCCGAATTGTGTCCGGCCAGATCTACATTAACGGAGATATGAATCTGTTGGACGTCACGGTACCGTTTGGGGGCCGGAAGATGTCGGGGAATGGCAAGGAATTTGGTGCAGCGGGATTTGAGGCCTTTACGGAAAGTGTTGCATACCTCGGATTTGGCACCGCAAGTTGAACAGCCTATCTCTGTTCTCGTGAAGTAGAAAGCGTTGGAGGATTGATCTGCCGGTGGTCAATTATTTGCCGCTGTCGCGGATCGATTTCCGCTAATGAACGCAAGGTAAACAGCATGTCTTCTGACAACCAGGTCAGTGCTTCATCAAGTAAGCGGGAGATCGGCAGAACGCTAGCTGCTGGTCTGTTGTTTGTGGCGGGTTACATGAGCAACTCGATTTATCCGAGTTTTGTGGATGCCATTGCCAATACTGCCCGGCTACGTGATGTGAGTATTGGGGATTTTGCTACAGCAGAATTTCTGGCTTTTGGCGCCGCGCTCTTGTTGGCGGGGCGATATTTGCCACAACGTAAGCTCAGGTTGACGGCAGGTATTTGCCTCGTCATCCATTTGTTGATGGCATATGCCATGACAAAATTTCCACCGGGGATGCTGATTATTTGCCGCTTTCTTTATGGCACAGCTAGTGGAGTACTGGTGTCAATTGCATATATTCACTTGGCTCAGTCGGCACTTCCGGGGCGGACAGTGGCAGTGTACACGACAAGTTTAATGGTCACGGGAGTGGTCTGGTCGCTGGTTTTGCCTAAAGTCGTAGTGCCGTTTTTTGGGTATTCAGAAATTTTCCTTTTTCTCACTTTCTTTTCATTTGTTGCACTTATTTTCTTAAGGTTTTGTCCCGACGAAAATATTGTCAAAGACTCGACTGACGCCACGTTAATCGCTTCAAAAAATGAGAAGCTTGCGTTATCGTCGGTATTGATTCTTTGCAGTGTGGGGATGTGGTCATTTTTCATGATGACTTTTTGGGTTTATGCTGATCCAATTGCGAAAAATATTCCTGGATCGGTGGCCAAAAATTGGCTAACCATTTCGCTTGTCTGCCAGATTTTCGGTGCTGCATTATCGGCATTGTTCGTCGAAAAAATTCCCGCGATTCTGGTGCTGAGTATTGGTCTTTGCATTTCTATCATTCAGATTGTTGCGATTCTTGCTGGTGTGGATGGTATCGGTTTTGTGATGTGGACAGGGATTTATGGATTCCTCGGATATTTCCTCGTTGCTTTTTATATCAAGGTTCTCAACAAAGCAGATCCGACTAACCGTGCGGTAATTTTATTTCCGGGTGTGCAGATGCTGACGTCGAGTATTGGTCCAATGCTTGTCTCCAAGTTGGTATCTGAAACCAATATATCGGGTGTATTGAAAATTGATTTGATAGCGATTGTTACTTCACCTATTTGTCTCTGGTTGGCGATGGTTGTATATAAACGAGCTGCCGGACGTGTGCAGCATGTTGGACTCGCCGGTGGTGAAAGCCATTAGATTCTGATTAAGCGGTTCTGCTGGAGATAATTGCCTGATGGGTATCTACTTCATCGAGGGCCACTTATAAAATTCGGAGTATTTGTGGATAACGTTACGAACAGTCAGGCTCTCGAGGATGCGGTAAGCAACTCTAGTAAACAAGCGCGACTTTCCGGCCGCATGGGCACGACATCACTTATGTTGACCGTGCTTGCTTTTGCTGCACCAATGGCCGTGGTCGCAGGATATCTGCCATTTACGATTGTCGCCGATGGACCCGGTGCAAGTCTGGCTTTGTGTTTGACAACCGCAATTCTGCTCTTGTTTACAGTGGGCTATGTAACCATGACGCGGCACGTTCCGAAGCCCGGGGACTTTTATGCGTTCATTAGCTCGGGCTTGGGCAACGTATCCGGATTGGGAGCCGCATTTCTGGCTGTTATATCCTATGTGGCACTTTTGCTCGGGGGCTACGTCTTTTTCGGAATTAGCGTGAGTTCGGCAATTGTTAGTGTGGGCGGAGTCCAAGCGGAATGGTGGGAATGGTCGCTGCTCGGTTGGATTGCCGTCAGTGCGTTGGGGTATTTGCACATTGAATTGTCTGCCAAGGTTCTGTCAGTTTCTATGATGATAGAAATTGCCATCGTGATGATTTTCAATGTGGCCGTGATTCACTCCGGGGGCGCGGATGGACTGTCGGTCGAACCATTTACGCCGTCAGCCTTTATTCGGGGAGATGTCGGCGTCACTTTGCTGTACGCGATTCTGCTGTTTGTCGGATTCGAGGCAACTGCGCTGTTCAGGGATGAACTGGTCGAGCCGGATCGGACTATCCCACGTGCTACATATGGCGCGGTAATTTTGGTCGGACTTTTGTATACACTTTCGTGCTATGCGCTCGTGTCGGCTTACGGCCAGCATGTATGGGATATCGCGAAAAATGATCCGGCTTCGATGTTTGCCCATGCGATCGGCATCTATGCTGGTCGGACCATGGCGCAAGTGACTCAAGTGTTCGTGATCATGTCTGTGCTCGCTTCGTTGATCTCGATCCACAATGTGCTTTCCCGCTATGTTTTCAATTTGGCCGCAGACCGGGCATTTCCGAAATACTTTTCAAGTGTGCACTCCCAACATCGCTCGCCGCATGCGGCTTCCAATCTGATTGCGTTCGTTGCGTTACTGCTCATTGGATCGCTCGTATTTACCCATGCCAATAGTGCGGAGACGTATGGGATGGCTGCGGGTATTGGTGGGCTCGGTGTTGTCGTGCTGATGGCAATGGTGAGTTATTCCGCCGTCGCGTGGTTTGTCAGAAATGGCATGCCGAAAGAAGAAAATGCCTTCAAGACATTAATTGCACCCGGAATATCCGCCATTCTTCTTACGCTGACCGCGATTTTCGGAGTTATCCATCTTGATCTGGTAGTCGGCGGAAAACCAGGGGAATATGAGTGGGTTACGTATTTCCTGCTTGCGGCATTCGCGCTCGGAAGCCTCGTTGCGTTCTATTTCCGCTGCGCAATGCCGGAGGTATATCAAAATCTTGGGCGTGCAGAGCGTGTTTTTGAGTTTTTGGCAAATCGACAGGAGCGGACCGATCAATTATCGGATTGAGCTTCGGGTCTGGCCAAGGCCTGAGCTTGCCAGCGGCGGCGCCGGATTTTGATGAGATTTGGCATTTTGCGAGGCGCGCCCTCAACGGTTCTGCCGCTTTCAATTGAACTTGGAAAAAAATATATCGTTTTGGTGTTTGTGCGCAGCCTAGTATCGCTGCATTACATTGGGGATGTTTTATGGGCATGAGAGTAAGGAAGGTTGCTGTCGCATTCGTGGCCTTGGCGACGCTGCAGGGTGTGTCGATGTTGGCGAAAGCGGGCGAGACCGATGCAGCCGCAGACTGGCGCTTGCTTGGCGGCGGTAATGATCAGCAGTTCCATAGCTCCGCAGCTCAAATTGATCAGGGAAATGTTGGCAAGCTCGGGTTGGCCTGGTATGTAAACATGGATGCGGGTGATGGTCTCGTCGGTCAGCCGCTGATCGCGGACGGCGTTATCTATCAAAGCGGGCCGCCCGGCCGAATTTACGCCAACGATCTGAAAACCGGGAAGTCGCTCTGGACGTTCACGCCGCAGACTTCCTATCCGGCAAATAGTAGCTGGACCGCATATTGGGCCTCCCATGTCAATCGCGGTCTGGCGATGGATGGGGACAATCTGTATGTTGGTGCCTACTGCAATCTTTTGGCGGTCAGCCGCACTACACACAAGCTGGTGTGGTCCGTTCCGTCCTGCGATATGACAAAGATGCAGGGCATTACCGGCGCTCCGCGTGTCGGTGGCGGCAAGGTGTTCATCGGCAATGCGTCGGGCGATATGGGGACTGACCGAGGTTTTCTGGATGCCTTTGATGGAAAAACCGGCAAGCATCTGTGGCGCTTTTACACGCAGCCTGGCGATCCTTCTAAGCCGTTCGAAAGCGAGATCATGGCGAAGGCGGCCAAAACTTGGGGTACGAATTATTGGAAATATACCCAAGGTGGTACGAGCCCGTGGGATGCCATTACTTACGACGACAAATCCAATACTGTTTATTTCGGGACGGATGGTCCTGCTCCTTGGTCGCCGAAGGATCGTGCGCCGGATGCTGGCGACGAATTGTTTACTGACTCGATTCTTGCCGTCGATGCAACGACCGGGGAGTACAAATGGCATTTCCAAACGGTCCAGCACGATGGTTGGAACTTGGCTGCGACCATGCACATCATGCTGGCTGATTTGCCTTCTGCGGATGGCGGTAGTCGCCGTGTGGTGATGACTGCGCCCAAGAACGGCTTCTTTTATGTGCTGGACGCCAAGACGGGTCAATTCATCAGCGCCAAGAACTATGTGCCAGTGAATTGGACCAAGGGCCTTGATCCGAAGACCGGCCGGGCGATCCCGTCTGATGAAGGGAATTACTGGGACGGCAGGACAGATAATGTGATTCCTTTGCCTGGTGATGTAGGCGCGCATAGCTGGGAGCCGATGGCTTACGACCCCAAGAATCATCTCGTTTTCATCCCGGCCTCGATCGTGCCAGTTTCCATGTATCCAAGTAAGGATTCTTTCGGTGGTGTTGCTGCTGACTACTATTACGGTTTCCGGGCTGATGCCAAGATGAAGACTCATGGCGAGTTGATTGCTTGGGATCCGCAAACTCAAACAGCGCGGTGGAAGGCTGATCGACCGTTGCCGGTGAATGGTGGTGTGTTGGCTACCGCGAGTGGTCTGGTTTTTGAGGGGACGGGCGACGGTAAGGTGCAGGCTTTTGCTGCCGATTCAGGGAAGTTGCTCTGGACATACGATGTCGGTGGGTGCGTGCTTGCTGCACCAACCGTGGTGACGGTGGATGGTACGGAATACCTGATCATCGCCAGCGGCAATGGAGGTGCGTCGGGCATGCGTGGAATTCCCCGCCTGATGAATACCTTGCGCAGCCAAGGTCCGGCGCGCCTGCTTGCCTTCAGGCTGGGCGGTGCTTTGAGGTTGCCGATTGCATCTCCTGCCGCGTTCCCCAAGCCAAGCTTGCCGAAACCGGCCGATGAGCTTGCGGCAGCCCGCGGTGGGCTGGTCTTTTCGAAAAATAGTTGTTCCGCATGCCACGGCTTAAACGCAGTGGGTCCGGGTGCCAGCATCATTCCCGATCTTCGCATGATGTCGGCCGGTACGGAGTCAGCTATGCACCAGATCGTGATTGATGGCGCTTTCAAGCAGGCCGGTATGCCAGCCTTCTCGGATATGACTGCCCAGGAACTCTCGGATCTGAAGGTTTACATCGAATCCCAGGCATGGAAGGGATATGCGGCAGATCAGGCTCGTCGACACGGCGGCGCTTCGGATCCTGTGAACTGAACGATACTTCACGTGAAGGGGCGCGTACCTTAGGTTCGCGCTTCTCGCGTCGATGAATAATTTTCTGAAACAGTGCCCCGTTACCGGAGGGGGCAGAAGATGTTCGGCGTCCGATTTTCTTCGTTAATCGAGGGTGATGGAAGCACATTGCAAGTTAAGCCAAGATCAATATCTTTTAGGACTAGAAAATGTCGAGTAAAGAGCAAACTAACAATGCCCTGATGGCACGACGAGCGAAAGCAGTGCCCAGAGGGATTGGAAATGCTCACCCCGTTTTTGCGGAGCGTGCCAGGAACGGTGAAATCTGGGACGTTGAAGGTAATCGCTATATCGATTTTTGCGCGGGGATTGCTGTTCTGAACACGGGCCACCGTCATCCCAAAATCTCGGCGGCTGTCGCCCAGCAGGCGGAAAAGTTTTCGCATACCTGCTTCCAGGTGGTCGCGTATGAATCGTACGTCGAGCTTGCAGAGCGACTGTCGGCCCTCGCGCCCGGGAATTTCGAGAAGAAGGCGTTCTTCATGACCACGGGTGCGGAAGCCGTGGAAAACGCTATCAAGGTCGCACGCCATCATACAAAGCGTTCCGCTGTCATTTCGTTCGACGGCGCGTTCCACGGTCGCACTTTCATGGCGATGGCGCTGACCGGGAAAGTCGCCCCATACAAGGCCGGCTTTGGCCCGATGGCCGCCGAAGTGTATCAGGCGCTTTACCCGTCGGAGCTCGAAGGGGTCTCGACGGAATGCGCGCTTCATAGTGTCGAACGTCTGTTCAAGTACACGGTGGATCCGCATCGCGTAGCCGCAATCATCGTAGAGCCTGTACAGGGCGAAGGCGGCTATACGCCCGCACCCGCTGCGTTCCTGAAAGGCCTACGCGAAATTTGCGACAAGCACGAAATCGTGCTGATTGCCGATGAGATTCAGACCGGCGTGGGTCGAACCGGGCGTATGTTCGCGATGGAGCATCACGGCGTGGTGCCGGACCTGACGACGATGGCCAAGGGTCTCGGTGGTGGTATGACCATTTCGGCTGTTGTGGGCCGCGCAGATATTCTGGATTCGGTGCCGGCAGGTGGTCTTGGCAGCACATATGCGGGCCATCCGATGGCCTGTGTTGCTGCACTGGCTGTCCTGGACGTGATGAAGGAAGAGCAGCTTTGTGCTCGCAGTGAAGCTATCGGCGAGCGTATGCGCGGACGGCTCAATGGGCTGCGCTCACGCGTGCCCGAGATTGCCGATGTCCGCGGACTGGGTGCCATGACCGGCATCGAGTTCATGAAGAGCAATCAGCCCGCTCCGGAACTTGCCAATGCGTTGAAGGCGGAAGCATTCAATCGCGGCCTGCTTCTGCTGACGTGCGGCTCGTACGGCAATGTCCTGCGGATCATGCTGCCATTGACGGTGTCCGACGCAATTGTTGACGAGGGAATCGACATCATCGAAGGGATTTTGCTTGAGCTAACTGCCGGAGCTCCGGCTTCAACGTCCGTGTTGATGTCTGAGCGTCCCTGATTGAGTGACTGCAAAGTAGAGAGTTTTAAGGTGCTGGCATGAAAACTAGTTTCATTGGTGGAGAGTGGCGCCAAGGCACCGATATATATCGGAACATCAATCCTTCGGATACGACGGATGTCGTCGATGAATTTTCACAGGCGGACCAGACGCTCGCGGAATCGGCAATCGATAGTGCGCACGAGGCCTTCGGAAGCCGGAAAGTGCTCGGCATCCAGGCGCGCGCAGAGGCGCTTGATAAGGTTGGAAACGAGCTGCTTGCGCGTAGAAATGAGCTTGGTGAGCTTCTGTCACGTGAAGAGGGAAAAACAAGGCCGGAAGGAATCGGTGAGGTCACACGTGCGGGGCAGATTTTCAAATTCTTTGCCGGAGAAGTCGTTCGCCAGCGAGGGGAGCATCTGGACTCGGTGCGGCCTGGCGTGACCGTAGATATAGCGCGTGAGGCAGTGGGAGTCGTCGGCATTATCACACCTTGGAACTTTCCGATTGCCATTCCGGCATGGAAGATTGCCCCTGCTCTGGCGTACGGTAACTGCGTTGTCTTTAAACCGGCCGAAGGCGTGCCATCTTTCGCGTGGGCACTGAGCGAGATCATTAGCCGGGCTGGGTTCGGCGATGGCGTGTTCAATCTTCTGATCGGCCGAGGCAGTGTTGTCGGCAAGACTATGTTGGAAAGTCCCAAGGTAGATGCCATCACCTTTACTGGTTCCACGATCACCGGTGCACGAGTGATGGCGACGGCGGGCGCCCGCTTTGCAAAGCTACAGTTGGAAATGGGCGGGAAAAATCCGCTCGTTATTACTGACGACGCAGATCTTGAGACCGCCCTCAATTGCACCATCCAGGGCTCCTATTACTCGACGGGACAGCGCTGCACGGCTTCGAGCCGAATTATCGTCACAGAGGGGATCTACTCAAAATTTCGTGACGCGCTTATCGATCGACTCGGTAGCCTGCAGGTCGGACACGCGCTGGCTCCCGACACCGACATCGGGCCGGTCGTCGACGCTAACCAACTTGAGACAGATCTGAAGTACGTCGGCATAGGTAAGAACGAGGGCGCAACACTTGCATATGGTGGTGAGCATTTGACGCGCGACACAAACGGCTATTTCATGGCGCCGGCATTGCTCACCGATGTAGACAACACAATGCGCGTCGCTCGGGAAGAGATTTTTGGCCCGGTGGCATGTCTGATTGCAGCCCGCGACTTCGACGACGCCTTGCAGAAGGCAAATGATTCTGAATTTGGTCTTTCCGCAGGTATCTGCACGACTTCGCTCAAGCTTGCCAGTCATTTCAAGCGCGAGATTCAGGCAGGAATGGTGATGGTCAATGTGCCTACTGCCGGAGTCGATTATCACGTACCGTTTGGAGGTAGAAAAGCGTCTAGTTATGGTTCACGAGAACAAGGGAGCTACGCCGCGGAGTTCTATACCACGGTGAAGACCTCATATAACGGCTAGGCGCCTAGTGCGTTTGCCCAATGGTATTTTTTGTAAGTGGAGAATCTGCGTGGAAACACCTCGTCGTACCTTTTTGATCGGGACCATTGGCTTCGCTTCGGGCCTTGCAATGTCGCGGTTCGCTTTTGCTGACGCAGCCTCAGTGTCGGAAGCCGACCCCATGGCAGGAGCGCTTGGCTATAAGACCAACGCGGCCAAGGTTGATAAAACAAAATACTCGAGGTATGCCGTCGGTCAAGCTTGTGGCAATTGCGGCTTATTTCAGGGCACACCGAATAGTACATCCGCACCATGCTCTGTATTTACCGGCAAGCAGGTTGCCGCCAAGGGATGGTGCAGCGCCTATAGCAAAAGGGCGTGAAGCTGATCCAAGCCGGAGAGGGCCCTCACCGGTTTTACTAACTGCTCGCGGGGGCATCCGCCAATTGATCTGGTTAAGGTTTTATTTTTCGAAAACAAAGTTCGATAAATAGATAAAGCTCGTTATTAAATCGAGTGTACCATTGGTCTATAAGAGGCGCGCTAATTTTATATTTTTTTGGAATTCATAGCTGTTTATATAATTAAATTTCGAAAAATGTAACTTCTCAATTGTCACGGCGCCCAATTTTCCCGAATTTCAGTCAAGTAACGATCTATATTGAATGAGGTAGCATATGAACTACGCGCAAGATTTGCTCGCAACAGATCATCGTCACCTGATTCATCCATTTTTGCCTAAAGACAAGCTTGAACGTACGATTTTTACGCGCGGCAAGGGTTGCAAACTCTGGGATGTGCAGGGGCGGGAATATCTGGATGGAACGGGTGGGCTATGGCTGGCTCAAATCGGTCACGGACGTGAAGAAATCGCCGAAGCAGCTGCGCGTCAGATCAAGCAGCTTGAGTACTTTACTTGCTTCTGGGATTATTCCCACGAACGTGCAATTGAGCTTGCCGAAGTGCTTGCAGTGCTTGCACCTGACGAGCTACAGATGAGCTTTTTTACTAGCGGTGGATCCGAAGGCGACGATGCCGCCATCAAAACCGCTCGCTTTTATCATGCTCAAAAGGGCCAGCCCAGCCGTACCTGGATTCTTTCACGGAACTCCGCCTATCATGGTGCCGCTTACGGTGGAGGAACAGCTACCGGCTTCGAAGCAATGCGCGAAGGCACCGGACCCGGGTTGCCGCACGTAGCCTACCTGACAGCGCCGAATGCATATCGCAATTACTACTTCGATGGTCAGGACCCTACTGATTTCTGCGTCGCGGAACTTGAGAAGACTATCGCGTCTATCGGGGCTGAAAACATTGCGGCAATGATCGCCGAGCCAATCATGGGTGTCGGTGGCATGGTCATTCCCCCGGCCAATTACTGGACCCGAATGTCTGCTGTGCTGAAAAAACACGGAATCCTTCTGATTTTTGATGAAGTGGTCACCGCTTTCGGACGCACCGGCACCTGGTTTGCGTCCGAAAGGTTTGGCGTTACACCGGATATTGTGGTCACTGCTAAAGGGATCTCGAGCGGTTATATCCCTTTGGGTGCGGTATTGATGACCCGTGAGGTGGCCGATATTGTTCGAGAAGGGTATGGAATCCCTTTCGGCTATACCTATTCGGGACATCCCGTTGCGTGCGCGGTGGCCTTGGAAAATCTTCGGATTATTAAGGATGAAGACCTGATTGCTCGTTCTAACGAGATGGGGGCATATTTCGCAGAGCAGTTCACCGCGCTGCGTGACAATCCTTGTGTCGGTGAAGTGCGGCAAATAGGCATGGCTATCGGGATCGAATTGGTCACGGACAAGAAATCACGTCAACCCATCCCCGAGGCCGCATTAACTATTCCGGACGTTATCCGAGAGGAAACGGGCGTGATTGTCCGAATCAGCAATTATAACAATATCTGCATGTCACCGCCGTTGACGATAACCAGAGAAGAAGCGGATAGAGCGGTCGAAGCGGTGTGCGGTGTTTTAAAACGACTGAAGCCGGACGGTACTGTTTGATGCAGGTTAGGGTTGAAGCGCTGTGCCCGTTTCGGGCCCGTGTTTCAGCTACCGTGAATGCATCGTACCAAAGCCTGAGTATGTTTGGGAGTTTGGTGATGAGCCAGTTGAGCGGACGCTGGCTTGCATCATAAATCGGGTACTGTTATGAGCGATGAGCGAGTTGTAATTATTGGCGGGAGCCACGGCGCGGCCCAGCTTGCTGCGAGTCTTAGGCAGGAAGGGTGGGCAGGGAAAATTTCACTTGTTAGTGCCGAGGCGGTCATACCGTATCATCGTCCACCACTTTCGAAAGCCTACCTGGCGGGTGCACAACATCCCGACGAAATTCTCATTCGACCGGCAAATTTTTACGACACGGCGAATGTGGAGTTGGTCTTGGGAAGGCGCGTGGTCGCAATCGACCGGAATGAAAAGTCAATTAAACTGACCAATGGTGCCCGGATTTCTTATGACAAGCTTGCTCTAACCACCGGGGCATCCGCCAGGAAGCTGACGCTTCCTGGCGTTCATTTGCCGGGCGTTTTGTATCTCCGGGAAATAAAAGATGTGGATCAGATCCGTGAGTTCGCTGGACGAGGCAAGCGCGCGGTCGTTATAGGGGGTGGCTATATTGGATTGGAAGCGGCGGCATCGCTACGAAATCTGGGCATGCATGTAACGATAGTCGAAGCTTCTTCAAGGGTATTGCAACGTGTTACCGTGCCAGAAATTTCAGAGTTCTACACGCGAATCCATCGAGAGGAAGGCGTAGAGATTCTGACCGGGATGACGGCGAGTTCTATCAACGGCAACCTTCAGGTCGAGAGTGTTTCGTGTGGTGACGGATTGCAATTGAAGGCTGATCTGGTAATTATTGGTATCGGCGTGCGACCGGAAATCAGTCTCGCAGAAGACGCCGGGCTCGAGATTAATGATGGCATTCGAGTAGACGAATTTGCCAGGACAAGCGATCACGACATTTTGGCAGCGGGCGATTGCACAAGCCATTGCAATCCGATCTATCAAAGATTTATTCGCCTTGAATCGGTCCAGAATGCGACTGATCAAGCCAAAACGGCAGCCAAAACAATTTGCGGAAAGCTTGAGCCTTACAGGGCGCTACCTTGGTTTTGGTCGGATCAATATGACGTAAAGTTGCAAATCGCAGGTCTGTCGCAGGGCTATGATCACATTGTGATTCGTGGGGAATGGAAGGCGGCCCGGAGCTTTGCCGTGTTCTATTTCAAGGAACGCAAATTTCTCGCAGTGGATGCGATCAATCGTCCTAAAGAGTTCATGCTGTCGCGCCGCCTGCTGACGGACGGTCATTCGCCGGATCGGGAGCGGCTTCACGACGAAGCTCTACCTATCCAAGATCTACTTATAGCGTAACGGGTTAGGGGAAAGTTGTGCCTGTAATCGAATTTATCTGCCACGATGGTGCGATCCATCGTGTTAACGTCACATCCGGGACAAGCGTCATGCAAGCGGCGGTGCGTCAGGGGCTAGATGCCGTGCTGGCCGAGTGCGGGGGGTGCAGCAGCTGCGGGACGTGCCATGTGTATATAGATGAGGCTTGGACGGACAAATTGAACGCGCCAAGCGAAACCGAGCGAAGTATGCTTGACTGCCTAATAAATCCTGCGCCCAATAGCCGGCTCAGCTGTCAGATACAGATGTCAGACGAACTCGACGGTCTTGTAGTTCGTCTTCCCGAATCGCAATTCTGATTCAACGTACGCCATCCGTTCATGGCGGTTCGGCGCTTCCTCGGCACCAATCTACGGCGCAGTCAAGTTTTTCGAACGCGCATCCAGACTATCAGTCCAACTGTGCTTGCAGCCGCCCGCATTTTTGCAGGGGAACGCGGTAGCTTGGCATACGGCATGCCCCGTGTGTGAGGCAGCAGTCTGGCAAACGGATGGTCGCTTGTGACCTGATCAGCTCTAGCGCGATCCTGCGCTGGCGCCTGGCCTCCTTCTCAGGGAGTCGACCGCTTTATGCCTGCGGCCGTTTAAAAATGCCATTCATAAAAAGTGAAACATAAGTGTCGGCGATTTTTTCAATATTCTGCTGATGCTTAGGTGAGATCCAGTTCACCATCCAGTTGCAGGCTCCGAGCACAGCATTGGCCACGATGTCAGGCGCGAGCGGATGCATGCTCCCATTCGTTACACCTTCCGATACTGCCTGCCTGAAAATTGCGTCATATTTAACGATGATGCCGCGGACCTCTTTTTGTCGCTGCTCAGATAAGGCCTGGATGTCGCGGTAAAAGACGGTGGCCCACTCACGGTGCTCCGCAAGGAAGCGTACGTGCATGCGAATCAAGCTCGTCAAGCGATCGGCGGGGTCGGGAACTGACTCAGCAATGCGTTCGGCTCCCCCAACAAAGTGCCCCGAGATATAGTTGAACACAGCCCACAACAACTCATCCTTACTCTCGAAGTAGTAGTACACACTCGACTTTGTGTAGCCAAGCGTGCTGGCGACTTCGTCAAGAGCTACGGACCGTACACCACGTTCGGCAAACAAAGTTGCGGCACTTTTAATAATTTCCTCGCGCACGAGCAACCGCTTCAGCGATCTGACGTTGCCCTTTTTAGAGGCCGGAGGCGCAGACGTCTCTGTAGCCGTCTGGTGTGCAGTGTTTTTAACGAGTCGAGGCATTCGGAGCTGTGCGGTCGAGCAATCGAGAGAGGACGTTTGCCCGAAGTAATGGGGGGAGAAACACCGGTTCCCTGTCCTGTCTCCGCCCAACTTAGGCAGATCAAAGCGACGGTGAGAACTTGGGCGGGAGTACGGTCAAAAATTCTTCTGTTCAGTCTAATCATGCAACTGGCCAACGTCAACGTCCTGCACAGCACGCGGAGTAGGTACAAATACCCCCCCAAAAAACATTTTGACTCGTTGACAAAATAAGGCAAGAAGCAATAAATTCGACTTCAGAGTCAAAAAACAGTCTACCAAGAAGGAGTTCTGGATGGCGTCGTCGAATCCGCCGAGCGAGAGGGTTGAATCCGAGCAGTCTACGCCGCCCGGCATCGGTGCACAGGCTTGGATCACGCTTGCGATGGCAACTGCGATCTACACCTTGAACGTCGCTGACCGCTTCATTTTCTCAACGCTGCTCCAGCCCATTAAGCACGAATTCGGGCTTTCTGATGGAGGCGTCGCAAGTTTGAATCTCGCCCTCGGCCTCGTTCTGATGGTCTTGGGCGTTCCGGCTGGCGTCATCGCCGATCGATACAGCCGTCGCATGCTTCTGGGCATTTGTGCGATTACGTTTTCATCAATGACAGCCTTAGGTGGAATGGTGACGGGCATGTCTGCTTTTGTCGCGACGCGCTTAGGCTTAGGCCTCGGCGAAGCCGGCTGTACACCCCCGTCTCTCACGCTCATTGCCGACCGCTTTCCGGTGGCGCGTCGAGGCGTCGCAATGACGATTTTCACTTTAGGCGTATGCGGTGGTTCGTGCCTCGGAACCGCCTTGGCGGGGTCGCTTAGCGATCAATATGGCTGGCGGGCCACCATGGTTATCTTCGGTGCCTTCGGGCTCCCGCTGGGGGCAATTGCAATGCTCCTCGTGCGCGAGCCGACCCGCGGTGCGGCTGACGACATAGTCATTGCATGCAATGACCCATCAGGTACCCGCAATAATGGTCTGCTGGCCGCGCTTACTCACGTCAGGAAAGAGAAGGCGCTTCTTTTCGTGATCCTCGGCGGTGCGACCATTTGTACTTGGGGTTGGGGATTGCTTTGGTGGACACCCGCATTCCTGGTGCGAACCTACGGACTCACGGGGGCACAGACTGGAGCCGTGCTAGGCAAGCTGCATTTAATAGGTGGTGCGTCCGCAACGATATTCGTCGCTTTCGTTATGCACTGGCTTTCACAGCGCCCGGCCAGGACGCAGATCTGGGCGATTGCCACCGTTATCGCCTGCGCTGCAGTGGCATCGATCGTCGCCTACACAGCCAGTAACCGAGAACTTTTCGTGCTTTGCCTGTGGCTCTACGTCCCAACGTTATACATGTATACCGGGCCGACATTCAGTCTTATCAACAATATGTCACCGCCCGCTCTTCGCGCCAAGATCGTTTCAATGTTTCTTCTCGCCACCAGCTTCGGAAACCTCATCCTCGCTCCTATGGTTATAGGCTACTGCTCCGACTTCTTTGTCAGTGCTGGTGCGAGTACCGGTGAGGGATTACGACAGGCAATGGCGGTGTTCGCGCCGCTCGGTCTTGTTGCAGCCGTCGCGTATGCCGCTGCGGGTTTTTGCTCCGCAGCGCGTCCCGATAGCGCGAGGCGAGGCAACCGCTCAACGACAATCTCCGCAGGTATTGAGTAATGAACCACGCTAACCTCGCAATCGATCATGCCAAGGTCGACCCAAGCCGTGTCGCTGTCCAAATGGGCACCCGCGCGGTCACGTATGGTCAATTTGTTGAAGCGTCTGAGATGCTCGCTCTGGGATTGAGGCGCCACGGCATCGGCGTGGGCGAGCGCGTAATGCTGTTCGCAGACAACGCCATCGAGTCGCTCATTGTCTATCATGCAGTCGCACGACTTGGCGCCGTTCTCGCGCCGGTGCATGTTTCGTTCAAAATCCGGGAGCTGGCTTACGCGCTATCTAACGCAAAGCCGTCCTTGATCATTACAACCTCGGATCTTTTCGAGACATTGAAAGCCGGGCTGATTGAAACGAGCCTCAACCCAGCGATCGTTTTCCTCGACAACACTCCCCAGGTGGGTTACCCGCATTTATCCGATCTGATGGCCGAGCCTGACTCGTTCCCTCCGATCGACTTTCCGCCCGAACAGCCGCTGCTCATTAGCTATACATCCGGAACGACGTCGCTGCCAAAGCCGGTCCTGCGT
Organism: Paraburkholderia sp. BL23I1N1; assembly: GCF_003610295.1. Taxonomy (NCBI): domain Bacteria; kingdom Pseudomonadati; phylum Pseudomonadota; class Betaproteobacteria; order Burkholderiales; family Burkholderiaceae; genus Paraburkholderia; species Paraburkholderia sp. BL23I1N1. Next base: position 181,870 of record NZ_RAPV01000004.1, read on the forward strand.
TCCCACGGCGCAGAAACCTGGAGCGCGAAAGCGTATCGTGACGCCTGGAACTTTGAGCGTGATGACCGGTTACTCGTAGCCATGTCGCTAAGCTGGGTCTTTGGGCTGTGCTCGCTTTCCCAGTCTGCGTTCGCCGCCGGGGCAACCATCGTACTCGAGACGAAATTTAGTCCGACGCGAGCACTGGAGTTGATTGCAGCCAAAGAAGTAACAGCCTTCGCCGGGACGATGAGCATGTACGCAATGATGCTTCAAGTTCTCAATCAGCAGGCGTTCGATACCTCCGCGCTTCGTAAAACAATCCTTGGTGGAGAGCCACGAAATGAGGTCGTAGTAGCCGAAATGCAAACGCGTCTGGGCTTGCGGCTTTGCGAAGCGTGGGCAATGACTGAGTCCTTTCCCGCGCTTGCTATTCACCCGGTACATGATGTTGATGCACCGCCGACAAGCTTGGGACGATGTGTACCGGGCATCGAGATCAAGCTAGTCGATGCAGACGGTTGGGATGTGGCGGTAGACGAGCCCGGCGAGGCTTGGGTTCGCGGCCCGGGCGATTTTCTTGCCTATGCCGACGAGCCTGAATTAACCGCTTCTCGCCGCACAGCCGACGGCTGGCTGCGCTCGGGTGACATCCTTAAGCGCGACGCGCTCGGATACTACACGTTTGTCACCCGTCAGAGCGAAATCATCATCCGAGGCGGCGTCAACATATCGCCCGCCGAAGTGGAATCGGCGATCTGCGCTCATCCGGACGTCCTCGATGCAGTGGTCATTGGCCTGCCAGACAACGTATTAGGGGAGACCGTAGCGGCCCTTGTAATCGTCCGTAACGACAACAGCCTGGATACCGGGAAGGTGCTGGAATTCCTTGCTGATCGCATCGCACGATTCAAGATTCCCACGAACCTTTTCCAAGTAACCGCGATGCCGGCGGGAACAACGGGGAAAAAGAATCGGGTTGAGGCGCGACGCATCGCCGTTGCACTGCATGCACAAGCGCTTCAAGTCCACGTTGAATTACCGCGGGCTTAGCGCGCATTAACAAAGAGCATTGCAGGCGGCATTGCTGCGGTCACCCGGCCGAATATGTACGACTCCATGGAGATTTTGTAGTGGCAGACCCTAGACTTGCACAAGCGGCCGCGATCGTCGGCGCATACGAGCATCCCACCCGCTTCGCTCCGGAAAAAAGTGAATGGCAGTTACTTGCCGAAGCATGTCGCGGAGCCGTTAATGACGCTGGTTTGTCGCCTGCCCACGTCGACGCGCTGTTCGTTGCCGCAACGGCGCCCGAGGGTGGCCAGCTCGGACTGTGCGCATCCACGATGGCAGCTGATTATCTGAACATCAAACCCAAGTTCATCGATGAAACCGATGTGGGCGGTGCGTCGCTTGGCTATTACGTGAATCGGGCGGTCCTTGGCATTCACGCAGGCCTTTTTAAGTGCGCCCTAATCGCCTACGGGGCGACCACCAAGTCACGCAAGGTCAATGTGGGTACGGTGTCTTATAACCAGCTTACTGGCCAGGAAATGGTGCCGATCCCCGACGCATTTGAGCAGATTTATGGCACAACTGTCATTGCTTTCATGGGGATGCTGACGCAGCGCTATATGCACGATACGGGCTTGACAAGCGAACAGCTTGCCCATGTGGCAGTCACCATGCGCGAGCACGCGCAACTCAATCCCAACGCGCTTCGACGCGACTCGATAACGGTCGACGACGTGCTTGCATCGCCGATTATCGCGACGCCGCTGCGCAGGCTCGACTGCTGCATCGTCAGCGACGGCGCGGGCGCAATTATCGTCGCTCATCCCGACCTGTTCGCGGAGTGCGCCAAGCCGCCGGTATGGATCCGGGGTTGGGGTGAAGCGCTCATGACGCACGGAGGAGGCCACACCGACTGGGCGACCGAGAGTCGCGAAATGGTGGCGCGCGCCTGCGGCGATGCATACGCCATGGCGGGACGCCGCCCGAGTGACATCGATACGGCGATGATCTACGACGCCTTTACATTCAACGTAATCGTCGACCTCGAAGGCGCCGGGTTCTGTCCGGTTGGGGAGGGCGGCGCCTTCGCCGCAGCCGGTGAGATGAAGCTAAATGGTGGATCCCTCCCGGTAAATCCCGATGGCGGCGGTCTGTCCTCCAATCATCCTGGTCGTCGTGGAATCTTTATGTTCATCGAAGCTGTACGCCAGTTGCGAGGTGAGGCAACGGGGCGTCAAGTCAAGAACGCGAAGGTCGCGATGTGCACCGCTACGGGTGCTGCGTTTTTGGCCCGCCGCGGGTCTGCGGCCCATATTCTCGAGATCTAAATATGACTACCAACACGCTAGCGTGGACCGGCCCGTTACCGTCGACTGTCAATGAAACGCAACCATTTTGGGACGCTTGCAATCGCAGTGAGTTCCTGGTTCAGCGTTGCCAGTCATGTGGGAGAGTTCAATACCACTACCGCGCATTTTGCTGCCACTGTTGGTCCGACGAGGTCGAGGATCTTCCGATTGCGGGAACCGGAAAGGTTTGGACTTTCAGTATTGTCAAAGTCAACCGTTCCCCACAGTTTTCTAGCTGGGGCGTCTACGCAACCGGGGTGATCGCGCTTCCTGAAGGCGTGAAGGTCATATCGCGCATTCTTGCGGACGACCTCGATCGCTTAAAAATTGACGCTGATGTCCGCTTGCTTTTCGCGACTGCGGAAAGTGGTCAAAACATTCCTGTGTTCAAACTAGAAGGATAGAGCCGCAATGATACTTGACTTCCATACGCATCTGCTTGACAAGGGCCATTGGCCAAACGAATGGTGGGATTACGTCGCCAATCAATGGGCGAGCGCTGAACCGGGTCGCACGCCTGACCAGATCCGAGGAAAAATCGAAGCCGGTCTTATTGACCCCGACGGATCTCGCATGATCGCCGACATGGACGCGGCCGGAGTTGACGCGGCTGTCGTATTACCGATTGATTGGGGCCCAGACTTCCATTCGGAAAAGTCAGTCGATGAGGTCGTGGCTCATGCGATCGCGTGTCAAGAACGCTATCCCGGGCGTCTCATTGCATTTGGCGGCATCGATCCGAGACGGCCCGGTGCGCCCGAGAAAGTCGACGCTTGGCTGAGTTCCAGGCGGGTGAACGGTCTAAAGCTGTACCCGAATTGCGGGTGGATGCCAGGTTCACCCGAAGCGATTGCTGTGTACGAAGTTTGCCTCGCTCACGATGCGCCAATTTTGTTCCACACCGGCCATCCATTGCCGTTGCTCGACGAGTCATGGTCTCGCCTGGACAATTTTCTTCCGGTCGTCGAAGCTTTTCCTCAGTTGAAGGCTGTCTTGGGTCATGCAGGCGCACCGTGCGAGTTTGAAAACGCGCTTCGCGTAGCCGAAAAATCCGAAGCCGCCACACTGGAATTATCGGTATGCCTCTGGGATGACCACAACCAGGAGGCCGAAATAGCGCTGGCCAAGCGCGTGGCGAAAGCTATCCAAGTCATCGGCGCGGAACGCATTCTTTTTGGTACCGATCACGTCTCCGGGAAGCGGGTGCGCGGCCCCGGATTTCTCAAGACACTCGTTGACAAGTTTCACCGGATGCCTGACATGGCGCGGGCCGGGGGTACGTCCATTTCACCGAACGACATGGAAAAGGTCATGGGCTTGAACGGCCTAGATCAATTGCCTCACTTTAAATGGCAAGCTGTCGCTCTTTGAGTGACAAAAGGCCCTTTAACGCCGCAACGTCCTTGCTGCAGAGGATGTCCGACGCGGATTAGTCAACGCTATCACGAACTGCTAATAGTCAACATGCAAACATTACTCGCCAAACAGCTAGGCATCGATGCACCGATCTTCGCCTTCAGTCATTGCCGTGACGTCGTCGTAGAGGCGAGCAAAGCAGGAGCGATCGGTGTCCTGGGCTGTGTCGGCTTCACGCCCGAAGAGCTCGAGGTTCAGCTTGAGTGGATCGACGAACGCATTGGCGGAAAGCCGTACGGTGTAGATGTAGTCATGCCTGAAAAGGACCCGTGGGCAGACGAGGCAGATCTGAGTCGATTGCACGCGAAGCTCAAGGCCATGATTCCGCCCGAGAACATTGCCTATGCAAAAAAGGTCCTCGCGGACAACGGCGTTCCCGAGTTGCCGGCTGGTATCGAGCACGAAGGGGATTACCTCATTCGATCGACCGCCGCAACGGCGCGTCGCCACGTCGAAATCGCTCTGAAGCATCCCCTGGTTCGTCTCGTGGCCAACGCTCTGGGCGCACCGCCGGCCGACGTGACGGCAATGATCAAGGAAAGCGGCCGATTGCTTGCGGGCCTGTGCGGGGAGGTGTCACAAGCGAAGCGCCACGCAGCGGCGGGAGTAGACATCATTATCGCCCAGGGCACCGAGGGCGGAGGACACACCGGCGAGATCGGCTCGATGGTGCTCTGGCCCGAGGTCGTCGAAGCTGTTGCGCCGGTGCCGGTTCTCGGGGCGGGCGGAGTAGGCAGTGGCGCTCAGATCGCAGCAGCGCTAATGCTGGGGGCCCAAGGGGTCTGGACCGGATCGCTATGGCTCACGACCGTTGAATCAGATCTCACGGACCAACAACGAGAGCTGTTAATAGAGGCCCGCAGCCGCGATACCACGCGCTCCAAGTCGCTCACGGGTAAGCCTTGCCGGATGTTGAAGAACGAGTGGACCAAGGCATGGGAGGCGCCGAGTGCGCCGAAGACGCTCCCACTGCCGCTTCAAGACATTGTCGCAGCCGAGGCAACTGGACGTGCGCGGGCGTACCCCGATAAGGCGAAGGCCGTGACGATCAATCCGGTCGGTCAAATCGTTGGTCGCTTGAACACAATCGAACGCACCCGCGACGTCATCTATCGCCTTATTGAAGAGTATTACGCGAGTACCGAACGGTTCCGCCCTCTTATGATCTGGGAGTGAAGATTCTAGGTTCACCGTAGTTATATCGTCCCACCCTGCCAAACACTGGAGCTTGCATGAGTAAAAGACTTGCCGTCGCGGGCATTGTCGTACTGACCGCCCAGCCAACATACGCGCAAAGTAGCGTGACGCTGTATGGCTTGATCGACGACGGGATAACCTATGTGAACAACGTCCAGACGGCCGGAACCGCTGGGCGAAAGAAAGCAAGCCAGACCTACCTTGCGAGCAGCATTCTCGCCGGTAGCCGTTGGGGGATTCGAGCGGTAGAAGATCTCGGCGGTGGGATGCGCACGATCGTGGTACTGGAAAGCGGCTGGGACATGAATACCGGGAGATTCCAGCAAGGGGGGGACTACATGGGCCGCCAGGTCTATATCGGTTTGGGTAATTCCGTGGGAACCGTAACGCTCGGTCGTCAATATGACCTCTTGCTGGATTTCAATGCCTTGACGACGTCAAATCCGTGGGGCAGCGGCTACACGGCACACATTTCCGATCTTGATAATCTGAGCGGTACATATCGCGTCAATAACGCGATTAAATTCAAGACTCAGCCGTACCACGGGGTCGTATTTGGGTTTATGTACAGTCTGGGCGGGATCGCGGGCGACGTCACGCGCAACCAGCAACTTGCTGTTGGAACCACGTATGTGAACGGCCCGTTCTACGGCGCAATGACTTACCTCGCCGCGCGAAACCCGAACATTTCTGTTTATGGAAACACCCCGTCTGCGGGCCCCGCGACGACGAACAACATCGGCGCGACGACCCTAACCGGCGTGCAGGGAAACCCGGCGATCTCAGGTTACGCATCTGCTCACTCGAAAGATATCTTCGCTGTTGGGATGAACTACAAGATCGGTGGCGGAACACTTTACGCTAACTACTCAAATGTCCGTTTTTCTGGCCTTGGGGACACGAGTGCCGGCCCGAATCCTTTTGGATACCAAGGCACCGCAGTGTTCAACACCGCGGAGCTTGACTACTCATACTATGTGACCCCGGCGTTTATGCTGGGGGGCGGCTATGTGTTCACTAAAGGAACAGGACCAAACGGTAACAACGCAAAGTATCATCAACCCCAGGTGACGTTCGACTATTTCTTGTCGAAGCGCACAGACATCTATGGGGCGTTGATATACCAAAAAGCAACTGGACGCGACTCGACTGGTCAACAAGCTGTCGCATCAATCACGGCAATAACGCCGTCGACGAGCGACCGACAGTTTGCAGCTCATGTCGCCATTCGCCATACGTTCTGAAGCAATAAGAGACATGTTTGCTGATTATGGCTATTTTTCCAACCGACTTTCGTGCGAATGCATTAGGAATCCTACATTGAAGATCCTGGTACCGGTGAAGAGGGTGGTCGACTATAACGTGAAAGTCCGTGTCAAAGCCGACGGTTCCGGAGTCGACATATCCAACGTAAAGATGTCGATGAATCCGTTCGATGAAATCGCAGTGGAAGAAGCTGTGCGCCAGAAAGAAACAGGCGTAGCTACTGAAGTCATCGCGGTTTCGTGTGGCATTTCCCAGTGCCAGGAGACGCTGCGCACCGCCATGGCTATCGGAGCCGATCGCGGCATTTTGATTGAAACTGCCGTGGAACTCGAGCCGCTTGCTGTCGCCAAGCTTCTGAAGGCACTAGTGGACAAGGAGCGGCCTCAACTCATCATCCTGGGAAAGCAGGCGATTGATGACGACTCTAATCAGACAGGTCAGATGCTTGCTGCGCTCGCCGGTATGCCACAAGCTACCTTCGCATCACGGGTGACGTTGGAAGGCAGTACCGCGGTTGTGTCGCGGGAAGTTGACGGTGGAGCGGAAACCTTGTCTCTTACCCTGCCGGCGGTCGTCACGACGGATTTGCGGCTGAACGAGCCTCGTTACGTGACGCTGCCCAATATCATGAAGGCAAAGAAAAAATCGCTCGAGATTATCAAGCCGGATGATCTCGGCGTGGACGTCACGCCTCGCTTGAAGATCATGAAATTCGTTGAGCCGACCACGCGTTCCGCCGGCATCAAAGTGCCTGATGTCAAGACATTGGTTGAGAAACTTAAGATCGAAGCTAAGGCTTTGTGAGGAGGATATGAGATGACCATTTTAGTAATCGCGGAACACGATAACGCCTCCCTCAAGCCTGCGACGCTCAATACTGTAACGGCCGCACTAAAAATGGGCAGTGATGTTCATGTCTTCATCGCAGGATGGAACGCGCAGGCCGCCGCTGCCCAGGCTGCGACGATTGTGGGCGTCAGCAAGGTGTTAGTCGCTGACGACCCAGCGCTTGCGGACGGCCTGGCAGAAAACGTCGAAGCGACTGTGCTGAATATCGCTAAAAATTACACGCACATTCTGGCTCCGGCGACAGCGTACGGGAAGAACGTTGCGCCGCGGATCGCGGCACGTCTCGACGTGGCACAAATTAGCGATATTACAGCGGTCGTTAATCCTGAAACCTTCGAGCGTCCGATATATGCAGGTAGTGTTATCGCCACGGTTCAGTCCAACGACGCCATTAAAGTGATTACCGTGCGGGCCACTGGCTTCGATGCTAGTTCGATCAACGGCGATAGCGCAGAAATCTCTGCAATTGAGGCGTCTGCGGGCACTAGCCGATCGCAGTTCGTCGGTCGCGAAGTCGTCAAGTTGGACCGTCCCGAGCTAACGAGCGCTAGCGTTATTGTCTCCGGTGGCCGCGGCCTCGGCAGTAGCGAAAACTACTACAAGCTTTTGGAGCCGTTAGCTGACAAGTTGGGCGCCGCCCTCGGTGCGTCGCGTGCCGCAGTAGACGCAGGTTTCGCGCCGAACAATTACCAGGTGGGACAAACCGGGAAGATCGTTGCGCCGCACCTATATGTTGCAGTCGCAATCTCGGGAGCAATTCAACATCTTGCCGGGATGAAAGATTCGAAGGTGATTGTCGCAATCAACAGGGACCCAGAGGCACCAATCTTTAGCGTTGCCGATTACGGCCTGGTAGGCGACCTGTTCAGTGCGGTCCCTGAGCTCACATCGAGCTTGTAAGGGTCGCTGTCGGTTACTCGGCGTTTTCCACAGGTTTGTACGTTTTGACCTCGAACACTGCGCGCTATGGAGCCGGTGCCGGCGGCTCACGGTCATACATGGAATCAAGGCACATGTGGACTCCGCACCAAGCCTTAACAGGGAAGACCCTCTGGTGCTTGAAGCGGGCAGTGGCTCGCCCGCAACGATTTATTGGCACGCACTTTTTTAATCCGGTGCCGGTGATGCCGTTTTTTGAAATCGTTTCGTTGCCCGGGACCGACTCAGGAACACTAAAGCATTCGTTGCGCTTCGTCGAACGCCTTGGAAAACAATCGGTGATAGTTTCAGACTCGCCGGGCTTTGTTGTCAATTGCCTTCTCATCCGTATGATTAACGACGCTTTTGCTCCGCTCGATGAAGATGTAGCGAAGCCGGATAATATCGATCTGGCCATGAAAACAGGGAGCGACCAACCTATCGCTCCGTTGAGACTGGCGGATCTGATTGGACTTGATGTTTGCCCGGCGATCTTGGAGTCGCTCCATGGCAGGCCGTCGAGCGATCGATACCTACCGCCAGCGAGCTTGCGGCGATATGTGTCCGAGGGGAGGCTTGGACGAAAGACAGGTCGGGGCGTTTGTGAACATCGTTGAGGCGCCCCCGAACACCGATTTTCGCGATCGAAAGACAACACGGCGGTACCTCTTGTATCGTACGCGGCCCTTAAGCTTGGAACGCATTTGGTTTGCGTTCCCAGTGCAACTTTGGGTTCTACGAGGCCAGTTACGTAGCAGGCGTTCTTCTCACGGTACAAAGCTAGTACGGATCTCGCGGACCAAGGTTCCGGAACTTGATAGGTTCGATATTGATGCTGATCCCGATGTTACGGGCGCAGTGTGCGTCGCGATCGAGCCCGATCTTTCCGGTGTTACCAATGTCTGGGAAGCGCAACTGCGGGCTTCGCTCAACGATAAAATAAGTACAAAATCCGTAACTCGTGCGTTAGCTGCGGCTGTCTTCCTCCATCCACACCTAGACTGGAGAATTTTGACTGTCGCAATGCGTTCCGGCGTTACTGGAGAACATTTGCAACAACGTCTCCGCTTCGAAGGTTATTCATTTTCTGAAATCGTGCGATTTCAGATAAAGATGGCACATCTTTTTACTTGTTCATAAAATCAGATCGTCTGGGACCTACAATCGGAGCGACCCGAATTCCGATTCTTAGGATGCACGTTATCGCGGTTTCATCCGCCAATAAAAAAACCAAGCCACATAGTTATTTAAAAAACGATGACCAGACTTGTTTGCATAACCTTATTACGACATGATTTTATCTGATCCCATAATTGTTAATCATCAAATTATTTTCTCCGCATGGCAACTTGATTGGGGATTTTGTTCCTACGCTCTATCGATTACGCTCGCTGTTGAACAGCTTGGCGCCACGGGTGTGTCCAATTCGGCAATAACTAATGCGTTTGAATCGCATCGACCGAGAATCGCCGCGGCGGTCCTCAGGGTGGGGGCAGGGACGCCGGAAAGGCGGATGACCCTGCTGCTAGTCTGAGAATGGCAACATGTTGTGCTGTTCGTTGGGGTATTCGTCCTTTTCGTGCAAAATCTGGCGGTCGTCTCCCGGAGAGCCCCGTCAAGTAGGGCTTTCGCTTTGGCGTTCGTTACGCGACGCCCGATCCTGCAAGCTATTGAAAACTCAAGGATTTTCAGAGCAAAGCGCCAGATTTTGCACGAAAAGGACGAATACCCCGGCCAGCGCGGCATGGCCGCACGACACCACCCGCTCGCAGCCGGCGGCCAGCTGCGAAGCTCGCCAGAGGCTTATTCTCCCCGATCCGGGATACATACTTCCGTCGAGAAGAGCGTCGACCGAACGCGTCCGCTCGTCTGAAGTGCTTAGCGGCGAAGAAACTGTGGCGACGGAGGGCACTAGACGCGCTCCAAATACTGTATAAATACACAGGTATTCTAGCGCAAAGTTTTGGACCTCGGCGGCGTGCCTGCTTCCGTCTGAGATCGGGGATGCGAGACCATTTGGTCTCGTGGACGTGTCCATTCAATCTCGACCCATACCGGTCGTAGGACTGGACGCCGGCCGGAGGGTGTAGTTGAAAGTATCAACGGTCATTGGCCTATTGGGGTGCGGTCAGGAAACGGGAACAAATCGTACTACAAGGGGTCCCCGTTGAGCACAAGCTCAATCGCGGTTTTCTATGGTTGCGGTACTGCATTGCATTTCCATTGCGACGTGAGAAGGTGAAGGACTGCGGTACTACAAACGGTCATGTTGGGCTAATTGCCTGGACCCTGATGAAAGACGCACGCAAGGACCTCGTTCGCTAAACGGGAACGAAATCCCCGTACGATTTTCAGGCATACCTCGCGCGGGTCCAACCCGCTTCACATCCACGATGGCAGTGCAAAGTGATCTTTTTATCTGTTCATGGTTGCTACCGTGACGCTTACAAGATTGATCTCAAGGATGCGGCGCTCTGCTTATGCGCGAACGGGACCGCGGTAGATTGCTGATCACGCTCGAAGATTTTCGTGCTTCTCTTGAAATTCCTGAAACGTATCGGTTCGCAGATATCAAGCGTCGCGTCGTCGGTATGCCCGGTCAAAGAGCTTAACTCCAAGGCGGATCTGGTTATCCAATGGCGGCCTGTCAAGATCGGGCGAGCCGTCAGCTCATTGGATTTTCAATTCACGCAGAATCCACAGTCTCGCCTTGACCTTGATGAGTTTGTCGCTGCCTAGCGCGGCGATGAAAGGTCGCCCAGAAATGCGTCCTGCATGGTTCAGCGAAACAATTTGTAACCGCTTTACGATGTGAACAGATTATTCCTCAGACTAGCGATGTGGTGAAGGCTAGGGGAAGAGGGTATGTCCATATCGAAAACGCCGAATCGTCTTGGCTGTTTGGTCGATGTACTGAAGAGCTGTGCCGATCGCTCCTTCACGTTTCCGCTTGTTGCAGTGGTGTTAAGCGCCACGATCTGGGCAGCAACAGTTCAACGCATAGATCACGAGGGCGAGCAGGCCCGTGCAGCTGATGTCGCCACGAACTCGCAACTGGCTAGTGCATTTGCGGCACACATCGCAAAGACTGTTCACGATGCCGACGTGGTTGTGCAGTGGGTCAAGTATGAGTATGAACGCTCACCTGCGACGTTTGCGCTCGCGGACTACAAGCGGCGCGGACTTGTCTCAGCCGACACTGCGTTACAGGTGACGATTGTCGACGCGACCGGAAAGGTCCTGCAAACGACAACGCCGGACGCTCGCGCGGTGAATCTTTCCGACCGGCTACATTTCCGAGTTCATGAGCAAGGCGACATTGGTCTTTATATCAGCCAGCCAGTGCTCGGACGCGTTTCGTCGCACTGGACACTTCAGTTCACCCGACGACTCAATCACCCTGATGGTTCATTCGCGGGGGTGGTCGTTGTCTCAGAAGACCCGGACTTCCTGACCGACGGTTTCTACAACCTTGATGGGCTCGGCCTTCATGGGATGCTGGCTGTACTGTCCGACAACGGCTACCTGCTATCGCGATTAGCCGGTGGAGAGCCGACATCCCCCAAGGGACCGCCCGCGTCGGCCTTTTCGGCAATGACCGGGGCGAAGGGAAAAATCGTCAAAGATCCGGTGGACGGTGTTGAGCGCTTCGTTTCATATCATCACCTAACGGAGTATCACGTCTCCATACTCGCCGGTGTTTCGGCCGACGACGCCCTTGCGCCATTTCGCCAGGCCCGGTTGCTTTACTGCGCCCTTGCATCGTTTCTCAGCCTCTCCTTGCTGGCTGCCGCTGCCTGGCAGGTGGCAGTCACTCGCCGATTTCGACGGCTTGCAGAGACCGACTCGCTGACGGGTCTGCCAAACCGGCATTTGATGCTGCAGACCATTCGACGAAGGATCCGGGGAGAAGCCCCGGAAAGGGTGGGGCTGCTGTATATCGACCTCGATAACTTCAAGGGCATCAACGATACATTGGGACACAAGGTCGGGGACGACCTCTTGCGTAACGTCGCCTTCCGCCTCGAGGAGTGTGCGGCTCCGGGAGATGTACTCGCACGGATAGGCGGCGACGAATTCGCGTATCTCATCAGTGACGAACAGCCACTGGCGCGGGCCGAGCTGATTGCCCAGGACATCGTTCGAGTATTTCGGCGTGTCTTCGTCATGAGAGGCGAAGACTACACCATCAACGTTAGTATTGGCATTGTGCTTCACAAGCAGCCACATGACAACGAATTCGGATTGCTAACGAAAGCTGATCTTGCGATGTACGCGGCAAAGAATCGCGGTCGGCAAGGTGAGGAGAGCCGTTACCACGTCTACACGCCCGAGCTTTCCAGTCGCGCGATGACGCTTCTCGAGCAGCGACAGACACTTCAATACGCCATCATGAACCGGGAGTTCTTTGTTCTGTACCAGCCCATCGTGACGCTGGACGGAATGCTCCACGGCATTGAAGCCCTCGCTCGCTGGAAGCACCCTGAAAGGGGCGTTTTGCTGCCCGAGCAGTTCATTCCGCTGGCAGAGTCCACAGGACTGATTGTCCAGCTAGGAGAGTTCGTGTTGCGGCAGGCCTGCCACGACTTCCAGGCGTGGCAGGAATCGACGGATAGCCGACTTCACCTATCGGTGAACGTGTCGCCTGTACAACTATCGGCGGGCGGCCTCGTGCACAGCGTGAAGGAATGCCTGAATGACAACCTGATGGATCCTGACGTGCTGCAGCTGGAGATAACAGAGACCGCTGTGCTATCCGATAACAGTCGCCTGAAATCGCGCATCCAGGATATTCGACGACTGGGCGTGAAAGTGGTTCTGGATGACTTTGGTACTGGGCACTCGTCGCTGTCGAATCTTGTTTCACAAACGGTCGACGGCATAAAGATTGACAAACGGTTCGTCGAAGAGGCTTTGCATCAACCTGTGGCCGCAGCGCTTATCGAAAGCCTGGTACAACTCACAAGGAACGTTGGACTGTCGTTAGTCGTTGAAGGCGTCGAAAGAAAAGAACAAGCCGAATGGTTGGCGCGCTTCAGCAACATTCTTGTCCAGGGCTTTCACTTCTCACGGCCTGCGCCAATCGAGGAGCTTGCGGCCATGTTGAGGGCGGGCTAGCGATGTCCGGCTCGTTAATTGACCGGTTTCCCAAAGCTGAGGACAATATTTCATTCCAGCGATGCGAGCGGGTGGGCGCTGATCGCGTCGTCCTCAAGATACGCGATCACGGCGATGGTCGTCAGGTCCTGGAGCGCACGATTACCCGTCCGGACGAAGTAGGGCTGACGCTGGTTCTTCCTCTCCGCAGCGAGAAGCAGTTTTGGGCATTCGCAACAGCGGACCCGTGGATCGATATTCTGGAGCCGGGTTATCAAGCCATTCATGCGCAAAGCCGGCCAGGCTTTAACAGGCAAGGTCGATCACAGCGGCAGGAACGTGCCGTCGGTGTTAATGACCGGTTGGGCCAGATTCTGGAGTACGAAACCGAATTCGATCTCGGGGTGGCGTTGGATAGTCTCGTGGGGTCGCTCGGTGCCGAGCAATACTGTGTGAGCTGGATCGATTTCGACAGCCGCGGAGATACTGTCGAGCACCGGTACCTCGTTGGTTGTGATCCTGCGTGGATGCAAAAATACATCCACCGCTCCGGCTACATGAATGATCCGTTGCTCGAGTATGCCAAGCGCAATGCGGCCCCTGCGACGATATCCGGACTGGGAGTCGACGTTTCGGAACACTGGCTGCTGCAGGAGGCACAACGGCACGGAATGGAAAGCGTCTTGACGTGCCCAGTACACGAGCGAGCGCGGTCGGCCGTGTCCATACTCCAGGTCACGGTCAGCCGGGACGGTGCCGACGGTGATCGCGTGTTGTTGCGCAATCAGTTCGATTGGCGGTCCACTGCCAGTACGCTATCGGAATGGCGTCTGCGCAGGCTCCGCGAGGCTGCGGCCCGTTGCGGGCTCCAGGACGAAGATTTGACGGTACTACGCGCGTTGTTGCACTGGAAAGACAGCTCGGCGGAAACGATAGCTGCGGGGCTTGATATGCGGGCCCGTCATGTGAGACAAGTCGTTTATCCAAGAATTACCGAAAAACTGCGCGTTGCTCATATCAAAGACGCGGTAACTATTGCGTTTAAATGCGGCTTGATTAACTGATAGCAATATTCAGAGCGCTTCATAACAGATTATTACTGGGCTGTGAAGGGACAAACCGGAGTGGATTTTACGCAGGGTTGTCGGCTAAATTGGCCGCAAGTTTGCAAGCTGGCCGTACCAGGCCTTTCTACTCCGGTGATGAAAACTGCGATTCTCGTTCGATCTGTTTGCTTCACGGTAGCGTGCCTGCTGACCGGTAGTGAATCCTGTGCCGACGTCGGAGCTCGACATGTGTACTGGTCGATGGTCACGACATACCCTGAGGATACCGTATCAGGTCGCGGCCTTCGGTCGTTCGCCGAGCGAGTCGAAACGGAAACGGAAGGCTACATAGCGCCGCACATCCAGTATCGAATGAGTAAGCGCACGGCGCAGCTGGTCGACGATGTACGAGCGGGTAGAGTCGACGCCGCAGACATCTTTGGCGGCAATCTGGGCCGGCTCGATCCGCTGTTCGAACTGTCAACGCTGCCATTCCTGGCGCAAAGCGAAGCGGACGCGAAAACGTTGGCATGCATTGCAGAGCCAGCCTACCGTAGCGCGCTAGCCAAAGCCGGTTTGCATCTACTGGTCGTGTCTCCGTGGCCGCCCACTGGTCTCTGGTCGCGCACACCTCTCAGAAGTGCGAGCGATATCGCCCATTTGAAGGTTCGTACCTATGACGAAGCGTCGGCGACCGCACTAGGCAATGTTGGCGCGCAGGCGTCCAGTCTGCCTATGGAGCAGGTCAAGCCGTTAGTTAGCGAGGGCGGTATCGATGCGGTACTGTCTTCGGGAGATGGATCGGTCGGTGACACCCTCGCCGGGATACTTCCAAACTTTGCAGCGGTTCGATATGCCTTCCCGGTTTCGTTCCTCGTGATGAGTGAGAGCCGCTTCAAGGCGCTGTCCACACAACGGCAGCAGCAACTCACGGCAGCGGCCCATGATGTGCAGACGGCGGAATGGCAAGCGATTCTTCAACGTATTGCGATCAACTACACGCACATGAGGAATAACGGTGTGGCCATCGAAGACCCGATTTCGACGGACTTGCGCGCGAAGCTGCAGAACGAAGGCCGGGCTAGGGCGCGAGAGTGGCTGGGTAGGGCGGGGTCAGCTGGTCAGGCGATTTTTGATGCCTACAACAGTCGTTTGACGGCTCCGGCTGGTTCTGAGTGCCGATCAGGCGCGGTGGAAGCCCTCGACGGAGGTCTGGGATGATAAACCGAGTCAAGGTTAATTTCGCTGTCGTTGCAGTGGTGGTATATGCATCGGCTTTCGTTGTAGGAGGGGTTGAGGGATCAAGGCATTCGGGACCACACGTATCGCCTTCATGGGATATGGGCGATTCAGACACCTACGAGGGGCGCTATGTGAAGGGAAACGAAGTTTGCACCTTCAGGAATGAGGTGATTGGGGACGGTGCGATCGCGATTGATACGCACTGCGTAGTTAAGGGCTGATGTGGGGAGGAAGAAGATGAGCGAGAAATTTATTGACCTCAATGTCGATCTCGGGGAAGGGTTCGATCACGACCTCGAGCTGATCGAGCTTGCCAGTTCGGTCAACATCGCCTGCGGTTGGCATGCTGGCGACCCGTTGACGATGCGACGGGTGACGACAGAAGCAATTCGAAAGGGCGTTGCGATTGGAGCGCACCCTAGCTTTCCAGATCGGGAGAACTTCGGCCGTGCGCCAATGCGCCTGCCGGCCGACGAGGTCTACGCCGGCGTGCAGTATCAGGTGGGCGCGCTGGCCGCCGTTGTGGCGGGGCTCAGCGGCCGTCTGGCTCACGTGAAGCCTCATGGGGCTCTGTACAACATGGCAGAGACAGATGAGGAACTCGCCTTCGCCATCGTACGGGCGATAAGGGACTACGACCCGGATCTGCTCATCTACGGACTCGCCGGCGGCCAGCTCGTCCGCCTGGCCCGCGAAGAGGGGTTGCTCGTGCGTATACGCCGGAAGGCAAGCTTGTACCTCGGACGCAAGCGAACGCCGTGTTGGAAAGCGATGTCGCGGCTTGTCAGCAGGCGCTTGGCATGGCGCGTGATGGCCGGATCAAGGCGGTCGACGGCCGCTGGATCGAAATTCGGCCCACAACACTGTGCCTTCACGGCGACGGGCCCCATGCTGTGGCGTTTGCGAACCTGATCCGCGACGCCTTACGTAACACAGGCATCGGCGTCAGGGCGCCAGAGATTGCGCAGTACGTTTCGGAGCATGCCTGAAAGGCGCAGCCGCTTAAAAAGCGAGATCGATTGCTTTCTTGACGAGCAACTGGTCGATCTGGCCGGAGTCGGAGGCACTTTGGTAAACGAGTGCGATCAATTTCGATTTTTTCTGGGCGTCGATGGGGCGATTTCCTAGTGCGACGTCGACCGCGACGAGTACCCGGCACAGCATATTTTCATCGACAGCGCCGTGGCGCGTCACGCGGGTTCCCGTCACCAGGTACAGGACATCGAAGCCGCGCTGAGCGAGAGCCGCCAGATATCCGACGTCGGGTAGACGCACGCCCTGTTCGTAATTGAATTGCGCGCGACGACTGGCACCCGAAATCGCATGCATCTCGCCTTGGGAGAGTCCTAGCCGTTCGCGTTCCACGATGAGTCGCGAGCCAAAGGTTTCTGGCATATATGTGCTTAAAATTGACATGTGGCACAAACGTGCCTATATTGTGCGAATGTGATCAAACTTGCTCAGTATAGGGGCGCTTGAATGCCACTCAAAACCTTGGAAGAGGTCCGAGAAGAGTTCAATCGATACGGCGTCTCGGTATCAAGCTGGGCGAATCAACACAGAATCCCGCGGAATATCGTAAGCGGAGTGCTGCAGGGGCGGCTAAAAGGCAAGCGAGGACATGCACACAATGCAGCCGTTCTGTTGGGATTGAAAGACGGCGTTGTAAACCGGGAGGATGCGCACGGGCCAGCATCCGATGAAGTACAGGCGGAAAAGAATGGGTAGGTGATGGTGTAGGAGCGGTCGGCGTCAATGTAGCGAGCATTGGCGCCGACCTGACCAGTTGTTGAAACCTGAGAGGTCGACAATGGCTAAAGCCATTATATCGTCAGGGCGTGGCCGGCGGCATATCGTGGGCAGAGGGGAGGGTCATGCTTGACTTCAACGCCCTCGCCCAGCAATGCGCGCCGGACGTTCACCCCACGACGCTGCAGGCGGTCGTGAGGACTGAGTCCGGCTTCAATCCCTACGCGATTGGCGTCGTCGGTGGCCATCTCGCGCGTCAGCCTCGTGATCGTGCGGAAGCGGTGGCGACGGCAAAGGCACTTGACACCCAGGGCATCAATTTCAGCATGGGCCTCGGCCAGGTCAACAGGAAGAACCTGGCCCGTTACGGGCTGACCTACGACACCGTATTCGACCTGTGCGCAAACCTGCGGGCCGGTGCGGACATTCTGCGCAGTTGCTATACCCGCGCCTCCGCCACGATGGGGGCGGGAGATCAGGCGCTGCGTGCTGCAATCAGCTGCTACTACAGCGGCAACTTTACGCGCGGTTTCGCGGTGGACTTCAACGGCACGAGCTATGTGCAGCGCGTGTCGGCCAACGCACAACCGGCCGATACCGCAACCAGCGTGGTGCCGGCCATTCCCGTGGTGATGGACCGGCCGCAATCGGGCGAGCCTGTTCGCATCCGGGCAGCCGACACGCGACGTCCGAGCGCGGCCCGTAACGAGGCACTCCCCGACGCGCAAAGCCAGATCCACCCGTCATGGGATGCGTTCGGCGACACTCCGTGCGCCGGAACGTCTTGCAAGTGATTTAACCGGCGTGCATGGCGGCGCCGCTTACCCACCGCCCGAGGAGGAATCATGTATTTTAAAGTCTCAATCCGTTCACACAGATTAGTACAACTTACCGCATATGCGGCGGGCATGCGGACACGTGTCATTCTGACCGCTGTGCGCAGCGCCTTTCTGATCGGCGCCGTCATGGGTCCGCAACTCGCCCTCGCAGGCGGCGGCCTGGACTCGGCCACCCAGGGTGCGATCACCTTCAAGATCTGGCTCTATTCGTTTCTCGGCGTCGTCGCCGCCTGCGTGCTGATGTGGAAGGGCGCGGAATGCTGGGCCGATCGCGCGCACTGGAGCGAGTTTGTGACGATGTGCGGCAAGGTGGCGGCGGTGGGCTCGGTGGTCGGTGTGCTCGCACCGTATCTGTGGAACATGTTCAGCTGAGCCCGTCATGTCGGAAAAGAACACCTATCCCGGCTTTAATGGCCTCGGCCGTACGGCGGCCATCTGGGGTGTCCCCTATATGGCGATGCTGGTGGTCGTGGTCGCATCGATGTTCGTGGGCGTGCTGATCTCGTTCTTCGTGGGCCCGGGTGGTCTGCTGTTCGTTTTTCTTGGCTTTCCCGTGCTGCTGTATTTCAAGCACGTGTGCGAAACCGACGATCAGGGCCTGCGCATCATGTGGCTCGAACTGCGCTGCCGGTTCTACTTCTGGCAACTGCGCGTGCGGGGCCGCCTGAATGCGGGGCGCGCTGCGCCTCAGTTCGGTAATACGGCCACCCTTGCCCCATTGCGTTACGGGCGGCAACGCCGCGTCTACCGCGACTTTCTCCAACCCCTGTCGAGTGGCGAGCGCCGGCTGCGGGAACTCGAAACGGATCAGTGATGAAAGGCAAACCGATGGAAGGCAAACCCCTCGTCTCCAGTGAGATTCTCGGCGCCATCGGCGCGGTTGAGGACTGGCTCCCGAAGTTCGGTCATCCGGTCACGAAACACGTGCAGCACCTTGAGGGCAACCGCTTCATGGTGACACTGGCCAAGCGCGGCGTGCCGTTCGAAGTGCATGAAAACGAAGCGATCGAGCGCATGTTCGATCGCGACACCGAAACGTACAGCAAGCTCGGCCGGGATCTGGGTGGCCGGCTTGGCTATCACGCCGTCTTCACGCGCCGGCGCGTGAGCTTTGACCGCATGTACCGTTTCAGGCCGCGTTTCCTGCAGTGGTTCGCGTCGGTGTATGTGGGGAAGTTTCACGAGGAGAAATTCTTCGAGAACCGCTATTACCTGTCGCTGATCCTGAAATACGAAGATTTCGACGATGGGCTGAAGGAGATCGAATCGCTCGCGCAGCAGGCGCTGCTGCAGTTCGTCGACTACGAGGCCGAGCTGCTCGAAGTGTACGAGCGCAAACACCTGAACGGCACGCGGATGCTGTTCTCGAAGCAGTACGGGTTTCTGAACGATCTGGTGAACGCTGCGTCGGGTGATCTGCCCGTGGCAGCGGAACCGGGCACGGACATCATTCCTTCGAGCTATCTGCATTTCGGCTACAACACGCTCTC
This sequence comes from Paraburkholderia sp. BL23I1N1, assembly GCF_003610295.1. Lineage (NCBI taxonomy): Bacteria > Pseudomonadati > Pseudomonadota > Betaproteobacteria > Burkholderiales > Burkholderiaceae > Paraburkholderia > Paraburkholderia sp. BL23I1N1. The sequence continues at coordinate 201,321 of NZ_RAPV01000004.1, forward strand.
GATCCAGGGACCGGGCGTGCCGGCCTCGCGTCAGTTCGCGACCTGCTACGACCTGCGCGGCTGCCCGGACAAGCCAGGGTGGGGCCAGCTGGATCCGTTGATCTCGCTCCCCATGGCGTTGACGGTTGTGCACTCGTTCAACTGCATGACGGGCTTCGAGTCGAACCGCACGATCGATTCTGTGATCAACAAGCTGGAATCGGCCGGCGACAAGGCGAAGCATCAGGTGAAGGAACTCCGCGACGCCCAGGGCTATGTGAACACGGGCGAGCTGTCGTTCGGCGAGTATCACGGCGCGGCCATCATCTATGGCGAGACGGCAAAGGAGGCGCTCGCGAACGGCGACCTGTTTGCTTCGCGATCACTCAACGAATGCAGTGTCGAATGGGCGCTGGCGACGGGCTCCGCGCCGTTCACGTATTTCTCGCAGGTGCCGGGCGCAAAAGTAAAGCCGCGGCCGAAGGTGCAATCGTCGCGCAACTTCGCATCGATGCATGCGTGTCACGACTATTCGACCGGCAAGGCCGAAGGCAACCCGATTGGCGACGGCTCGGCCCTCATCCCGTTCCGCTCGGCCTCCGGCATGTATCACTACAACCACCACGCGACGCGCCGGGGCGATATCAACGTGGCGGAAAAGCTTGCTGGCCATAACGAACTCAAGGGTACGACCGGGACCGGCAAGAGCATGGTGGCTGCGGCGATCACCGGCATGCTGTCGCGCTTTGACCCGCTCCTGTACGTGCTCGACAAGGGGCGTGGCTGGGAGGTACTGATCCGCGCAATGGGCGGTGCCTATGTCTACCTCGAGAAAGGCAAGCCCACCGACTGGGCACCGTTCGAGCTGGCCGACACGCCGGATAACCGCGAGTTCCTGTACGGGCTGGTCGAACTGTGCGGCCGGAAGAACGGCGTCGACCACCAGGGCAAGCCGGTCAAGATCGATCTGAAAGCCTCGGAGAAGATCCAGTGCCGCAATGCCGTCGACGCGGTCATGGGCATTGACGACGTCCGCCTGCGCCGCTTCAGCCTGCTGCTGGACAGCATTCCGGACGAAGGCGATGACGGTCTGCGCGCACGGCTGTCGATCTGGTGCAAGTCGGAGGGTGGCCGGTTCTGGTGGGTGTTCGACAACCCGCCCAACCTGTCGCTGAACATGAGCGAGCAGCGCTGGATCGGGTTCGACGTCGAGGCGTTCCTCGTCGAGAACTACGAGCCGTCGGAACCGGCGTTTGCTTACCTGTTCCACCTCAAGAAGCTGATGCGCAGTGAAGGCCGGCTGATGCAGACGGTGATCGAAGAGTACTGGCTGCCGATCCGCTTTCGCACGATCCGTGAGCAGATCGAGGAAACACTCGCCAGCGGCCGCAAGGAGGGTGAGTTTCTCACCCTGATCACCCAGCAGCCGGAGCAGGCGCAGCGCGCGGCGGACCTGTTTCCCGCGCTGCGCAGCCTTGTCGCGACCAAGCTCTGGCTGGCCGATCCGGCAGCAGAGGAAGCAGCGTATCTGCGCGACGGCATGACGAAGAAGGAATTCCGTGAGTTCAGGAAGCTCACGCCGCAGGCCCGGCGCTTCCTCATCAAGCAGGGCAACCAGTCTGCCTTCGCGAGTTTTGATCTGACCGGGCTGGATGACGCGATCGCGGTGTTTTCGGGTGACCGCGAGAACGTGCTGATCTGCGATGCGGTGCGCGCCGAGCTGGGCGACGATCCAGATGTCTGGCTGCCCGTCTATCTGGAGCGCGTGTTTGAACGCAAGCTGCGCACGCGCCTCGCGGCGAAGCACGGCGCCGATGAGCGTCTGTGGTCCACCGAGCTGCAGCGCGGCCTCGATCGCAAGCGGGCCGAACTCGCGGCCATTTATCCCTCAGCGCGGACCGTCGAAGCCGACGCCGACGCACTGACTGTCTGACCATAACGCAATGGAGGAATGAAATGAACGTCAACCGTGTCAGGCCGATCGTGCGCCTGCTCCGGGCAGGCCGTGTGGTGGCCGCTACGTTCGCGCTGTGCGCCGCGAGTGCCGTTCATGCGCAGGGTGTGCCGACGATTTCGCCCGCCGAACTCGCGCAGCAGATGGTGCAGGTCCAGCAGCTGTTTCAGCAGATCCAGAATCAGGAGGCCCAGTATCAGGCGCTGACCGGCAACAGCAGTTTCGGCAACATCATGAACGACGCATCGCTGCGTAACTATTTGCCGGAGCAGTGGCAGAACATTTACGACCAGGCGAAGAACGGCAGCCTATCAGGCATCAGTTCGTCGATGCGCACTATCGAACAGCAGGAGGGCATGACGGACGCGAGCACGCCCGGCCAGCAACGCTATTACGACACGCTCGCGGCCAACAAGGCGATGAACGAGCAGGCGTACAGCGCGACGACGGCGCGGCTGAATAACATCAAGCAACTGATGCAGTTGTCCAACGCGACGCAGGACCCGGCGCAGAAGGCGGATCTGCAGAACCGGATGGCGGCCGAAGAGGCAATGGTTACCAACGAGCAGACGCGTATGCAGCTCACCGCGCAACTGCAGCAGACCGAACTCAAGCTTGCTGAAGAGCAGCGCGACCGGGAATTCGATAACGCTCTCATGGGGAAAAACAATGGTCAATAAGACACTTCTCGGCTCAATCATCGCTTTGCTGGTCGTGATCGCGGGCTATCTTGGTTACCTCGCCTGGGACCGTCACCAGCACAACGTGCAGGAAGAGCAACAGCAGCAGCAGGACCTGAAGTTCGATGCCGCCCTCGCAGGCATGACCCCGCAGCAATATGCAGCGAAGCAAAAGGAATTGTCGGAACATGCTGCGAGCGATGACGCGGAAGCTAGCGCCGCCGGCCTGAAATAAGTGTCGGCCGCCACAACCCTGAATGTGAGGTCATCGTGATAAATACTCATCTGTTTTCGTCAATGACGAGCTACATGGATCAGAACGTGGTGAACACGATCACCACCGGGTCGACGCGGATGATTGCGCTGATCTCTCCGCTGATGGCCGCGTGCTTCAGTATTTATGTACTGCTCATCTTGTGGTCCTACTGGCAGGGCCGCAACGATGAGCCGATCAACGACTTTCTGATGCGAATGGCGACGTGGGCGTTCATCCTGACGTGCGGAATGAACATCCAGTTTTACAGCGAGTACGTCGTGCCGTTTTTCAATGGGCTGGGAGAGCAGCTTTCCGCAGCGGTGACAAACGGAAGCAACACGGTGTCCGGGCTCGACAACCTGCTGGATGCCTACCTGAATTCCGCGCAGGCAATTTTCAACAACGCGCACGGGCTGAAAGTGTTCGAGGCGCTGTGGGTCGTTTGCCTGATGTTCATTTTCGGTACGCCCTTCATGGCTATCGCGATCGCTTACCTGATTCTGGCCAAATTCGCGCTGGGGATCCTGCTTGCTCTCGGACCGCTGTTCATCTCGGCTGCGCTCTTTCCACCAGCACGGCAGTTCTTCTGGAACTGGGTGGGGCAGTGCATGAACTACGTCTTTCTCGTCACACTGTTCGCGGCGTCGTGCGCGCTGGAGGTCAATTTCGCGATGGGCTTCATACCGTCGGGTGGTGCGATGCCAACCATAGCGGAGGTCTTTGAGCTCGACATTATGGGGATTTCCTTCTGGATCATCGCGCTCAACCTGCCCGGACTGGCGTCGTCGCTCGCCGGTGGTGTTGGGATCTCCACCATGGTGGGCAAGCTCGGCACGGCCGGCAAGATGCTTGGGGCCCTCGCAAAGGCTGGCGGCCACGGCGCCAAGCCCTCTGGCGGTAGCCTGAGTCCTCAATAAAGGAGAACCGGATGAAACGTTTTCTGATCAGGCTCGGACGGTGGTGGCTGGCTGCGGTGGTGATCTGCACGGTGGGACTGATCCTCTCCATCGAGCTTATACATTGACCCGTGGGACCACCTTCATGAAGAAGATGGAATGTAACGCGCGCCGCGCGGGATCAACCTGCAAACGAAATATGGTAACCGTCGGGCGGCGACCAGTCCATCCAGACAGCAAAGGAGAAAAAAATGCATCACATGAACAGCAAGACAGTAACCCGACGTGTGCCAGCGCGGGCGATCGCCGCTCGAACAATTCTGGGACTCGTTGTCTACGCCGGCTTGATTGCGCTGCTTACAGCTACCGCGCGGCAGATCCTCGCGCCATTCAAACCAGAATTACACCGCATTCTGTCGGCGTTGCCCACCGAGGACTGGGCATTGGCATGCATCTGCATCGTGCTGCTCTTTCTGGCGCTGCAGATTCCGGGCATCGGGGCCGCGATCGCGGCCGGCGCGTGGGAACTGGCTGGTGAAGTCCGTCGTGCGGTGCGACGCACGAAAGGCCGCCAGTCATGAAAACTGCACTCGCGGTGGCCTTGCTCATTCTCTCGTTGCAGGCGTGCAGTTCACCTCCAAAACCTCCCGAGCCGACGGGCCAATGGGTGCCGGTCAACCAGCTCGCGGCGCAGCAACAGGCTGTGCGTACCCAATCGAAGTGAGGAACACGATGACATCTACCATCAGACAATGGTTCGCGGGTGGATCACAGGCGCGCAAGCGCCGCAAAGGCGGGGAAACACCGCTGGCCGTGCAGGCAGCGGGGCACGTCGGCTCTCTCGCGAGCGGCATTGACGCAGGCGAGCGTGATGCTGTCGCGTGGTATCTGAAGCAGGCACAGGCCTTCGAGAGGTCGAAAGTCGAGGCGGCCGAGGAGAAGGCGCGGATCGCCGACCGGCGCTCGCTGCTGTCCGGGGGTGTGGCGCTCGCGGCCGTTTTTGGTATGGGGGTTTTAGGACTCCTAAAGCGGCCGAATCCACCTGCCGTTCTGCGCGTGAATGATACGAACGGCAACGTGGATGTGTTGCCCACGACGGCCACCGGTCACGTGACCTTCACCGAGAAGACCGATCGCGCGGATCTGCGCCGCTACGTCGAAATGCGCGAAGGCTACGACTGGGAGACGATCTCCGACACGCATGCGGCCGTCATGTTCATGAGCGATGACCACGAGAAGGAAATCTACGACACGTTCCTGCAGGGGCCGACCGGGCCGCTCAAGCTGCTGAAGGATCAGGCTCGCGTGCTTGCGCGCGTCGGCTCGATCACGTTCGTCGGCTCGACCGCGCAGGTATTTTGCTCGCGGCAGCTGATTCCGCTGAACCCCGCGGTGAAGCGTCCTGATCCGACCTGGTGGATTGCGACGGTGGCGTTCGAGCGCGTGGATGTGCCGGAGAAAAAAGATCAGCAGGACATCGATCCGGACGGCTTTCGCTGCACGAGCTACGAGGTCACGCGCGACTGGACGCGTGCACCCGCCGACGCGCCCTCTTCGTCGACGCCGGCAGCGGGGAACGCATCATGAACACCGGATTCTTTCGCCTGCCTCCCGGCGTGGTGGCCATGGCTGCGGGGCTCGCCTTCATATCGTCGAATGTAAGGGCACTCGAGACACCACGCAGTTGCGGTTCGGATCCGCACATCCAGTGCGCCACCTACGACCCCAACCAGGCGTATCGCGTCGCAACCATGCCGGGCCGCGTAGTGATGATCCAGTTCGAACCGGGCGAACACATCATCGACAGCGGTGAAGGCATCGGAGACGGCAAGGCATGGCACGTGGCCATCAACGATAGCGGGGCGCTGCTCAAGCCGGGTGCGTTGCAGCCGGAAACCAATCTTGTACTCGTCACTAACCGGCGCACGTATTCGCTCTCGCTTGCCGACGTGTCGGCCGCCCAGCCAGCGACCTGGATGCTGCGATTCGACTATCCGGACACGAAAGCGAAGCTGACTGCGGCGCAGCAGCGCCGGCAGGCGGCAGTCAGCGCGGCGCTCGGCGGTCAACAGATCAATCAGCAGGGCAACGGTCCGGCTGTGCCGGCGTCGCTCGCGGCAGGGACGAATGCGGTGCAGGCAGCTGCTGCCCAAGCGGTGACATCGGCTTCGGCCGCGAACATGCAGTACATGATGCGCGGCGATCGCGCACTCGCGCCGACGGCGCTCTGGGACGACGGCCGCTTTACGTACTTCAAGTATGCGACCGCGCGCGACCTGCCGACGATCTTCACGAAGCTGCCGGACGGCGGCGAGGCGACCGCGAACTTCCACATGGAAGGCGATACGGTCGTCGTGCACGAGGTGTCGAAGTCGTTTGTCATCCGCTTCGGCCAGTCGGTGCTGGGGATCCGCAATGACAGCTATTCGCCTGATGGGCATTACAACCGTGCGGGCTCGTCGGTGCCGGGCAGCGCGCGCATCGAGCGCGACCATGCCGATGCATCGGCGAACTGATCAGGGAGCGAACAGGGCATGACTGAACGAAACGAAATCGAACATGCGGCGCGTCGGGCCGCCCCGGCCGACGTCGGCCCGCAGCCCTCGCTTGACCTGCCGGGGCGCCGGAAGACGCGCGTGGGCAAGCTGCGTCTGGTGCTGGTCGCGCTGGCCGTGATCGCGCTGGGTGCGTCGGGCGTCACGATCTATCTGCAGCGCCTCTTCCAGCAGCATCAGGATGCGAAGCAGGCCGCGCTCAACAAGCCGAAAGACAGTGGCGCGAGTGACGCCGGCGCAGATCTGGAGACGCAGAAGGACCGGATCAAGAAAGCGGAGGCTGATCAGGCCCGTGCAGCGTCGGAGGCTGCGGCTGCGGCGAATTCCCGTCTCGCGACGCCGTCCGGTGCGGCGTCGCAGACGGGCGGCGCAACGAATGGACAGGCAGTGGCGGTGAGCAACCAGCCACGGCCGCTCACGCCGGCCGAGCGCCGCCTGCAGGGCAGCGTGCTCGTCTCGAACGGGAGCAACGGGGCGGGCCGGAGCGAAGATGGTCCGGTGGCCTCGAATGAAACCACCGGTGACAGCGAGGGCAACCCGGCGGGCAACGCGGGAGCGGGCGGCCATGACGCGGGTGGGCTGGCGGGTCTCGCGAAGTCGATGGGCTTCTCGGCGCTGCATGGTTCCAGTGCAGGCGGTGCATCCGGCCCGACCAGCAGGACGGACGCGGGCGACAGCAAGGGGTCGTCCATCGACCAGTCGTTGCAGCCATCGAAGCTGCAGCCGATGCAGGCCTCGTTCCGGCCGAACCGGCACTACCTGCTCAGCCGCAACACGATCATCCGGTGCGGTCAGGCGACGGCGATCCGCACCGACCGGCCGGGCCTGATCGGATGCCCGATCGCTCAGGACGTGTGGTCCGACGACGGCACGACGCTGCTCGTGCGCAAGGGCGCGATGGCCAAGGGCGAGCAGCGCGACGCAGTGCTGCAGGGGCAGGGCGTGATCGGCGCGATCTGGGACGAGATCGACGACGGCGACGTGCATATTCCGCTGAATTCGCCGGCGACCGATCCGCTCGGCGCGGCCGGCATCCCAGCCTACGTCGACGAGCACTTCTGGCAGCGCTTCAAGGGGGCACTGATGGTGAGCCTGATTGGCGACTTCGGCCAGGCGCTGGCCAACAAGGCGACCGGCTCCGGCCAGACGATCACGTTCTCGAACAGCTCCAACGCGACGCAGGACGTCGCGGCCGAGACGCTGCGCAACACGATCAACATCCCGCCGACGGCGTATTCGAACCAGGGCTCGGTGATCAATATCTTCGTGGCACGCGACATCGATCTGAGTGGCGTGTACGAGAACGTCGATGCGCAGGGTAACCCGGCGCAGGGCAATCCGGTCGGCACCGACGCACAGCAATGAGGAACAGGCTCATGAATCTGAAAATTACCTTTCCGGAGGACTTTCCATTACATGGTCTCGAGCGCGACATGTTCGAAACGAAGCTGCGCGCCGCGCTGCGTTTCTGCTTCCATGGCAACACGGTCCGGCAACTGGCCGAACGGGTGGATGCCCGGCGTGCGCGTTCGCTACCGGCCGGCGCATGGGACGCGTTACCGCTGCGCCGGATCGCCGACGAGCACGCGTTCGACGACTGCCTGACGCTCGACGGCTGCCGGATTGAGGACATGTCCACGTCGTTGCGTCGCAACCTGTTGCGCAATGTCGGGGCTCGTATCGGGCTGACGATCTCGGAATGGGGCGACAGCGCCTTGCCGCTGCCCGGTGAGCCGGTCAGTCACGTCGCCGGTCATGTGATGGAATCTGACGCAACTAACAGTCAGTTCTCCGCATTCATACCAGTTCGCGGGCGCCATGCGCCGCGCACATTTAGCGTCCTGCTTGCAGCGGGTCTGTGCGTAGCCGTGGCAATCGGCGGGGCGGCCTGGAAATCGACCCGGCCGGCCGCGCCCCTGAGTGCAACCGTGGTGTCCACGTCGCCAGCGCAAACGCTCCGCGACCTGGCCAGCAGCGTCCCGGACGACCGGCGGCCATACCGCGTGTCCGTGCAGATCGAGCCGCAGGGCGGCGCCGTCACGCATCGCTGACCGCGCGACTACCGTCCGGTCAGCGACCGGGTATGTCTACCTACTGCAAAGGAATACAGATGAGCGCCGCTGTTATTGACGTGATCGAGAAAGGCACAATCGCCCGCAGCTTTCTGAAACAGATGGGCATCGCCAACTTCTTCGACGGAAGCCTGACCGAGGTGGCCATCAACCGGCCCGGCGAAATCTGGACGCAGGGCAGCGGCGGCTGGAGGCGGCATGACGCGTCCGCGTGCACGCTCGATGCGTGCTTCAAGCTTGCCAACGCGCTGACCGTGATGAAGGGCGGCAAGTTCTCGACGAAAGAGCCGATTCATCCGGTGGTGCTGCCCGATGGCCAGCGCGGGCACGTGCTGATGCAGCCGGCCTGCGAGCAGGACACGATTTCCATCACGATCCGCATTCCGTCGAACGTGCGCTTTTCCGTCGCCGAGTATGAACGCAACGGCTGGTTCGAGGGCTATCGCGACGTCTCGCCGCGTCGCGACATGTCGGCGACACTCGATCTGCAGCCGTTCGAACTCGGGATGCTGGAAGCGAAGAGTCAGCGCAATGTCACGCGCATGCTCGAGCTCGCTGTCGCGAACCGTCTGAACATCGCGCTCGCCGGCGGCACCGGCTCCGGCAAGACCACGCTGAACAAGGCGCTCTCGGACCTCGTGCCGTCCGATGAGCGGATCGGCACGATCGAGGACACGCCGGAGCTGTCGCTGCCGAATCACCCGAACCATGTGCACCTGTTTTTCAGCGACGCGCTGCCCGCAAAGGAACTTGTCAGGTCGACGCTGCGCATGAGGTTCGATCGGGTGTTTCTCGCCGAACTGCGCGGCGACGAGACGTGGGACTACATGACGCTGCTCAACACCGGCACGCCTGGCGGCATCACGACCGTCCACTGCAACGATGCCCGCTCGGCGCACTCGCGCATCGCCACACTCATCAAGCAGAGCGTGGTGGGCCAGACGCTCGACTGGCAATTCATCATGGAACAGGTGCGCGTCACGGTTGATCTTGTCCTTTTCATGCGCGACAAGCGGCTCACCGAGATCTGGTACGACCCGATCGGCAAGGCGCAACTGCTCGGGTGCGTCTCATGAGCGCCATGGACTTCACGGAGGTGACCGCTGTGGCGGCCGCCGACGATCCCGGACTATGCAAATGGCGGCCGTCCGGCGAGTTCGCCCTGGTCCATCCGTCGGGCTGGACGATCGCGCGGTACTCAGTCTGCGACGAGTGGCGCTACCTGTTGTGGGAACCGGTTGATCTGTGCCGCCACACGCGCGGCAATGCGTCTCACGGCCCTTTCAACAATGTGCGCGATGCGATGCGTTTGCATAGGCAGCTCGCGTCGCCGGATCTCAACGCGGGTGATGGAAAAGACTGCGATTGAGCGGACCGATGAAATGCATTGCTGCGCAGCCGCCTGCTCGATGGGCGGTTGCATTCTGCCAGGCCGGAGGGCGCATGAAGTTCAGCATCAGTGATGTCGAAGCGGCGATCGACAGCTGGCGCCGGTGTTCGTCATCGGACGAAGCGTTTGTCGCCAGTGTAGAAGCGCGGGCGTTGGCCCGGCTTTACGGCGCGGTGATCGTGCATGGCTGTGCAGTGGTGTCCGACACCGAGCTTGACGATGCGCAGCGCGACGCCCTGCGCGTTCTTTCGATCAGCCATCCCAGGGCAATGGAGAAAGGAGATTTCATGACCGGCCATCGCAGATTGACCGAAGCCATGGAAGCCGTCGCGAATATCGCGGCGCCGCCCGGCACGCTCAGTACCGTCCAGCTCCAGCTGACGCTGGATCGCATGACAAGCCACGCGAGCGAGATTGAGGCGGTGTATCTCGCCTTGCGACAGCGGGGCGTAGCAGAGGCAGACCTGGGCGTGGCCGTGTCCACGCTCACGGCGGGCGACGTTGCTCCGTGGGTCGAAGCATTGAAGCTGACGGGGCAAATGAAGCAATGAGTAATCCAACCGTGGAGGTCAGGCAATGAAGACAGAGATCCGATTCCGCATCGGCGACAAATGGATCTGTGTGGAGGGTGGCAACGGCTACGCGCCGGATCATCCCGACTACGTGACCTTTGCGGTGCGCGAGGCCAGGGCGAACGGCAAACCGGGCGGTCGTGTCGCCGCTAACTTCTCTGTACGTCGACGCGCGGTGCAGGAACTCGGGCTGCGCCTGCTCGATCTTGCGGACCGCATGACGCCGGAGACAACCTGGCAGAACAGCCAGCCGGTCGGCGAGACCGGCCAGCCACCGCTCCTGTTCACGTTCGGTGATGACGATCGTGCGGTGCGGGAAAGGCTTCTCGCGGACAAGCCAGCGAACTTCGCCCGACATGTGTACGCGAGCGCCGAGCGCCTGCGCGCCCGTATGCCGATCCTGCGCGCGGCGCAGCGCGTCCTGGAGCACTGCGACGACGAAACGGCCGCAGGCCTGCACGTGCTGGTCGCAGCAGCAGATCAGGCCGGCGGGTTTCCGGCCAGGCCGGTCGTGGGTTTTGACGCCGCCGAATTCCAGATTGATAGCGACACGCCCACCCACTGAGGACCACCCATGCCAAAACCGCTTCGCATCCTCATTCCTGTCGTGGTCTTCCTGCTGATCCTGGGCGGCTTCGCGGTCCTTGGCCAGTTCGCCGGCGGTCAGCTCTTCGCGAAGATGCAGAAGCTGCCTGAGGGTAGCGCGGGCCTGTTCACGCTGTACGACTACTGGCACGCCTACGGCGATGTACCAGTGGTGGTGCGCGCGCTCAGGGTGTGCACGCTGCTCTCGGTGGTCATTACCGCCCTGCCGGTGGCTGTGATCACGATGGCGCTCGTCTCGGGCCGCAAGCGCCTCGCGCAGTTCGGCGAGGCCCGTTTTGCGACCCGCAGCGACATCGTGAAGGCCGGCCTTCTGGAGAAGAAACAGCCATGACGATGCCTGAAACGTTTCCGAAGTCCGCGTGCGTTCTATATGCGTCAACGCGCCGCGGCATGAGCGAGCTTTCTGTGCTGCCGCTCGACATCGACCGGTGGTATTCGGCCTGTGAGCGCCAGTTCGAGACTGACTGGCGCCGCAGGTTTGCCGTGAGCACCGCTGCAGCAGTCCTTCATATCGCACTTGCGGAGTAAGCATGTCACACATGTATCCACCGTTCATTGTCGGCAAGCACAAGGGCGAATACCTGAAGTACTACGGCCAGGATTTCCTGATGACGGCCGCCGGCACCCGCTCCGGCAAGGGCACCTCGCTCGTGATCCCGAATCTTCTCACCTATCCCGATTCGGTCGTGGTCGAGGACATCAAGGAAGAGAACTACCTGTACACGTCAGGCTACCGCCGGGCGTGTGGTCACGAGACCTACCTGTGGGCGCCGTTCTCCGAAGACGGACGCTCGCACGCGTATAACCCGCTTGAATACATCCAGCGCCGCGCGCCGTACACCCGTGTAGGTGACGTGATGACGATCGGCGAACACCTGTATCCGTCCAACGTCGATGCGCGCCTGAAGTACTGGAACGACAACGCGCGCAACCTGTTCATCGGCATCGTGCTGTATCTGCTGGAAACGCCTTCGCTGCCGTGCACGTTCGGCGAGGTGTTGCGGCAGGCCTCCGGCAAGGGTCGGGCGATCCGTGAACACATCTCGTCGATCGTCAGCACGCGCGCCGACGCAGCGCATGCGACTCAGGGCACTGAGGGCCTGCCGCCGCTCACCTTCGAGTGTCTCGATGCGCTGAACCGCTTCCTGTCGCAGTCGAAAGAGGCCTTCGCGAACATCGTGTCGACGATGACCGCGCCGCTGAACGTTTTCAGCAATCCCGTCGTGGACGCCGCAACCAGCCGTTCGGACTTCGATCTGGCCGATGTGCGCAGAAAGCGCATGTCGATCTATGTGGGCATCAAGCCAGGCGACCTGAAGGCCGGCGCGCTGCTGATCAACCTCTTTTTCTCGCAGCTGATCGACCTGAACACGCGCGAACTGCCTGCCGAAAATCCTGCGCTCAAATACCAGTGCGCGCTGATCCTGGACGAGTTTGCAGCGCCCGGCAAGATCGACATCATCGATACGGCCAACCCGTTCATTGCTGGCTACAACCTCCGGCTGATGCTGATCTTTCAGGGCATGTCCCAGATCGAGGATCCGAAGCTGTACGGGAAGCACGGTGCCGAAACGCTGGCGATCAACTGCAAGATGCGTAGCCTTTATGCGCCGCGCACGGTGAAGGAGTCGGAAGAGTACTCGAAGATGCTGGGCACCTTCACGCTGATGGCGCGCTCGCGCAGCCGTAGCCGCGGCCGCAGTTCGTCGACCAGTACCAACGACTCGGAACATGGCAGGCCTCTCATGTTGCCGCAGGAGTTGCGCGCGCTGAAGCACAACAAACAGATCATCACGATGGAGGGCTGCGAGCCGATCCTGTGCGAGAAGGCGTTTTTCTATGAAGACGCCGAACTCGTCGACCGGCTCGTGCGACAGAGCCCCTACCTGCAGGGCGTCATGGCGAAGCTGGAGACGACCAACCGCCGTCGCGCCTGGTTCGGTTTCGGTCCGAAGTTTCCTGACGAAACGCAAATGAAACACGCGGCGTTCGTCGCGCGCGAACTGTGCGCACCCGTGCCGAAGATCGACGTCGAACAGTGGTGGCAGACGCAGAACGAGGCGCGCCGCGCACAGCAGGCTGCAGCGGCCGCCGAGTTGGCCCTGCAGTCGGGCGGCCAGACGCGAGATGTCCGGGATGTTCGCGAGCACGAGATCGGTGTCCTCGCGCCTGTTCATCTGGCCAACCGTCACAGCATCCGCGCATCGCTTTTCCAGTTGATGCCGTATCTGCGTGAAGTCCTGCCCGAATCAGCAACCGCGGCCGCCGCCGTGTCAGGGCAGACCGCAGCATCTGAACCCCAGCCTGAACCGCAAGGAGCAACTGTATGAACGAGATCGAATTTCCTGCCGACCGGATCGATTACCGCGAACGCGATGCGGCCAACGCCGATGATGCGTCGACCATCCGCGCGCGCGTCACGCCGCCGGCGAACGAGCCGGACGCGGGCGCCGTGCCTGGCAATCCGGACACGCCGGTCGATAACGCGACTGAAGAGCGCCTGAAGAAGATTCGCGCGGCCGATCGGGAGAAGGTCGAGAAGCTGCTCAAGCGCGACGCCGCACCCAACGTCGCGACCGACACAGCGACCGACGAGGCGGTGAAGCCGGCCGCCGGCACCGGCAAGCCACTCGGGAAGAAGGGCGAGGAGCCGCCGAACATCATCCGACCGAAACCGGTTTTTGAGAAGACCGGCTATGACGTGCCGAAGTCGGTCAGTAACCGCTATGTCGCGCACGAAGGCAAGTTTCTCGATCGCAAGAGCGAGACGGTGCACTTCGAGGACAAGGGCCGCTCGCTGTCCACGGCCAGCGAGGACCGCGAGGTGATCGCGCACATGGTCGAGGTCGCGAAAGCGAAAAACTGGGGAGAACTGCAGCTCAAGGGCAGCGAGGAATTCCGCCGGCAGGCGTGGATTGCGGCCGAACTTGCCGGCGTGCCAACGCGCGGTTTCAAACCCGCATCGCAAGATCGCGCCGCACTGACTGCCGCACGCGAAGCGATGCGCATCGGCGCCGGAGACAGATCGAACGACGGCGAGGGGGCCCGCACGAACTCGCTGGAAACCGCTGCCGGCCAGAAGCAGGATGCGACGGGCCCTGAAAAGCCCGTGCCGGATCCCGCCAGCGGTGCCGTCGCAGGTCCGGTCCCGGCGTCGCAGGATGCCGGCCGCGGCGCGACGCAGACGGGCCCGAGGGCTGATAAACAGTCGCAACAGCAGCCGCAGCCGGACCAGTCCATGGCAGACCCTCAACCCGCTTCGCCGTCGCTGGATCAGTCTGCGGCTGGCGTGACTGCGGGCGTACTCGTCGCGCACGGCGGTGCACCGTTCAATCACGATCCGAAGCAGAACGCGAGCTATTACGCGACCGTGCGCACGGCCGGCGGTGAACGCACCGTGTGGGGACTGGATCTCGAACGCGCGATCGGCGAAAGCCGTGTGCAACCCGGTCAGCGGATCGAGCTGGAAAAGGGCGGTAGCAAAACGGTCACTGCGCAGCAGCGTCAGTTCGACGACAAGGGTAACGAACTCGCCCCGAAGTCGGTGGAAAGCCGGCGCAACGAATGGCTGGTGTCCTCGCCGGATGTACCGGGTCTGCCCACGCGCGAGCAGCGCGAGGCGCTGGCCAGCGTGCGCCGCGAAGTGGACGAGCGCCGCCGGATCGATCAGGCGCGCGAGCGGTTCCTGAACGGAGACTGGCAATACTCGAAGGAACAGCAGAAGACGCTCGATGAGGCGCGCGAACGCATCAAGGCGCAGGCCGCGCGCGAGGTGCTGCGTGACGAGATCAGGGGCTTGCCCGAGCAGCAGCAGGAGAAGCTGATGGGGGAGTTCGAAAGCGCCGTGGCCGAGGCGCGCGCGGCTAACCGGCCGCTGGAGGTCCCGATTCCGCAGGTCAGCGAGGCAACGATCGAGGCGGTGCGTGAGCAGATCGAGCGCGAGCAGCGGGGGCTGGCCCAGGCCGCGCAGCAGGCGACGCAACCTGCGTCGCGGGAGCCGGGACAGGATCCGCAGCCACACACCGCCGGACACGACGGACCGACCCTCGAAATGGAACCGTAAAACGGCAGATCGCTACGGGAGGCCGCGCCCGTTTCACGACCGTCATCGTCAAATCGAACAACAGGAGCAGGACATCATGAAGATCGCCGTAATCAATTTCTCGGGCAACGTCGGCAAAAGCACCGTTGCCCACCATCTCCTCGCACCGCGCCTTGACGGTGCGGACGTCATTTCCATCGAATCCATCAACTCGGATGGAACCGAGACCGCCGCGCTGCGTGGAAAAGAGTTCGACGAACTGCAGGAACGGATGATGTCACGCACTAACGTCGTGGTCGACGTGGGTGCATCAAATGTCGAGGACTACATTTCGCTGATGCAGCGGTATGAGGGCTCCCATGAAGACTTCGACAGATTCGTTGTTCCGACCGTACCCGCTCTCAAACAGCAACTGGACACGATTGCGACACTTAACCAGCTAGGCGAATTAGGCATTCCGGCGAGCCGGATCCGGCTGCTGTTCAACTTCGTAGACAGCAAGTCGGATGTAACCAGGGTATTCGCGCGGTTGTTCGAACAGCATCGCAAAGCCAGTACGTTTGTGATCGATTCGTCGGCGGTCGTATACGAAAATCCGATCTACGAAAAAATCAAAGCGGTTGGCAAGACAATCAGTGAAGTCAACGATGATCCAATCGATTATGTAGCCTGGAATGCTCAGGCACTGGAAGACGGTACCCCCGAGCAGGAACGGGCTCGCATCCGCCAGATGGTAGCAATCAAACGGCTTGCTTCACGCGTGACGCGAGAACATGACGATGCCTTCCGGCTACTGGTGCAGTAATGGGCGCACCAGACGATTCGATCCGCGAAGAACTGATCGGCGCGGTGCTCGGCGAGCTGTCGCTCCTGCGCCGCGACGTGAAAGACCTGTCACAACTGCTCGAGGCGAGCGGCAAACAGTTCAAGGATGACGGCGAGCTGACGCTGCTGCGTTTTACGTCGCGCCACGAACAGTTCCTGAAGCAGTTTTCAGAATCGAGCGCCGACGTGCTTGCGCAGGCGGCCAGTTTCGCGCAGGCCCGCGACCAGTTGCTCGGTGA
Organism: Paraburkholderia sp. BL23I1N1; assembly: GCF_003610295.1. Lineage (NCBI taxonomy): Bacteria > Pseudomonadati > Pseudomonadota > Betaproteobacteria > Burkholderiales > Burkholderiaceae > Paraburkholderia > Paraburkholderia sp. BL23I1N1. Next base: position 217,387 of record NZ_RAPV01000004.1, read on the forward strand.
AATCTCGCTGCGGCAATACGACGAAGCGAATGGCCGTAGCCGCCAGTTGCTGAGGGACGTACTGCGCGAGGAAGGCTGGAACAACCGGTCGGCCCTCACGCGGTTCGAACTCGCAGTATGGATGGGCGGCACCGCGCTGATATCGGCCGCCGTGACGCTCGGCGCGTTCGTGGTGTTGCACTGATTGCCGTGATGCAAGGAAGACACACCATGAAAACCCTTCTGGGAATGCTTCTGGCCGGCTCGCTTCTGGTCGGCCCGCTCATCAGCACGCCGGCGCACGCCGACGACAACGAAGACGCCTGCGGTGCGGTGCTCTGTCTTGCGGGGTTGATGGCAGGCGGCAGCGGTGGACAGAAATGCAGTGGGTACGAGGCCAACTATTTTTCGATTGTGCGCTATCACCATGGGCACTTCGATCTGAGTGGCACTTCGAACGCACGAGGTGATTACCTGAACCAGTGCCGATCGGTTGGCGGCGACCAGAAAAGTTCTGTCAATTCGAAATACGGCAGCGTCGAGAACGGGCCTTGAAACCAGTCTCTCAGCCTGGTGACACCCTCGGGCCGCCAGGATTCGCACGCCGGTGGCGTTCTCGCGTCACCGGCGCTTTTTTCCGGTATCCATAAGCCGCGGTTGAAACCGCCGCAACAGCATCCACAGGAGAACCATGCAATGACAAATGCGCTCCCACTCACCCTGGCCCGGCGTCAGGCTGCCGCTTCAATCGACTGGCCGGAATGCACAGCCTTGCTGCTCAACCCCGATCCTGCCGTGCGCAGAAGCCTCAGGCTGCTGGGGATTTTCGCGGGCGTGCTGGCCGTTCTCTGGATGGTCGGCACCGATCCGCGCGGGCCGGTCCAGACGTGGGCGCAGTCGGTTGAGAACCGCGAGATGAGGCCAGCGATGGAGTCCGCGATGAACGCCGGCAACCGCGTCGCCGGAACCTGGCTGACGACGCACTTCCGGCAGGATTATCCGGGACTGCTGCAACAGGAGGCGGACGCAGGCGAGCCGACGGCAATGTTCATCATGGGCCGGATCCTGATGAACAGCGCGCATCCCGGTCGCTTCGTCACGCTCGACCGGAACCTGACGGCGTCGCAGGTGAAGGGGAAAGGTCTTGATCTTGTGCGCAAGGCTGCGGCCGCGGGCAATCCGGACGCGCTACTGTTTGTGGCCCGTCATGATGGAGCATGAGGGCCGGACGCAAAACAGTCCGTATGAATTCGTCTATCCGGGCGGCTGGTCGATCACCAACCGGATCATCAACGGCAAGTCACGCTGGACGCTGTTGTGCGCCGGCGAGCAGTTCGGCGCGTTCAGCAGCGCCGCCGCCGCGATGAACCACCATGCCGCGCTGATGAAGAAACGGGACGGCGGCAGCTGACGCGGGGCCAGCGGTCGTCCGTCGGCTGGAGTGGACCGATGGAGTCGAACTGGAATATCAGACCGGCGCCGGCAGCACTGAACCGCCCGATGGTCTGCAAGCGCTGGCCGCAGTACACTGCCCGTCGATGTGGAGGAGAACACGATGAAACTCACTTCCGGAAAACTGCTCGACCTGATGGAGGCGGGTCGAACCTATCGGGCAAGCGAGCTGGCCGAGTGCTTCGATACGTCGACGGCGCAGGTCAACGACATGCTCTGCACACTGGTCGAGGCCGGTTTCGTGCGCATGAACAGTCATTCATCGCGAATCCTCCGCTTTGAGCGGCTGTCGTTCGAACCCGACCCACCGTCGCGTGCCGCTGTAGACACCAATGCGCCGGCGACCGTGGCCATCCCGCCGGTAACCCGGACGCAGCAAGGTTCCCCGCGCGGCTATGAGGCGTCACTCGCCAGCGTCCGCAGCCTCGCGATGGCCGCGCGCCATTCGTCGCGAGGCTGACCATGCGCCTCGTCAATCGCGATCATCCCGACAGGATCAGCCGGCAGCTTGATCCGGCAGAAGCCGCAGCAGTTCGCGGCTTCTGCGGCGCGGGACAGGAAGTCCGGCCGGGCGACGTGGAGCTCGTCGCGGCTGTGCTCGAGGAGATGCACGACGGTCGGCACGTCCGGCTGTGGCTCGAATGCGACTGCGGGCATGGTGCAAAGACACAGCCACGGCTGACCGCCCGTGTGCGTGATGAAGGACCGCGTCATTTCGTGCGCATGCACAGATACGGCGAGCATCGCTGTGCGCTGGCCTCGTTCCGCCAGACTCCGGAACCCGAAGACGGCGAGCCGGACGCTGATCCAGCGTCACCGGGCCAGCACAATCCGCTCAAGCCGGTTGGCGACGCACTCGACTATCTTGACGATCTGCACGAAGGGATTGCACGCCCGGGTGGCTCCGGCGGCTCAACTGGTGGTCGCGCCGACAACGGGCGACGCCTGCCGCGCCTGGGGCGCATCTTGCACACGTTGCTGGACGATGCGGGCTTCGCGACCGCGCACGTGGATTCGCTGAAGGAAACAACCCGCTCGTGGGACCGCCTCGAAGCGTACGCGGCCGATGAGGCGATGAGTCCGGAACTGACGCTGGGGCAGGTGCTGTACTTCAAGCCGTGGACCAGCCTCAATGAAAAAATGGCCACCATCGACGCGCTGCCGTGGCCCGACAAAAAGGCGCGCAGCGCGCTGCTGCTGTTCGTTGCAGACGAGATCCACGACGGCGCAGCGATCAAGAAAACGCGCATGGGCGAATGCCGGGTGCGGCCGGCTAAAGGCATCCGCGGCGGCGGCCGCGACCACGGCCTCACGCAGCCGCCGTACTGGGCGCTCACCGTCGTCGATCGCGATCGCGAGGGCATCGCCCGGTTCCGGGAGGCATTCGCGCAGCATGCGTATTCGTTTGCGCGACCGGTGCCGCTGGACAGCCGCTACGAGCGCCGTACGCTCGAACAGCTGTTCAGCGTCATGGAGTGGGTCAAGAAACGTGGCGTCGACGTCACGCTCGCCAAGCCGCTGTTCGATCGTGAGGTTCGACAGCTCGACGACCCGAGCCTCTGGTGCCGGCCGGACTTCGAGCCGACATTCCGGACGGTTGAAGCGGCGGGCACCGCGCCGCGGCTGCATCGCGTCGTCATCGAGACGATGGGCGCAGACGAGCCTGAATATCTGGAGCGCAAGTCGCGCATGCACGAGATCATGAAGCGCCGCGGCATCCTCATCGAACACCGGGTATCGGACGGTGACGGCCAGGCTGAACGCGACGACGCGTTCCTTCGTCGTGTCGGTGCGAAGATCCTCCATCTTGCCGGTGTGCAACGGGTAGGGACGCACTGATGCCTCAAGCCAGAGACAAGGTGTCCGGATGAAGGCGTATATATGGGGTTTGAGGTGCAGTGGAACAGTCACCGTTTTTTTGCGTAACCGTTCCACTGCGCCTCAAACCCCAAAACGCTGAACGATGACTATGAAATCAGGCGTCAGTAGCACACGACTGGCGCTCGATGCACGAAAAAGAAAGCCACCTGTGACGGTGGCCTTTTCTTTGGGCGAGTGCCTTAGTTATTCACTCGCCCTGCTGCGACGTAAATAATTCGCCAATTAAAACTTCGCAACGAATTTCCTAGAATTACGAGTCGAAATGCCCCGTAATAAATGGTAATAATTCAAGACGCATACTCAGAAAAATTTAACACCCGGTTTCGTTTACACAAGGCAGAATCCAGAAAATCGCATCTTAAGCGGCATGCGCATTGGATTTCCTTCGATAAGCTTTCCGTATTATAACAGAAAGTAATCGGGAGGGTAAAACCCAAATATGCGGAAAAGCTTATCGAATTCGCGCGCCGGTAGCATCGTGGCGGAGACAGTGAAGTAATCAAACGATACTAAATCCATGAACGACTTCAGCCAGAACAGACAGAGCTTGCTGCGTGACCTGATTGAATCGAAATGCGTATTCCGCGCGCCTAAACATCGGCTTGTATCATCAAGCGGAAAATCCCTGTCATGGCTGATTGATTTACGACCGATCCTGCTTTCATCGGAAGGGCTCGATACGCTTGCTGAGTTATTCTGGACGCGCTACGCGGACCAACTGCCGTTTCAGGTAGGCGGCATGGAAATGGCCGCTGTACCGCTTGTGGCCGCGATTCTCATGAATGCCGCGCGAAAGGGATATAACGTCACTGGCTTTATCATTCACAAAGAGCGCAAGCGCTATGGCCGGATGAATGCCATTGAAGGTGACGTTTCGGATGCGCCGGTTCTGCTTGTGGATGATATTTTCAATAGCGGCACGAGTCTTGAGCAATCGAGAGTCGTGCTCGAAGAAATTAGCCGCACCATCTGGAAAGTCTGGAGCGTGATCGATTACGGTTCCCGCACCGGAACCGAATGGCAGAAGCGACACGGCGTTACGGTCGAATCTGCTTACGCCCTTGAGGATTTCGGACTCAAGCTGTCGGTTCCTAAAAGCCACGCAGCACAGCTTTCATTCGTCACGCGCTGGGTCGCTAAAACAGAGTCCGCGAATCATCATTATGTCGTGCCGAAGTCGGCACCGCGTGCGCAAAACGGCTTTATTTATTTCGGCACGGATGCCGGGGAAATGCGCTGCGTTGATGGGGCGAGCGGTCAAACGCGTTGGAGCTTCAAAATCGAAGCAGGGCGCTCGAAAGGAATCTGGTCCACGCCTTACGTCACGCATGATCGGGTTTTCTTCGGCGGCTATGACGGCAATCTGTACGCCCTGTGTGCAGAGAATGGGCGAGAAATATGGCGATACGTTGAGCCTGACTGGATCGGATCATCACCGGCCTACGCGGCTGATTTGGGCCTCGTGTTCATCGGCGTTGAATATGCCAGTCCGACACGAGCTGGCGGCGTAACGGCCATCGATGCAAAGTCCGGTCAGAAGGTTTGGGAATATCCGACCCGTTGCTATGTCCACGGCTCCCCGCTCTATGTCGCAGATATTGCGGCAGTGCTGTGCGGCACCAATGACGGCGCATTAGTGGCGCTCGATGCGCATACCGGCGCGGTTCGATGGCAATTCCAGACGAACGGCGCAATCAAGCATGCGCCTGCGCTAGACCTTGAGCGCCGACAGGTCGTGTTTGGTTCCTTCGATGGCGGTATTCGTGGCGTGAGTCTCGATACCGGCGAACTGAGATTCTGCATCCAGACGGGAAATGCGGTCTACACCACGCCGCTGATTGACGGCGCTCGCGCCTGGTGTGGATCGACGGACAAATATCTGTATGTGATTGACCTCGCGACCGGCGAAGGCATTGCGAAAATCGGCGCGCACTCGAAGATATTTTCGTCGCCTGCTCGTATCGGGCCCTGGGTATGGTTCGGCAGCACGAACGGGCGTGTTCGCGCAATCGACCCGGCAACCTTTGCGCTGGCCGGGGTGTTTCAACTGCCGGATGCCGTCACAAGCGCCGTCGAATACGATTCGGTTAATCGCATGCTCATAGTCGTTAGTATAGCAAACCGCCTGTATGGAATATCAGTGATGCCACCGGTCCTGCGGGAACAATCAGAAGATGGTCAGTCGCAGATTGACGTGACGGCGCTGCAACTTGCTCGCCTCACCGTCGATGCGGTGATAAATCACACGCCTTTGCCTGATCCTGAACGATATCGTCTGACCGGCGCGTATCCGCATGGTGGCGTCTTTGTCAGCCTGCGAAACCAGACGACCTTGCAACGGATCGGACGTGGCGGCCAGTGGACATTTGATGCAGCCGGTTCGTCGCCGGAAATGTCGGTCATCGTCGCAACGACAAAAGCCTGTGCAAATCTGTCTATCGATTCACTGCGTGAGACGATTGTCAGCGTCAGCCTGTTTGGTCCGCTTGAGCAAACCACGCTCGAAGAACTGAACCATGAAAAATTCGGGATCGTTGTACGGGCCACGGCGGGCGCGAAGCTCGGCGGCGCACTGCCGAATTCGCCGGAATATAGCAACGAGCAGGGCCAATATCTTCATGCGCTGCGCAATGCGAAGTTCACGCAGTGGGAAGGGCACACGCTTTACCGGCACACGGTTGAACGGCAGGCGGAAGACCTGTCCTGGCCCGTCTACGGCGCTCCTTTTCCATATGACGAGGCTGATTTGACGCGCTTCGTGGCGTGGCTGCTGAGCCCGGGGGGACGGGCCGAATCGCAGGATTTCTATTCGGGACTCGCAGACCGTCTTTCGGCGCTCGCCGTTACGCGGTACGTCGATGCGCTTGTCGCAGGCTCCAATGACGCTCGCCGTCAAGCCGTCGATGCAAAAGTCACGACGATTCTTTTACCGGTTGCCGGAATGCAGAACGCGGACGTGAGTGACCTGAAGGAATCGGTAGCCAGTCAGCGTACCGGCGCAGAACGCGTTCTGTTGTCGCTGATATTCAAAGGCCGCAGCGTAGGTGAGCGCACGCGCCTTCGCGGGCATTTTCGGATGGATCGCGATGCACTGATCTGCCGGAACGATGCCGAATCACAGGTATTTCTGCCTGCACTGAACATGCAACGTGGGATGGACGCAGAAACGTTGATCGCAACGTTGCCGGATTTTCCGGCTGCGACGTGGGAAATTGCGCCTTGCTGGACGTGGGCGGTCGAGGGTGAAGCAAATCCGCTTCTAGTGCGAGGCATGACGGACGCAATTCTGAGCGCGGATTCAAGAATCAATGGCAGTGCGGGTGCCATTGTGGATGTATCTCACAACCCGCTTTTTCAGGAGTAGTTCAGATGCAAACGATTGATGATCTGGATTTGCTGCGGTACGTAGCCGGCGGTGACGGTGACGGCGGTGGGGACGGAGATGGTGATGGCGACGGCGGCGGTTACGGCGATGGCGATGGGGACGGCGATGGTGACGGTGATGGCGATTCTGGCGAAGCGTCAGCTACGTGCACTGCCGCAACCGCATTGGCAGACGGAGGCTACCAGAGCGCCGACAATGCTGCGGTCGGTGCATCCGAAGGCCAGGTTGCCGCTTTGGCAGACGCCATCGGTAAGGGAATTGGCATCGATGGGGACCTAGGTAATGCCGAAATGGCGGGTTATGAAGCTGCGCAACAAGGTCTGTCTTTGGGGCAAGCCGAAAGCGCAAACCTTAGTTCATTCCAAAGCCACACGCTTGGTTTCGTGGCCGGGTATGTCGCAGGCGCTGTCGCGCGTGGGGTGGGATATGGCGGCGGTGGTGGTGGTCACAACCACTAAGAAATATCCCTGACGTGCAGGCTTTGAATTCTCGATAAATCGAATTTGTTGCCTGATCGATGAACGATAGTGGATGCCTGGTCCCGCGACTGGACGCCGTTTTCGTCATCGTTGCCGCATAAAACAAACGTTGTTTCAGTCGAACTGTGTTCAATGAAACCAGAAAAAGATTTCCCGCATGCCTTCATCGATCTTGCAAAGTTGGGCCGAACCGACTGGCAGGCGATAGCGTTGACTATTCTGATTCTTGCTTGCGTCATCGCCGTGAGCACACTCGGCGCTTTGTTGTTGCCCATTCCGGGAATGCCCGCATATCGGTCACTGTATTTCGAACATTTTAGTATCCTTGCGGCCTTTAATTCTTTGCTTCTTGACGCGGGAAGTCCGGTCGGCGTTTTCGGATTCTGGCTCGCATGCAAATTTGCTCTGCGACGCCCGTTCCGTTCCCTGATTTCAATCGATTTGAAGTTCCGTGTCCGGCGCTTTTTGCTCGGCGCGGCACTGTACCAGCTTGCCTTCATGGTCGGTGTCGCGGCCATGTGGCTGTATGCTGGACTGCGCTTCGATATATGGACATCTCCGATTGGGCATTTCCAGCTTCCGAAGACTGATCCGAATGTAAACCCGATTCTGAAAGTGTCACTTGCACTAATTACGCTGCTCGGCATCGCCTTTCTCGCATTCGGAGAAGAACTGTATATGCGTGGCTGGATGACGCAGACCATTGGGCAATATATTCGCATCCCGGTCGTAGTCGTGGTATTAGTGGCCGTTTTGTTCGCCATGTTTCACACGCAGTATAAATGGCCGGTGAAGATTGAAATGTTCTTTTGTGCGCTTGGGTTTTCCGCCTTGAGTCTGCGGGATCGACGGCTTGAGCTTGCGGTCGGGGCGCACTCAATGATGAACATTTGGGTGACGCTGACACCGATGTTTTTCACGGGCTCACATTCCAATACGCATATCTTGATCCCGGATGCAATTGTTTTCGCGTTGATAAAAGGTGCGCTGCCCTTCGCGCTGATGTACTGGTTCCTGCAAAAGACGAAAGGATGGTTCGCGCCGGTTGGCGAAAGTCTACCGCATATCGAAAATGCTGTTTCAGCAGAGCATTGCTCATGAAAATAAAATCCTATTCCTTCATCGATCTAGCCAAGTTAGGGCGAACCGACTGGCGCGCTGCTGTTTTGACCGTCTTTATCATCGCACTCCTGAGCATAATTTGTAATTGGAGCGTCCTGCTGCTCACGGGCGGCTCCCTTTACTTCAGAAATTACCATATCGCGGATGTAGTCAAGACTATCGTGCACGCTGCAACGGACCCGGTTATCTCTGTTTTCGGATTCTGGATCGCGTGCAGAAAGGTTCTGCGACGCCGGTTCCGCTCGCTGATTTCTGCTGATCTGACGTTCAGATTTCGGCGCTGTCTGCTTGGTGCTGCGTTGTACCTGCCCGTCAATGTGATCGGATATTTAACTATGGCGCTTTACTCATCGGCGCGATACGGCGCATGGATGTTTCCGTTCGGTCACTTCGAAGGAATTCACGGCGAACAGATTGTCAAACTAATAGGTGCGTTGATCAGTTTTCCGTTCCTCGCGTTCGCAGAGGAAGTGTATTTCCGGGGATGGCTGACGCAGACCATTGGGCAATATATACGCATGCCGTTTGTCGTCGTGGCAGTCGTGGCCGTGGCGTTCGCGGCCTACCATACGCAATACAACCTGCAACTGAAAATGGTGATGTTGTTTTCCTCACTCGGCTTTTCTGCACTGAGCTTGCGCGATCAGCGTCTTGAGCTTGCGGTCGGTGCGCACACGATGATGAACATATGTGCGGCGTTGCAGATACTGTTCTTAACGGGTCCGCTATCTCATATGCAGACTTCCGCAACGGTAACGACGTTCGACTGGTTTGCACTCGCCGTCATCAAAGGTGCGTTGCCCCTCGCGCTGATGTACTGGTTTCTCCAAAAAACAGGCGGATGGTTCGCGCCGACTGATACGCGCACGGCGAGCACTATTGCTGTTCAACCCGAACGCCTGTGAAGTTCATGACGCGAAACCTGGGGGCGCGCCCAATGAGCGATATCACAACCACTCCCAACGCCGAAGGGACTGAAGAAGCGGAACAGCCGCGCCAGAAAAGTAAGCGCGCGTTGCTGTTCCGTCCGGCTGCGCTCGAATATCGTCAGCATCAGTGGCTTGGTGAGGTCGTGCTGACCGGTTCCATGCGGCACCTCACGTCTAGCCTCGTGTTTTTTGGAATCGCGGTCGGCATCGTCCTGTTTCTGATTTTCGCTGACTACACGCGGAAAGAGGAAGTAGAGGGTCGAGTCATGATTGACAACGGCGCAGCGGAGATTTTCGCGCCCACGGTCGGCACCGTGGTCCGTGTGCTCGTCAGCGAGGGCGAAGCCGTCAAAGTCGGTCAGCCGCTGCTCGCGGTATCAACTGAACGAACAAGCGCAGCGGGAAATTCGAGGCAGCAGATAAGCGCGGAATTAAACGCCAGGCGATCCAGTCTCGAAAGCGACTCCCGGCACATAGAAAGCATTTTCGAACAGAACATAGCGATGCTCAAAGCGAAATCCATCGAACTGAGCGCAGGGGTGCAGCATCTGGATACGGAAATTATCACGCTAGAGGCGCGGTGCAGGTTGGCCGAAATCGACAGTGCCCGTTTCGCACAACTGCGGCATGACGATGTTGTATCGCAGTCTGAATACGAACAGCACGAGCAGACGATGCTGACCGGTCGCGCGCAACTCGAAGATCTGCGTAGGCAACGCACGGCGGCTCAGGCGGAACTGGCGCAAGTGAAGGCCGATCTTCGGAACGCGCCGTTGGACGAACATAATCAACTCGGAACCATTCAGCGGCAGATGCTCCAGGTTGACGGCGAACTTGCTGACAACGAATCGAACAGGGAAATCACCATCCCGGCGCAGATCGCGGGAACGGTAACGGCGCTGCTCGCCCGTCCTGGTCAGTCCGTGAATGGGTCAACGCCCTTGATGTCGCTTTTGCCGCAAGGTGGACGCCTTGACGTGAAGCTGTTTGCCCCTAGCAAAGCGGTTGGATTTGTCAAAGTCGGCGCGCCGGTTGAGTTGCGATACGAGGCATTTCCTTATCAGAAATTCGGTACATACGCGGGCAAGGTTACGCAGATCGCGCGCACTGCGTTGAGTCCGGCACAGCTACAGGCAGCGACGGAAACCGATGATCCTAACCGGTCTGAAAATCTTTATCAGATTACCGTTGCGCTCGATTCGCAGACCATCAATGCCTATGGTGAGGCGGTCCCGTTGCAGGACGGCATGCGCGTCGATGCAGACGTGGTGCTCGATACGCGCAAGCTGTATGAGTGGGTTCTGGAACCGCTCTACACGCTGACCCGGCGATCACCGTGATTCGGAATCACGTCAGTAGCACAGTCAACGTTTTCCCTTTTCTTTCCTGAGTCAACCATGCCACGCGAACTTCAGTTCGGCTTTCGCCGCAGCATTGACGTGCACTTGCAAACCGAAGCAACCGAATGCGGCCTGGCTTGCATGAGCATGATTGCAACGTTTCATGGATTCGATACGGACCTGGCAACGTTGCGGCGACGCTTTTCCCCTTCTCTGAAAGGGCTGACGCTGGTCGACCTGATTCGAATCGGCGCGACACTTGACCTTGCAGGGCGCGCAGTTCGGCTCGAACCTGAAGAACTACATTTGCTGCGGTTGCCGTGCATCCTGCATTGGGATTTCCGGCATTTTGTTGTCCTGGAGCGCGTTGGCCGCGAGCACGTGCTGTTGGTCGATCCGGCACTAGGTGCGCGGCGCATGTCGCTCAAAGAACTGTCGCTGCATTTCAGCGGCATGGCGCTTGAACTGGTTCCGACACCGGCGTTTCAGCCGCGTCGGGAACGGCAGGAAATCAACCTACGTAGCATGATGGGGCGCGCGACCGGTGTAGGACGCGGCTTGCTGAAAATCTTTCTGCTCGCGCTCGCACTCGAAGTGTTCAGCATCGTCGCGCCGTTCTATCCCGAATGGGTAACAGACCAGGCGATTACAACCGGGGATCGGCATTTGCTTGCCGTTCTGGCGCTCGGCTTCGGCCTGGTAATGGTGATCCACGTTGCGACCGAAGCAATGCGCGCGTGGGCCGTCACTACGTTCAGCACGCTCGTGAATGTTCAGTGGCTAGCCAACGTGTTTCGCCATCTGCTGAATCTGCCGCTTGATTACTTCGGCAAGCGGCACATTGGGGACATCGTTTCACGGTTCGACAGTGTGAACACGATCCAGCAGGCGCTCACGGTCGGCTTTGTGGAGTCGGTGCTCGATGGGCTCATGTCCATCGGCACTATCACAATCATGGTCGTCTACAACGCCCGATTGTCGCTTGTCAGCGTCGTCGCGGTCGTGCTCTATGCGATCTTGCGTGCCTGCATTTATGGCGCACTCAGGATGTCAAATCAGAAGCAGATCGTTTTTGCGGCTCGTGGCAAAAGCCTGCTGATGGAATCGGTTCGAGGCATCCAGAGCGTGCGGCTATTCGGCAAGGCTGAGGACCGGCTTGCGCGCTGGCTGAACATCGTTGTGAGTGAAAAGAACGCTGATTTGCGAACGCGTAGGCTCCAGTTGATAGCCGGGACAAGCAACCGTTTTATTTTCGGACTCGAAGCAATCCTGGTGACATATTTCGGCGCGGTAGCGGTCATTGAGCGTTCACTGTCACTCGGCATGTTGTTCGCATTTCTGTCTTATCGAGGTCAGTTCACTGCGCGTTTCACGGCGCTGATCGACAAGATTTACGAGCTACGAATTTTGAGGCTGCACGCGGCGCGCCTGGCTGACATCGTACTCACCACGCGGGAGCCGGAAGAAATAATGCGAGCGCCGGACAAGGATGAATTCGTGCCGACGCTTGAGGTTCGGAACCTGTCGTATGGTTACTCAAAGAACGGTCCCCGCATCGTGGATGATTTCGATTTGCGTGTCGAAGAAGGGGAAGCGGTTGCAATCGTTGGTCCTTCGGGGTGCGGAAAAACGACGCTGCTGAAGCTGCTTGCGGGCTTACTCGCGCCACATGGGGGCGAGGTCATCGCGGGCGGCATGCCGATTCGACAAATGGGCCTGGCAAATTATCGCTCGTTGGTTGGCGTCGTCATGCAGGAGGATCGGCTGTTTGCCGGGTCGATTGCGGAAAATATCAGTTTCTTCGATACGACGCCTGATTTTGCGTGGATCAGCGAGTGCGCAGAAATGGCGTCTGTGCATGCGGACATTCGCGCGATGCCGATGGGCTATTACACCTATATCGGGGATATGGGGTCCGCGCTATCCGCAGGGCAGCGACAGCGGGTCATGCTGGCACGCGCGCTTTACCGGCGACCGAAACTGTTGCTGCTCGATGAGGCGACAAGCCATCTGGACGTGAATAACGAGCGTGCCGTCAACGCGGCAATGCGCAAGCTGAATATCACCCGAATCATTGTGGCGCATCGTCCTGAAACCATCGCATCGGCTGATCGCGTAATCGACCTCGCACGCGTGAAGGATGCCGCGTGAAAAGAATTATCTGGTTGCGCCCAGTTGCATGCCGTCTTGCCCTCACAATGGCTTGCATCGCGCTCGTGGGCGTGCTGCTCGTCATTCCTGTGACTCATGCGCAAATCGATCCATTTTCGACACGTGCGGGTCTTGAAGATGTGTCGCCCGATTTAAACTGGATGGCTCGCGATACTGACGCCTGCAATGTCACAAGTCTGCACAATCCCGTTTCGATTTATGAGGCGGTCAGCCGTGCTTTGTGCAGCGATCCTACCGCGCGAGAAAGTTGGGCCAATATGCTGTTGAATTCGGCTCAGGTCGGTGTTGCGGAATCGGCATGGTTGCCGACACTCGATGCAAGCGGAACCCGTTCGCGTACAGTTCAGACGCAAACCGTATCAGGTCCGACATTTCCCGATGCAATAGGGCGCACCTCAGATCGTTACGCCGAACTTCGGCTGTCATGGGTCCTGTTCGACTTCGGGCAACGTGATGCCAATCTGGCGTACTACAAGGGGCTGCTAGACCTTTCCAAAGCTGCACACACGGAGACACTGCAATCCGTGTTCGGACAGGCTGCGGGGGCCTTCTATGCGGTCTGGACGGCAGAAAGCACGCTCGATGCAGCCGACGATGCCGAAAAGAATGCCGAACGGAGTTACCAGATAGCGCGACATCGGCATCTGGCAGGCGCAGGCACGCTCAATGATGAGCTACAGGCGAAAGCGGCATGGCAAGAGGCCATTTATGCGCGCGTTAATGCAGCAGGCACGTTCAAGACGGCGCAGGGCAACTTATGCGTGCGGATGGGAATTCCGGTTGAAACGGATATCCGGGTCGACGTCGATGCAGGCGTTCAGCCGGACGTGAAATTCACGTCCTCAGTTGCCGATCTGCTCGCGCTCGCGCAGGCCGCTAATCCGAAGCTGCGCGAGGCACACGCACAGATCGATGCCGACGAGGCAAACGCCAAACTTGCGCTCAGACGGGAATTGCCGACAATCTCCCTGTCCGGCACGCTCAGCAACGATAAGGCGCTTGGTGCATTTCCACGCGACACGCGTACCGGCAGCAGGTATATCGGAATTCAGATCAGCATTCCGATATTTGCGGGGTTTGGCGATGAGTACCATCGGCAGGCATCGGATGCGCAGGTCGATATTGACCGGGCGAGTCTGCACAAAGCGGAACTGGACGTTGCCGCGTCGGTGTGGCGAAGCTATCAGGATGTCGTAACGAAAACCGCCAATCTGGAGGTTGCTGCTGCGACCCAGGAAAGCGCGCAGGAAGCATACGATGTTGCGAGCAAACGTTATGGTGCGGGCGTTGGCGCGTTGCTCGATGTGTTGAACGCTCAGACTACGCTTGCGACTGCGCAACGTCAGGTGATCCAGTCACAAGCCGATTGGCGCGTTGCGCGCCTAGTGCTTGCTTTTGCAATCGGCACGCTCGATGGTCAGCGTTGGAATACGCACGCTGAAGCTCCATGAGAAAATTCCGTTTCTTGACGACTCCCCATCCTGACCGCTTCGTCACGCTCGACCGGAACCTGACGGCGTCGCAGGTGAAGGGGAAAGGTCTTGATCTTGTGCGCAAGGCTGCGGCCGCGGGCAATCCGGACGCGCTACTGTTTGCAGCCCGTCATGACGGAGCGTAAAGGCTGGACACAAAACAGTCCGTATGAATTCATCTATCCGGGCGGCTGGTCGGTCACCAACGGGATCATCAACGGCAAGTCACGCTGGACGCTGTTATGCGCCGGCGAGCAGTTCGGTGCTGCAGCACTGAACGGGCTGATGGTCGGCAAGCGCGGCGCAGTACACTGCCCGGCGATGCGGAGAAGAACACGATGAAACTCACTTCCGGAAAACTGCTCAGGCTCATGAAGCCAGGGCGCGCCTATCAGGCGGCCGAGCTGGCCAGGCACTTTGACACGTCGACGGCACACGTCAACGACATGCTGTGCACGCTGGTTGAAGACGGCCTTGTCCGGATGAACAGTCATTCATCGCGCATCATCCGCTTCGAGCGGCTTTCTTTCCGGCCAGAACCACCATCGCGGCCCACTGTCGGAACCGGGGTATCGACGAGTGCGTCGAGCCCGACGAGCGTCGCGACACATCCGGTGACCCGCCAGCTGCACGGCTCGCTGTGCGGCTACGAGGCGTCGCTCGCCAGCGTGCGCAGTCTTGCGATGCTCACGCGTCATGCACACTGAGGACAGACACCCATGCGCCTGATTGACCGGGATCACCCTGACAGGGTCAAGCGACCGCTCAGCGCTGAAGAGACCGCCGCGGTGCGCAGGTTCTGCGGCGCCGGGCAGGACGTCCAGCCCGCAGACGTTGAGCGCGTGCTGGCCATACTAGAAGAGATGCACGACGGGCGGCACGTCCGGCAATGGCTCGAGTGCGACTGCTGGCCGGGAGCCGCTACGCAACCGCGGTTGACGGCCCGGGTCCGCGAAGAGGGGCCGCGTCATTTTGTGCGCATGCATCGATACGGCGAGCATCGCTGCGCGCTGGCTTCCTTCCGCCAGCAGCCGGAGCCGGCGGACGAGCCGGACGATGACACTGCGCCGCCCGGTCGGCACAATCCGCTCAAGCCAGTCGGCGACGCGCTTGACTACCTTGATGACGGGCACGAGGGCGCGGCGCGTCCGGGAGGCTCGGGCGGTTCGGCCAGTGGGACCGGCGAAACGGGGCGGCGCCTGCCGCGCCTGGGTCGCATCATGCATACGTTGCTGGACGATGCCGGCTTTGCCACCGTCCACGTCGACGCGCTGAAGGAGACGACGAATTCGTGGGAACGCCTGAGGGCGTATGCAGACGCGGAAGCGATGAGTCCGGAACTGACCCTGGGGCAGGTGCTTTATACGGAACCGTGGACCAGCGTCAACGAGAAAATGGGCGCCATCGATGCGCTGCCATGGCCGGAGAAGAAAGCGCGCAGCGCGCTCCTGCTGTTTGTGGCCGACGAGATCCGCGACGGTGCCGCCATCAAGCGCACGCGCCTGGGCGAACGCATCGTACGTCCGGAGAAAGGCACCCGGGCCGGCGGGCGGGACCAGCGGCTCACGCTGCCACCGTACTGGGTGCTGGCCGTCGTCGATCGCGACCGGGAGGGCAACGCGCGATACCGCGAAGCATTCGCGCAGCACGCGTACTCGTTCCGGCAGCCAGTGCCGCTGGAAAGCCGGTACGAGCGCGTCACGCTCGAATGCCTGCTCCGGGTGATGGAGTGGGTCAGGACGCGCGGCGTCGAGGTGACGCTTGGCAAACCGCTGTTCGATCGCGAGGTGCGGCAGCCCGACGGTCCGAGCCTGTGGTGCCGGCCGGACTTCGAGCTCACGTTCCGGACGGCGGCATCCGCCGGTACAGCGTCGCGGCTGCATCGCATTGTCGTCGAAACGATGGGCGCGGATGAACCCGGATACCTGGAGCGCAAGTCGCGCACACACGGAATCATGAAGCAGCGCGGCATCCTGCTCGAACACGTGGTGGCCGACGACACGGAACAGCGCGAACGCGATGATGCGTTCTTCCGGCGGGTCGGTGCGAAAATCCTGCATCTTGCCGGTGTCCGGCGATCAACCGGGTAAGCGCGACTGGCCAGTCGTCCAATGAGGTTCTGAATGTCGGACCGGAATACACACCTGGCGCTACGCGTCATCGAGGCGCTGTCGATGATCGGACAGGCAGCCACGATTTATCTGCACGAGACGCGATCAGAGGCCCACACGCAGGACCAATACGGGATTCCAATAATATGCGCCTATCGCACCGAACGGGCGGCCAGAAACCTGTTGCGCGGCTCGGGCCTGTTGCTCGCATGTCTGCGTGACGATGTGTGGTTCATGCGCGATCTCGGGCC
The DNA here is from genome assembly GCF_003610295.1 of Paraburkholderia sp. BL23I1N1. Lineage (NCBI taxonomy): Bacteria > Pseudomonadati > Pseudomonadota > Betaproteobacteria > Burkholderiales > Burkholderiaceae > Paraburkholderia > Paraburkholderia sp. BL23I1N1. The sequence continues at coordinate 233,960 of NZ_RAPV01000004.1, forward strand.
GACGAATTACGGGCGTGAATGGTTGCCTCGCGCCGACGTGCGCGCCGAACTAGGCCGCGACATCGAGTCCGCGATGACTTCCGACGATGGCGGTCCGGTTTACCCGGCAGCCATCGGTACAACCGCAATTTAACGACGGCCTCTACGAACGTACCCCTTTATGCACCGGGCTGATCTGCCCACAGGTGATCGAGCAGCTGGACAAGCCGTGTTCTAAGTTCCCTGCCATTCGTCACGACATGGCCCTGCTGCTGTATCCGGTCCAGCAAGGCAATCTGCTGCTCCAGCCGTCCGGCCGCCAGATTCCCGTCTTCGTCGGCTTCCTTCGCTTTGTCGTCCATCTTCTTCTCCGGCCATTTCTCCATCCGTCAGGTGAAAGTATAAATGACCGAGACGACAGCGTAAGAATACCGAAATTATTACCATATTCGCGTAGCATCGAGCTTCAGTCTCTACACCTTTTCCTCAGCATGGTGGTGGACAGCGCCTGCAGGTACCGCCGCAGGTCCGCCAGGCCGCCGGTGCAATGCGCATCCGTGCCGCGGCATGACGGTTAGTTGCGTTATTCCGATAAAAAAAGCCAGCGTCTGCCGCTGGCTGGAAAGTTCGGCTGTTATCGAGGGCCTGCCGAACCTGAGAGGCCTCCAGTGTAACGGCCGCCTGTTTTTTTCGATTGTGCGAATACCGACTATCCGCGCCTCATTTTTCGGACATCGGCTCCGACCATGATCCCTTACCTCCTGTCCCCACTGCTTCCGCTCACGAAAGGATCTCCACGTGTCCGCCGCCCGATCCGTAAGAAATCCGGATCCACACCCGCACGCTCGGCGGCCACGATCCAGTCAGGTTTATCACCGATGCCGTTCCAGGTTTCGCCGTGCACGTTCTGACGATGGGACGCTCGTCGAATCCCTTGTCTACAGGGCAGTCTCTCCTGCAACCGCGCCAACCTCCGACGGCACAACGTGTCCACCGAATTGCGAGCAAGGTGTGCAAGAACACTTTGAGGGGAAAAAGGTCCTGGTCTACGGCTTCCGCTAGCCGAGCGCCGGCTGGGTTCACGCTCGCTTGCCATGGCACTTTCCGTGAGGGCGCTGAACCCGATCCTGGGCGTAGGTTTTGCGCTGTTCGACGCCTGCGCCTTCTGCGAGATGATTGTGTCACTTCCCTGATCTATCCCGGTACGAAGGCGGCAGGTGCTCATATGGCGGACGCTGTCAATTGAACAAAACGCTGGCGTTTTCTGATGACATGAGCCGTCGATTGGCGCGGTTGATGAAACTTTCGTAAGCGCCCACTCGGCTATACGCAACGTCAATGGTTACCCTATGCTTGCTGATCATAGGCTTGAGTGGCCACAATTCCTCGATGTTCTGAGATTTTTAGTCGTTAGTCGAGCCTGAACGGAGCGCGGATAGTGGCGGATCGAATACGGGAGGACGCTTTCCGATAAAGCAACGCCCGAGGCCGCGAATCGATACGCGGCGCGACGAAGAATGCGACCACGCCAGTGGCCGGCGCGCGGTGAGCCGCGTCAGACTGAGCTTTCACGCTCCATGCGCTGGTCATCAGCGCCGCGGCGCAGCGTCTGCTGTGCCTTCAGATAGCGTGTGAGCTCGGCGTTAGTCACGAAGCTCGCGGCGGAGGAGGCCGCAAGAATGTCCTTGGCCTCTTGCGGTTTCGCTATCACGAAACCCTGCACGTAGTCGACGCCCAGTTCATTCAGCGCGCGCAAGGTCTCGAGGTCTTCGACCCATTCAGCAATGCTGCGCATGCCGAGATTGCGTGCGAGGGTAATGATCGCCTCGACGATCGCGATGTCGGCCGGATGGTTACACATCGTGCGCACAAATTCGCCGTCGATTTTTAGTGCATCGGCCGACAGCTTCTTCAGGTAGCGTAACGAGGTCTGCCCCGCGCCGAAATCGTCGATCGCGATCTTTGCGCCCATGTCGTGCACCCGCGCGATGAAGCGCTCCGTATGTTCCAGATCGTGCAGCGCGACGCTTTCGGTGATTTCGATGCACAGGTAATGGATGACGTCCTCGTGACGCGAGAACAGCGCGAACAGCTCGTCGAGGAATTGTTCGTCGTTGAGCGAACCGCCGCTCAGGTTCACGCACACGAAGCGCGTGGTGGAGAGCGACGCGCGATTGTCCCTGAGCCATGCGAGCGTCGTTGTGAGCACCCAGCGGTCGATCGCGGTGATGGTGCCGGAGTCCTCCGCGGCCGCGATCAGCTTCGCGGCGGTCGCCACCGCGCCGTTCGGCATGCGCAGGCGCAGCAGCACTTCGAAGTCGAGCGCTTCTGCCGGCGCGCGCATCGACATGATCGGCTGCATCACGAGGAACAGTCCCTCGGGCAAGCGGCTCTGTCCCAGCGCCTCGATCAGACTGATCTCGGCGGCGCGCTCCTCGAAGGCCGGCGCGCCCTTGCGCAGTGCGACGAGCCGCGCATTGCCGCCACGTTTCGCGGCGCGACACGCGCGGTCTGCATAGGCGAGGGCGTCGAGGACCCGTTCACCTTGCGAGCACTCGACTACGCCGATCGATCCTCTGATCTGGAACGCCCGCGTATCGACATGAACCGGTGCGGAGTTCAACGCCGTGACGAGTTCACGGCAGCGCGCGATCGCATCGTCGATCGCCATGTTCGCGAGCACGCACACGAATTCGTCGCCGCCGATGCGCCCGATCGGCACGTCGGCGCCGAGACGCTCGACGAGGCGCGCAGCGACGTGCCGCAGTATTTCGTCGCCGGTCCCATGGCCGAACAAGTCGTTTAACAGCTTGAAGCGGTCGAGGTCGAGATACGCGAGTGCCCATGGGCCGCTTTCGCCGCTTTGCCGGCCGATCGCATGCTCGATGCCGCGACGGTTCAGGAGGCCGGTGAGGGGATCGTGTTCAGCCAGGAAGTGCAGCCGCTCCACGGCTTTCGAGCGGTCCGTCACGTCCTCGAGCGAACCTTCGATGAAGCCGTTCGCGCGAATTGCCCGCAACGAGTAGCGCCTAGCCTCTGTCTTCGTGCCGGCTGTGCCCTCGATTTCGATCGACGCCGAGTCGTCGCGCTCCAGCAGTTCGCACAGCGCGCGCTCGGCGCCCGGGGCGAAATAGTCGGCCCAGCGACGCGTACCCTGGTGCTGTTGAGGCAGGCCCAGCATCGAGTGCAGCGCCGGATTGGCGCGGACGAAAGCGCTGTCTCCGTTCAGCGTGAAGAGGCCGATCGGCGTGACGTCATACGTGTTGCGCAGTTCGACCTGCATTTGCCGGCGGCGTTCGCGCTCTTCGCGCATCCGCTCCGCAATAGCGAACGCACAAAGCATGCTCGACGAAAGCGCCGTCACCACGGGGCTCAGCGCGCCCGCCAGCGCCTTCACGCCGAGCGCGGCGGCGAGGACTTGCGACAGCGTAGCGAACAGCACGATGGCCATTGAGGCGACGTACCAGAGTACGGTGCGCGAGCGCGCCTTGATGAACAACTGTACGAGGAAGTAAGTCAGCACCAGTATGCAGAAGCTGGCGCATGCCCACAGCACCGGAATGAAGTGCGCGTAACTGAGCGTGAATGCGGCGACCATCAGCAGGCAGCCGCCGTACCGCACGGCGTGCAGGCTCCAGCGCAGGCCGATTGCTTTCAGCTCGCGGCGAAACAGCTCCACAAAGAGCGTCGTGGTCAGCACGTAATAGGAAGCGAACGTGAATTCCCGCAAAAGCGCGATATGGTCGGGCGGGATGAGCCAGCCCATCCATTCGGTATCGAAGCCCATTGCGTTGGCGCTCAACCGGAGGTTGCCGACGAGCCAGGCCGCAAAGATCACGTAAGTCCATTCGTGATTGATGATTGCCGTCACAAACACGAAGATCGCGAGCGTCAGCAGGCCGCCGGTGATCAGCGACGTGCTCTGGTTGAAGTCGAGGGCGGATACCTCGAGCTTGTCGGCGTTCGTTGCGGATGCGGTGATATACGCGGGTCCGGAAAAGGTGCCCTGACACAGAATCTGGGCAGGAGGAGCGTGCTCGTCGAGCCTGAGCGCAAAGCCGGCCTTGTTGGGACGCATCTCGCCGCTCGTGCCGTGGCGGTCGGCGGTGCCGAGCAGCGTCAGGGCGGGGTCGGCCCGCCAGCATGAGAGCGTCTGCGCGTGCCGTGACGGCAGGTCGACGAATGTGGGGCCTTCACCGGCGAGAGCAGGCGCGGTGAGCATGAACCAGAACGGCGTTTCGGCGAGATGGGTACTGAAACGTGCAGTGGGCGAAGAATCGCGCAGGCGGGCGATGGCGGTGGCGGGTGACAGTGCCGCCGACGGATCCGCAATCACAGGAAAGCTGAGCGTGACCGTTCCCGTCGTATCGAATTGGCGCGGTGCCCAGAGCATGACTGCGATGCTGCCGAGCACGATCACAAATGGCGCGACGTATACCGAGAATCGATGGAAAGCCCAGCCGGTCAGTCGATCCCGCACCGCCCACTTAACGCGTGTCATTTGCTGCCCTTCCCCAATGACTTCATTCTCGATTTCATTGCAATGCTGCGATAGTCAGCGGCGAAAGCACGACTGCGCTAACGCCACCTACTTTTTGTCCGCCCGAATGCCTTCGGGCGGACACTTGCTTTACGTCTCGCTCAGCGCCCGCAGACGGCCTGAGGCGCTGCCCGGTAGCGCGCCGCAATCAGTCCCGTGGACGGCTTCACCCTGCGTTGATACGCCGTTGATGTCAATGTCGATGTGATCCGTTTCAAAAAAGAATCCGACGAACGGATGGTTGACCTTCTCCCAGCGCTGACGGACTAAAGCAACTGGTTTCGCCATCACTCGATGTGGCAACCCGCCAACGTGCGCCATCGGCAGGAATTCGTTCTGGCCGTATACATCACCGAACAGCATCGCTTCGTATTCCCGATCGAGCGGTGAACGCGCCGTAATTAACATCCAGTCGACCCCGTTCTGCGCGCAATACATGAAAAAAGCTTTGCACAGCGCCACCTTCACCATCCGGCCAATCGCGCCGCGCGCGACGCCGAGCCTCGTCGCCTCGGCGAGCCTGGTCTGACCCAGCCAGTCCGGCAGGCGGACCGATTGCTCGACGGCAAGCGGACCGAATGCATTCGTCTGGACCCGCATGGTGCCGAGCGGGCCGCCATCCAGCCGCGACTGCGCGAGCAGCACGGCTGTGCCGGGCGCGCCATCCAACGCTTCGACGCCCATGGTCTCGGCAAATTCCGGCACGTGGCGCCGATAAGCGGCGCGGCGCATCTCGACGGCTTTGTCGAGGTCCGCCAGATTACTTACCACCTTTATCGTAAACGGCAACCTTTCCGTTTTCTTTACGGTGCCCTGATTAAAGCGTTCTCCGAGCGACGTATAACCCGTATTTTGCGTCAAAACAACTGAATCGATGCGGTCCATTTCAACCTCGTAGATAAATGAGAAAAAAGTCTGTCGCTTTCGAAGCGGCAGAGTCGCTGCTAGCGCGACAAACTAGATTCTCATGAACGCAAACGCGGTGATATGCATAGCCGGGAAAATCCGGAGAGCGAGCGCACGCCGATCAACTGGTCAGGCTCGTGCGCGTCATACCGGCCCCCGTTGCGGCTGAGCAGAGCTTTCGTGTCCTTATCGACAAACTGCCACAGCCGGATACGGCGTTGACGAACGGCGTGACGATCCGTCTGCGCTATTCGGTGCCGGTATTCGTCGAGCCCGCTGGTGCAGCGTGTCATCTTGTGCTTTCCTGGCATCTGGCCCGCGGCGAGCACGGACGGGTGATGCGCGTCGATAACGCCGGCACAAGGCGCGCGCAGATTGCCGCGGTCCAGCTGGTGAACGCTGCCGGCAAGGTCTACGAAATCAACAAGGGGCTGCTCGGCTACGCGCTGCGCTATTGCAGGCTATTCGCCCGATCGGCGAATGGCATTGTCGGCTACGCTTTTCATCATGGTTCGCCGGGCTATGCGCAGCACACCGCGGGTCATCCGTAACAGCCGGGCGTCCCCGACGGATCAGGGACCGGCCGGCGAAACAGTGCAGGCGGAAAGGAAGCGGCGATGGATATTGTTGAAATAGCCAGAAAGGCCGGCATGCAGATCCTGCTCGACGCCCGGATCGGTCGTGAGACCTATCACAGCGTCTGCGGCTCGCTGCAGTCGTTGCAGCACTTTGCCGATGCCGTATGCGCAGCGGCCGCGGCCGGGACACCGGTGCACGAAGATAACGACGGGCGTCGCGAAGCCGGCGTTGCCCCGGTCACCCTCGAAGGTGAAATCGATGGACAGATTATTGCCATCTGACACAGAATTGCCCGCAAACCGACGGCGGTGAAAATATCTGGCAAAGCTCGTTGGCAAAGGTCGCCGGATAGGGTGAGGCCGGCATCGATTATCCCGGCGGCTGGTTGTATCGTCCCAGTTTGCCCGTGGGCTGTCATCCAGGAGTATCAGGCAGGCAACCGACGGTTCGCCTGCACTACACAGATTCCGGATACGGAGTTCGGACGACAGGATCCGGCTCCGGTATGGCCGGTTGCGCTTGAGGAGGCGGTTGGAGAGACCGTGGGGAAAAAAATAATGGGTTCGCTGGCCTGACCCGCAGGCTGACGCAAGGGAGACCCCCGTCTCCCTACTCAGGATTACCCACATTTCGTCTGAGCGATCTATTCGTCCTGTCTGAAGATGCGATACATCTCGGTGATTTCATGCAGGACCAGGAAGCCACGCCACATCACGGTAGGGCCGGGTGGGTGGTCGTGCTTGCGGTTCAGATAGCCACCGAGTTTTGCAATCCACAACACCACTTCGCCGAGCGAGGGTGTTTGAGGTGGCGGTTTCGAGGTGCGGTTAGCGCGGCTATAGAGCGCGCGCCACTCGTCGGGCTGCAGAAGCACCGCGCAGGACAGATCGGGATCGGCGCGGCCCAGCAACGTCGCGTACATGATGCGCCAGGCGATCACGGCAAATAACGCGGTCGACCGGACGAACCGGTCCAGATTGCCGAACTGACGCTTTTCAATGCTGCATCCGCTCTTGAGCACACGGTGCCACGACTCGATCGTCCACCGCCGCGCATACCAGCCAAGTCGCTCGAGCGCGTCCTCCAGCGTGATGGTCGGCGCGGAACTCAGCAGCATCCACTCGAGTGGCTCAACGCCTGCCGGCGGGTCGGTTTCGAGTGCGTGAATGGCAAACACTTCGACCCCGGCGAGCCTGGACGAAGGTCGCTTCGGCGCGCGCAGCTGAACCGGCGTGCACCGCACCGTCAGACGTGCAGTGCGCTTCGCGGCGTTGCGCTGCGCCGGCACCTGCAGTTCGGTCTCGCCCATGGGCGCTGTCGCGCTCACGGTGTCCCACAGATACCGCTCCGGGTGGGCGGTGCGGCGATCCCATGCCGCACGCACAAGCCAGTCGACGCCCGCCGGCCGCTCGGCCACGAACACTTCGTAGACGTCGCTTTCCCGGTCCCCTGTTGCCACTACCCGGGTATCGGGGCAGCGCGCCTTGAGCGCGGCCAGATGCTCGATTCCTTCGAGCCATTTGGCACTCTCCTTGTCTTCGATCGGGCGCTGCTTGCGCTTCTTCTTCTTGCCCAGGTCCGCGTCCTGGCGTGTCCAGGTCTTCATGCCCAGCACGCCCAGCGGCAAACCCTCCGGCGTCACGGCTAGCAAGCTGTGCAGCATGAAGCCACGCGACGCGTTGCCGGTGCCGTAGCCCAGTCCCTCAGTGGCCTCGAGATGCGTCAGATTGAATTCGGTCGTGTCCTGCACCGCCAGCACGACCGGGAGCTGCGTCATGCGCTGCAGCGTTCGCTCGACGTGCGGGGCAAGAACACCGTCGGTATCGACCTGTTCGTTGTCGAAGAAACGATAGGCAGCCTTGAGTTCGGCGGCATCGAGCGAGCGCGGAAATGAGCAGTCGGGACTGCTCCCAAGCTGCCGTGCCAGCGCGACCAGCCGGCTCGTCAAACGGGCGTCGCCCAGATTGGCCGCACCGAATTCGGTGTCGGCCCAGTCACGGTTATGGTCGTCGTCTGCAGAAGGCAATGGCGTGTGGCTTTACAGGAGTTGCACGCAAGTTAACATCGTCCGAGCCCGTTTACAAGCGCTCCTTCTGGAAAGTTGTGGGTAATCCTGAGGTCTCCCTATGGGATAGTGTTCGGCGGAGTACTGATCGCGCTGGCGATGGTCGGGCTGTGCACCATCGTGCTTTACGAAAGTCGCCTCGACGCACTCGAGCGCGCCCGCGAGACCTCGCGCAATGTCGCGCTGATTGCACAGCGCGATATTGAACGGAATTTCGAACTGTACGCGCTGTCATTGCAGGCGGTCGTCGACGGAATGCAGCAGCCAGACGTGCTGGCGCTGCCGCCGCATCTGCGCCGCGAGCTGCTGTTCGATCGTGCGACCACTGCGAGATATCTCGGCTCGATGCTGGTGCTGGATGCGTCTGGCAATATCGTTATTGATTCTGCCAGCGATACGCCACGAAAAGGCAACTTTGCCGACCGCAGCTATTTCACGGTCCAGCGCGACAACCCGAACGTCGGTCTCTATATCAGCGATCCCTATGAATCGCGCCTGCGGGGCGGCTTGCCCAGCATCGCATTGAGCCGGCGGCTTTCGCATCCTGACGGCTCGTTCGCCGGCATCGTGCTAATCGCCGTCAATCTCGAGTATTTCCACAACCTGTTCGCGGGACTTGCCCTTGGACCGCACGGGGCCGTGTCGCTGATCGCCCGGGATGGCGCGATGGTCATGCGCCAGCCCTATGACGTGCACACCATCGGACGCAATATCCGCAACGCAAGTACGTTCCGGCGTTTCCTGTCGGAGCCGGAAGGCAGCTTCAGCGATACCGCATCGATTGACGGGGTGCGGCGTCTGTACTACTTCCGGAATTTTCCGGATCTGCCACTGATCATTATGGTCGCCGAGGCCGAACAGGACATCTACGCGGCGTGGCGAAAGCGGGCGCTGACCATCGGCTCGCTGATGGTGGTGTTTGGTCTGGGGTTCATCGCGCTGTCGGCCGTGCTCAGTGCCCAGCTGCGGCGCCGCATGCGCGCGGAGTCGGAACTGCAGATGCTCGCCCGCACGGATGGCCTCACCGGCCTGAACAATCGTCGCACCCTCGGCGAGATTCTCGAGCAGGAGTGGCGCCGGGCCCGGCGAACGCACAGTGTGTTTTCGCTGCTGTTTATCGATATCGACCGCTTCAAGGCCTACAACGACACGTACGGCCACCAGGCCGGGGATGACGCGCTGGCCGCCGTGGCACGGTGTATCGGCGACCACATCCGGCGTCCTGCCGATAGCGCGGCGCGCTACGGCGGCGAAGAATTCATCGTGGTGCTTCCGGATACCCCTGCTTCTGGCGCGACGGGTGTCGCCGAGAAAATCCGCTCGGCCATCAGTGAGCTCGGCATTGAACATGCCGGCAGCGAATACGGACGCGTGACCGCCAGCATCGGCACGGCCAGCTGGGATCCGGAGCAGGACAGCGATGTGACAGCGATGATCAAGGCGGCCGACGAGGCGTTGTACGACGCGAAGGCGACCGGCCGGAACAAGGTCTCGCCGTTTCGTCTGGTATGACGGGCATCATGGTCGGCAGTTCAGGTGTGACCGCGACGATGTGTCACCCGGTCTTTACAAGGATGTTCGCGTCCGTCACGACAGTTTTGCCCGCGTCCATGGTTGCGAAACGACAGGTTCCCTTACCGGCCTTCTTCGCGCCGTACAGCGCTGCATCGGCGCGATTCATCAGCAGGTCGAAGGATTCTCCGCGCGTTGCGAATGCAATGCCGATGCTCGCGCCAACCCTCGCCGTCCGACCGGACAGGGGATAAGGCTCGGATAACCGTTCAATGATGCGCTGGGCGAGTCCCGCGCAGGCCGCAGCAGTCGTGTTCTCAACGACAATGGCCAGCTCGTCGCCACCCAGACGTGCTACCAGTTCGCCTGGGCGCGTCATCTTTCGCAGGCGCTCCGCAACGGCTTTCAGTACCAGATCCCCGGCGTGATGGCCAAGATTGTCATTGACCTGTTTGAAATCATCAAGGTCGAGAAACATGACGGCTACCTGGGCTTCATGGTCCGAAGCAGCACGGAGCAGTATTCGTTCAAGCCGGTCACACAGATCGCGGCGATTTGGCAGACCCGTGAGCGGGTCGTGACGGGCCCAATGGCGCATCTGCGCTTCGGACTCCCGGCGCTCCGTCACGTCCTCAATGATAATGACGGCGCTCCCGTCGGGCACCGGGTTTCGTGTCAACTCGAGCTGGCGACCGTCGCTGAGTTCCAGGTCGAGGGGACCACGCTCCGCCGACAGCCACGTGGTACAGCGCTCGACAAGCTGCTTTCTGAATGTTTCGCCAAACTTCTCGAGGCCTACATGACCAATAAATTCGGGCAGCGGCACATTGAGTCTCAGCATTTCGACAGTCGCACCGAACAGTTCTGCCGTTCGGCGGTTAGCGGTGACAACTTTCCCGTGTTCGTCTGTCGTGCATAGCCCGTGGGGCATATGCGTGAGGGCGGCGTCAAACCGGGCCGCCAGCTCGGCGTTCTTCTGCTCGGCAGTCATCAGGGCGACGAGCCCCGAATAGTGGCGCCAGACAATCGCCGCCATCGCGGCAATGTACGTAAAAAGCGGTGGCACGAGTACCCAGTACGCGTGATTGGGGGCCAGCACTGCGCCCAGCCCGATGGGCGCCGCACCCAGCGCAATCTGGGCAACCGCGAGACGCGGTATGCCGGCATTTCGCGATGCAATTCCGCCAAGCGTGCCCGCCGTCACCATGACGGCCAGTGCGCTCAGCGCCGCGTCCCCGGACATGACGCATGCCATCGAGCCCGTTCCAAGCACGGCCGATGATGCCAGCGCCAGGAGTGCATATCGCCTTGCCGGGAGAAGCGGGTGAATCACACCGACGCGGCCGGCAGCGAGATATGAATGCGCGATGAGGAGGCGGCCGGCGACAACGCTCATGCCCGCTATGAGCCAAAGCACCGGCCACGGCTGGCGCAGGTTGGCGAGCGCGACCAGTGCTACGAAGGCGCTGGCGACCGCAGACATGAACAGCGATCGCTGGTGGTCGAACAGCGACGAAAGCAGGGATGCACGGATAGCCGCCGTAACCTGACTTTCCCCTACTGCCGGCGTCGCGAGAATCGGTCCGAGGAGGGTTTTTATGCCAGACATGCTGCGACCGCGCAAGGATTGGGTTGACTGACCGCATAAGATGACGGCTCCTTCCTGAGTTGGCGGCACGGCCACGCCTTTCTTGATTGGTGTAAACGCCGAAAGTGGAAGAATTGCATCGTTCCGGGTTGAGGTGGCGTCAGCGTTCGGGAGGTCACGTACGCCGGAGGCAAAACCGTCATCTGAGCCTGAGACGTTGGACCGAAGGCGTCAACCAACGACGTAAACGGCTCTCATCTGACACGTTTAACGCCACGCCCGGACGTCAGATTGAAGTGTGCTTCAATCTGACAGACCGCCTGCCATCAAGGAGCGGGAGCCGCCTGCGTATGCTCGCATGGGACCGGGTCCGGCCAGGAACGGGCCTTGGGCCGTGCTGTCGCATGGACGTTCGAACGTCACATTCACCTTGAAACCGGCCGTTCAGACGGCAAGTACCGGCCATACTGCTTACGTGTGCCGTCGGACATACGTTCGCGAGTCCTTCAACGACGAACAATGGCAATATCCGCGCTGCTCAGCCGCAGCTCGGTCGTCGGTCACTAACGATGACCGAACACTACGTTGCGGAGCGGAAAGGCGATCAGACGGAACCAACGAAGTAGCGGCATCGTTGACAGCCTGTTGATTCGAGGGAGCATTAAATCGAGCGCAATCCTTGCGACGCCAAGCGACGCGCTGTAGAGTACCAGCAAAATATACAGCTTATGGGTTACGACATTCGATGAAAACAGTAACGAAAACAGTGTTTAAGGTCGGTGACTTCGTTTCTTGGGCTCAAGCGGGAAATCTCGACTTGCAGCCCATTTTTCAACGACGACCGGTATGGAAAGCAGGCGCGAAATCTTATCTCATTGATACCGTTATCCGTGGACTACCCATTCCGATCGTGTTTTTGCGCGACCGCCTCGCACTGCAGTCGATTATTACGACTCGCGAAGTGGTGGATGGCCAACAGCGTCTTCGCACGATACTTTCGTTTATCAACTCCAGCTTGGTGCAAGATTATTCGGTCGAACAAGACGAGTTTAAGCTGAGCAAATTGCATAACGAAGAATTTGGGGGAATGTCGTTTTCTGAGTTACCTCCAGATACGCAAAGAGCCATTGTTGGTTACGAGATTCCTGTACATATATTCTCCGCAGACACTGAAGATCGAGATATCTTGCAGATATTCGCTCGATTAAATGCGACGGGAGTAAAGCTTAACGACCAAGAGTTGAGAAATGCTGGCTACTTTGGTGCGTTCAAGGCATTGACCTACAACATCGGTTACGAGAACCTCAATCGGTGGCAAGATTGGGGCATTTTTAAGCTCAGCGATATTTCTCGCATGAATGAGGTCGAGGAGGTTGCCGACTTGATTGTATCCATGCATCAAGGTGTCCATGGACGGAACAAAAAGTTACTCGACGAGTATTACGAGACGTACGACGACGCTTATCCCGAGCGGGCAGCTGTTCAGAAGCGCTTCGAAGTCGTGATGTCGTCGATTGAAGATGTATTGGGCGGTGCGATCGGCACGAGCGAGTTTTCAAGACGAGCTCTGTTTAACGATTTGTTTGTGGCCACGTATGAATTGATGTATGGCCTCGGCTCTCCACTTACGGTTTCAACAAAAGCTACGAAATTACCGGCTGGTTATGCGAAAAAAATCCTTGGGTTGTCTAAGTTGTTGAGTGAAGGGGAATTGCCGGAGGAAGTGGACAGAAGTTTGCGTGGAGCGACCTCCGACAAAGGCAGCAGATTAAAACGTGTAAACTTTATTCTTGGTCCCTTTGGTTATGAGCTCCAAGAAAGCTAACGCAATTGCGGCGCAGTTTCATAAGCGGGTTCAACGCCTCGATCGCACACGTGTTCGTATTGAGCATGCACATTCGCTCGGGTGGCTTCACTTAGAAGACGTGGAAGCATCCTATGCGGGGCTATTTCTTCAAGTAGTCTTAGCCTATGAGACAGCGATGGAAGATTTCGTTTTAGGCTTGCTGGTCAGGCCGGGCGGCGTGGCAAGCCAAGATTCCAATGTTCGGGGCCGCGTATCGGTGCGCAGCTATTCGCACGCACATGATTTGGCTTCCGGGCCCGGAGGGCGTTTCCCATCGTGGATTGGCAAAAAAGACCTGCTGGATATTTCGAAGTTGCTCTTGAATAAAAATGCTCCTTTTGGTGCTATGACTCCCCCGCAATGGCATTATGTAGAGCAGAGTCGCTACATCCGTAATGCGGTGGCGCATCCCAGCGAAAACGCGCTGAGCCAATTCCGAAAACACGTGATACAAAGCACTCCGCTGCCAAGGAGGGAGCGAACTGTTGCGGGCTATTTGCGAGGTCGAGCTTCGCCTGTTCAGACGCGATGGGAGCTGTTTGTTGCAGGGCTTGGTGTTTTCGTGAGCGTGGTCGCTCAATAGCCAAGCAGGAACTGCGACGCTGATTTAGCGGAGCGCGGCATTGTTTGCGGAGCAAAGATAAAGGGTTCAGCTCGCGCTGAACCCTTTATCTTTCGTAGGCCGGACGGGATTCAACCCTGTCACCAACGGATTAAAGGTCCGGGGGCTGCAAAAGGCACGCTCCGATCGCTTCCACTCAGAACGTTGCCGATCGACCACATCGGGGGATGTGATCGGACCGCGCGAGTGGCCGTTATACATCAGAAACTGCCGTTGAGGAGGCACCGCCGGGTCGACCGGCAGGTGTGGGTCGGAATTACCCATTCGGATGCATATGTCGACACACTGAACTAGACTTAACCGCAGCCAATGAATCCGCGCAATTCTGTAGGAGCGTTTCCCGAATCCTTGCGTGTATAAAGCGAAAGAAATGTGGAGGGAGTATGCGATCTTTTATCGGATTGTTGGCCGTTTGCCTCATTCAGGCCAGTGCGTTGGCGGATGAGGGCGAGGTGTTAACGCGCGAGCAGGCACTTTCTATGGTGCCGGGATCGACCATGAATCGGATCGGGCAGAATGGTGGCGTTCGTGAATGGACCAATGGCGCGGACGGGACCGCGACAGTTAGCCGACTTCCAAATCCCGGGTCGAAACAGGGAGTACGGAAAGCTGCGGCACGTTGGTCGATTTCCGATGACGGACGATATTGTCTGGACGAAGACTGGTCTACGGAGCAGGGTGGACCGTTGCATTGGTGTTCCCGCATTACGCGGAACCCAGACGGGCGGTTGCAGTTACTGCACTGATCACGGCGCAGGGAACATCGCGTTCGCAGGCGTCGGGAGGCGAAAAGACGTTTGTCGGCCATCAAGCGACAGTCGCGTATTTGGTTCGAACGGCCGTTATGGTCTACATAGCGAGTGATACCAGCAAAGCGCACGGCGATGCCTAACGAGGAGGGTTGTGATGAATGAGAGCGCATTCACGAGCGTAGAGCCCGGTGGCCAGTCGGCTGGGCAATTTGATGCAGCCTGCAAGCAGGTATGTCTGATGACCAATGCGCGCTGCGCGGCTGTGATTGTCGTCGACGGAAACGCCGGCTCGGGTTATTCGGTGATCGGGCCATTGGAAGCGCAGGTGTTATTGCCGGACATATTGCACAAAATGGCGGACGCTCTACGCGGACAGCTTGCGAAGAACCTCCAGTGAGCGATGCTTCGGACGTAACTTCTGCTGAGACAAACGGCCGTTGCGCGTGGGTTGGCGCCGATCGTCATTGGACCGGGCTCGGCCCAGATTGTGTCAAAACGAATTTTGGAGCGCTAAAATTTTCCATCCGATAGCGGGGGATGAGCAAGATGAAACGGTTCGTTCAAGGCGACAATCGTACGCAAAGCTTTCTCCTCCCAGAAGCGCTTGATGACTACGTGACGGACACGAATCCCGTGCGCGTAGTTGATGTCTTTGTAGATGAGCTTGATCTTCGTAAGCTCGGGTTTGAAGGCGTTGAACCAGCGCTGACCGGTCGGCCGTCGTATCACCCCGAGGTGATGCTCAAGATCTACATCTACGGTTACCTGAACCGTATTCAATCCAGTCGTCGCCTTGAACGCGAGGCCCAGCGCAACGTCGAACTGATGTGGCTCACGGGCCGCCTGGCGCCTGACTTCAAGACCATTGCGCGGTTCCGTAAAGACAACGGCAAAGCGATTCGCAGCGTCTGCCGTCAGTTCGTCTTGCTATGCCAGCGTCTGGACCTCTTCGCCGAAGCGCTTGTTGCGATCGACGGCAGCAAGTTCAAGGCGGTGAACCATCGCGACCGCAACTTCACGAGCGCCAAGCTCGAGCGGCGCATGCGCGACATCGAGTCAAGTATCGCCCGCTATCTCGAAGCGATGGACACGGCGGATCGTCAGGAGCCTGCCATCGCGAAGACCAGAACAGAGCGACTGCAGGACAAGATTGCAGCCTTGAAGGAACAGATGCGAAGCCTCAAGGAGATCGAGGTGAAGCTAAACGAAGCACCGGACGGACAGGTATCGCTCACAGATCCGGATGCCCGTTCGATGAAGACACGAGGAACGGGAGTGGTCGGCTACAACGTCCAGACGGCGGTTGACACGAAGCACCATCTGATCGTCGCGCACGTCGTTACCAATGATGGCATTGATCGTGATCAGTTGACGTCGATGGCGAAGCTTGCCCGTGCAGAGATGGCCGTTGACAAGCTCACCGCAGTTGCGCATCGCGGCTACTACAAGAGCGAGGAGATACTCGCATGCCATGAGGCTGGAATAACCGCGTTCGTTCCGAAGACGGTTACATCGAGCGCAACGGCTCACGGCCGCTTCGGCAAGGAAGACTTCATTTACAACGCAAAGACGAACGAATACCGGTGCCCGGCAGGCGAGCGGCTCATCTGGCGATTCTCGACCGTTGAGCGCGGCCTGAAGATCAGTAAGTATTGGAGTTCGAACTGCCAGCAATGTTCGCTAAAAGGGAGCTGCACGCCAGGCCCTCAACGTCGCGTGACACGCTGGGAACACGAAGCTGTTCTTGATGAGATGCAGGCGCGACTTGATCATGCGCCTGAGATGATGCGCATCCGGCGACAGACTGTCGAGCACCCGTTCGGCACGATCAAGGCATGGATGGGCGCTACTCATTTCCTGACAAGAACCATCGAGCAGGTGAGCACGGAGATGAGCTTGCATGTGCTGGCGTACAACATGAAGCGGCTGATCAAGCTACTCGGTTCAGAAGCGGTTATGAAGGCGATGCGGGCGTGATGCCCGTACGGGGTTGTCGAGCCTTTGCGATATGTTCCGCTGTGATTTGACGTTCGGGTTGCCGCAATCGACAAGCCGCGACCTGCGCCGAGAGAGGTTCCGTCAATTCCCAGTGGCTACGCGTTTTGACACAATCTGGGCCATTTTCGGACAATCATCCTGCAGCGGAACGGTTATTCCGGACGTCGCATATTGCTTGGGGAAGGGACACTTTGACTGTTGTTTCCACAGAATCCTGATCAAGGGGAAGCAGGCTTCAGTAAATCAACCAGGTCGAAACCTGCTAGGGCATTGATACGGCGTCAGATCGCTCCCATAGGGTCTTCAGATGGTCGACGAACCATTTACCCGCAGGTCCTGGCGGCTGCGACGGCTGGTGATACACCGACATGGTCAGCATCCAGCCGCTGGGCGGCATGTCGTCCACGTCCAGCACGACAAGCGTACCTGCCGCGATGTCTTTCTCGACCATGTGCAAGGGCATCCCGCCCCATCCCACGCAGTCTTTGAGAAACGCATATTTCGTCGACAGGTCCGCGAGACGCCAGGTCGAAGCCGAAGCAACCCCGAAGTCACGACCTGCGGTGAGATCGGACCGGTCCGTCAACACCAGTTGGACATGTTTAGCCAACTCGCGCCGCGGGATTCGGTGGCCCACGCTCGCGAGCGGATGGCATGCCGCAGCAACGGCGACCAGCGGCAGTTCGCCAATTCGCTCGCTGACCAATGATGGAAAGGCCTGTGGCAGGGGCGGCAGGATGCCCAAACTGCATCGCCCATCGAGAACGGGTTGGTAAGCCGCTCCCAGCCCTTCGACGAAAAGCCGCAGCGGCGTCAACGGAAACCGCTCTGCGAATGCCTTCGCGACGGCACTGATCACCGTCGTCGGGAAGAAAACATCGACTACCACCGAAAGTTCCGCTTCCACGCCCGAAGTCATGAGCCGGGCTCGTGCCTTCAGCGTGTCCACTCCGGAGACGATGTTGCGGGCGTCGGCGAGCAACAGCCCCCCCTCCGCAGTGAGCTTCGGGAACCGGCCCGAGCGGTCGAACAGCACGACGTCCAGTTGATCCTCCAGTCCGCCGACCCAGCCGCTCACCGCAGACTGCACGCGGTTGAGCTTGCGGGCCGCAGCCGAGAAGCTGCCTTCATCCACGGCGGCGATGAAGGTTCTGAGTTGATCCAACGAAATTCCATCCAGCATTGGCCCTCCATCGATCTCTAATATAGATGGATTGTATCTCGATATACCGACTTCCCAGATGCCTGCCGCGCTGCGATGATTTCTCTCAACGCAGCGACCTCCGCGTCAAGCGCCTCTAACCTGGGAGTTTTTATGACCTTTTCCATCATCGGCAGCGGCAGCGTCGGCGCCGCCATTGCCCGTCAATTTGCCCGCAGCGGCGTCCCGGTCGGCATCGCGAATACGCGCGGGCCGGAGTCCATCGCTTCTTTCGCCGACGAGCTGGGCGACAAGGTAGTTCCCCTCACGCTACATGCGGCACTCGAGGCCGACGTGATCATCCTGGCGGTCCCGTTCCGGGCCCACCGCGATGTCGCCAAAGCTGCGGCGAGCTGGCAGGGCAAAGTCGTTATCGACGCCACCAACGCCTACGGCGTGCCGCTGTCCGAACTGGACACCCTGCCTTCTTCGGTGATCGTGGCGAAAGCATTTCCGGGCGCATCGCTCGTCAAGGCGTTCAATCATTTGCCAGCCAATGTGCTTGCCGAAGATCCCGTCAGTGCTGGGGGCCGTCGAGTGATCTTTCTATCGGGCGATGACGAGGCTGCGAACGCGACCGTCGCCGCGCTCGTCAAGCGGCTCGGCTACGCGGCAGTCAGCCTCGGCAAGATCGCCGAAGGCGGTCAACTCGTGCAGGCCCGGGACAGAAGTTGGGCGCCGCTGATTTTCCAGGACCTCTTCAAGAAGGAGCAATAAACCATGTACGACCATGTCGTCTGGCCGGAGCGCTACGACCCGAAAACGTCGGCCATCTACGCGCTCAACGATATCGACGTGAAAGCGCCGCCCGAAGTGGTGTGGAAGCTGCTCATCGACGCGAAAAACTGGGCGAGCTATTTCCCACGCGAAGACCGGGTCAAGATCCTGTCCGGCGAGTCGGAACTGGCT
Source organism: Paraburkholderia sp. BL23I1N1 (assembly GCF_003610295.1). NCBI lineage: Bacteria > Pseudomonadati > Pseudomonadota > Betaproteobacteria > Burkholderiales > Burkholderiaceae > Paraburkholderia > Paraburkholderia sp. BL23I1N1. Next base: position 252,457 of record NZ_RAPV01000004.1, read on the forward strand.
TTGGGAACTCTCTACCGCCGCGTGACGGTCGGCTTTCCAATGAGCCTCGAGGTGACCGAATGCGTGCCGAACCGAAGGCTCGCCTGGGCGACCACCGTCGACGGCGACGAGACCGGTTCCAGCGCTTACCACGGCTGGGTAATCACGCCGACCGACGATGGCTGCCACGTGCTGACGGAAGAGACGCAGCAAGGTCCGTGGTTTCTCGATGTGCTTGGACGACAGCATCCCGGTGGACTCTATCGCTATCACCAGGATTGGGTCGAGCGCCTCGCGCGTGCCGCGGAGTCGGAAGTCGCGAAGAACGCCGGGTGATAGTGCGACTGCTCGTGTCGATGAACCGGATCGGCGGAACGATTGCTCCGCCATCCATACGTAGGGAAGAAATCCATGCAAATCGAACTCAAAGGCCGCAAGGCCATCGTTACCGGCTCGACGGCGGGTATCGGCCGCGCGGTCGCCGAAGGCCTTGCCCGTGCGGGTGCATCGGTCGTGATCAATGGGCGGACCGAAGAGCGAGTCGCAGCCGCACTACAGGAGATCCGGGCTGTCGTGCCCGATGCCGAATTGACCGGCATCGCGGCCGATCTTTCGACCTCGGAAGGATCGGCCGTGCTCGTCGCGCGGGTGGCGGACGCCGACATTCTCGTGAATAACCTCGGCACGGCTCATCCGAATGGTTTCTTCGAGCAGAGCGATAGCGAATGGCTCGACCTCTTCCAGCTCAATGTGATGAGCGGAGTGCGCGCCGCGCGGCATTACTTGCCGGGCATGGTCAAGCGCGGATGGGGACGGGTCGTGTTCATCAGCAGCGAGTCCGCGATCATGATCCCCAAGGAGATGATCGACTACGGCATGACCAAGACGGCGCAGCTCGCCGTATCGAGGGGACTTGCCGAGTTGGTGAGCGGCACCGGTGTGACCGTAAACGCCGTGCTGCCGGGGCCGACCCGCTCCGAAATTCTGGGCAACTGGATGAAAGCGACCGCTCAGGAGCAGGGCATCACGCAGGAGGAAGCGGAGCAGAACTTCCTGAAAACGATGCGTCCGACCACGCTGCTCAACCGGTTCACGTCGACCGAAGAAATCGCCAACATGGCGGTGTATGTCTGCTCCGAGCAGGCCTCCGGCACGACGGGCGCGGCATTGCGCGTCGATGGCGGCGTGATTCGCGCGATCACCTGAACCGATGCCCGGGAAACTTCAAATCAAACCTGAATCCTAATCATGAAAAACAATCTGTTCGAAGTGATCCGTTGGCCTGCGGACATGACGCCCAGCCGCTCGCCCATCCATTTCACGAATGAGCTCGAGGTTGCCGTTTCGCCCGAAACCATCTGGTCTCTTCTCGTTGATCCCAAGACGTGGCCCCGTTTCTATCCTGGCGTCAAGGAGGTCGAACTGCTGGACGGACACGAACTGTTGCAAGCCGGCACGCGCTTCGAAACGAATCTAGCTGGCCAGGACGTCGCTGCATCGGTACAGGAGTTCGATCCCATCGCCCGTATCGCCTGGGGCGGCGGTCCGGAGACTTCGAGAAACTCCACGGCCTATCACGCGTGGATCATCACGCCGACATCCCACGGTTGCCACCTCTGGACTGAAGAGACTATGCAAGGGCCGCTCTGGATCGAGCTGGCGAAGGGAGCGCCGGATATCTTCTGGCGCACCCATGAAAAGCTTCTGGCAGACCTCGCGAAGGTAGCGCTCGAGGTCGAGGCACAGGGAAACGGGAGACGCCCCCATCTCAAGTCGGCTGCGCAATAGCTGAAAAAAGAGCGAATAGGGTCTGCCGGAGAATCGCTTGACGATGCCTGTGTGCGTCCGCTTATGATGAATTTGATCGTCCCTATCGGTCGACTTGGTGCGTTAGCCGTAGCCCCGGGGTCGGCGGTAATGGGTCGAGCCTGTGTGAAAACGCGTTGATCGCCTAAACTGGATTAACTCATTCAGCTTGGGTGACCGGATGAAGCGATTCATAGAAGGTGAAGATCGCAAGCAGGTGACGCTGCTTCCTGAATGCCTTGATGACTTCATTGCCGAGGACAATCCGGTCAGGATCATCGAGGCGTTCGTTGAAGAGCTTGATCTTGCATCGCTAGGCTTCGATGGCGCAATGCCGTCTGCTACAGGACGCCCGTCCTATCATCCAGCAGTCCTGCTGAAGATCTATATCTACGGCTGCCTGAATCGGGTTCAATCGAGGTCCTTGCGTGCGTCTTTCATCAGGGTCCGGGCAATTAGCCCAACATGACCGTTTGTCGTACCGCAGTCCTTCACCTTCTCACGTCGCAATGAAAATGCAATGCAGTACCGCAACCATAGAAAACCGCGATTGAGCTTGTGCTCAAAGGGGAGCCCTTGTAGTACGAAAAATCCGTTTCTTGAGGGCACCCCATGTTCAATGTCACCAGTGCGGCTGGGCTCATGACTGGCTCCTGCGATCGCGCAGCAAAATGCCAGCTTGCCAGCCGCGGTAAAAGACGACATTTGTATCTTGCTAGAACACGAAATTCTCATGTTGCTGCTACATCAAAAATGTTGATCATTAACATTATGTAAAATTACCCTGATATCCGCGCTTCTGATCGCGTCGGCCACCCCGGCCTTCGCATGGAACCAGCGGCCGAATAACGTGGTTCCGGGTACGTACGTCGAATCTGCCGGTCCGGTGTCGATTTACCACTCGCCTAACGGCGGCGCAGAGCAAGCAATCCTGAACGAGATCGGGCACGCTCACGCAAGCATCCTAGTCGAGGCCTATTCGTTCACGTCCGCGCCGATCTATGAGGCGTTGGCCAACGCCAGGGCCCGCGGCGTCGACGTCCGGATTCTGGTCGACAAGGATGCCCGGGACTCTGGCTTCAGGGGCGCCGGCGCGCGTTACGAGCTGGCACACGGCGTACCGCTGCTGGTCGACGAAGTCGCCGGCCGCGGTATTGCCCATTCAAGGGTTATGGTCATCGACGCGGCCACGGTCATTACCGGCTCGTTCAATTTCACTCGACAGGCGGAGACGACCAACGTCGAGAACCTGGTGGTGTTTCATGACAATCACCAGATAGCGGACACCTACACGGCCGTCTGGACCGCGCGCGCCGCGCAGGCAGCGCGCTACTGATACCAGCTTCAGATCTGGGCCGCATCTATGCGCGTGCACGGTCGCGACCGGGTGCTGTTGATCAATCATCGGCTGTTTGCTACCGTGGCGACAATCTCCACCCCGGCGACTTATGCGGATCGCATGCACGCCGTATTTTCACCTCGTTGTCGCATCCAGGCAAGCAAAGTAATGACACCATCCCGAGCAGCGAACCGGCGGTTGCCTGATGCAATCCTGGATGCAATGAAGCCGATGAGCGTCTACACCGTTCAGCACCTGGCACCGCGCCTGTCTGCGCTCGCCCCGACGAACCTCGACATCCGCAAAGCGCTCGAGGGACTCGTCCATGAAGGGAAAGTCGAGGTGGCGGGCATGTTCATGAGAAGCGCCAGTTACAGGTTGAATCCAGGCAACTGCCTGGAACGCCGCGAGGAATTGGCCGGCTACGCAGAATCGCTCGAGCGCGGCTCATCGCTCGCTCTGCTTGCCCGTGGGAAATAAGCCTCGATACGAACATCCGGAGAAACGGCGTGTGAATCCGAAGGGGCCGCCGGGCCTCATTGCCCAGCGAACCTAATTGAACGGAAAATCCGAGGGACGGATGCCTGGAGTTACCCGTACCAAAGCATGGGCGCTCAGTTACGCGAAGGGCGAACTGGTCGATGCCGGGCGTGCTCGTTACGGACCACCAGTAGAAGGTCACTTGTCGACAGCGATTCGGCGATTGGAGGCAGCTCTCGACTTGGTTGATAGAGAAAGCGAAGACGCATTTAGCGTAGCGATGCGCGATGTAAATCTTTCCCTCGCTACGTTGAGCTTCTTTTGCGATGATGAATACCTCGATGAACGTCGACGCGACGCGCTCGACGCACTCGCAAATGCAGGAATCGATGTCACACAGTGCTAACTTGAACAACCTCTGGTTCGGGCAACTTCAGAACCTGGGAAATAAAGCACGCCCCTGCTGAACAAAGCCCCCGAACTGGACGATACCCTCAAGAGGCGAGCGAAATCGACCCATTTAGCATCGAAACTGTTAATTCATGTCACCAATCTGCCTTGGAATTATGCAGGCCTGATATGATCAGATGAAACCCTCCCCCCTTTCGCGTTCGATTGGTTTAAGGGATGGTCCTTAAGCATTTTATTGTGCGGCGACACGGCCCGCGCGTGTTAGCGGTATCGAACCTCTTGTCGGAATGCAGGTTTTACCGGTCGATCGATCGACTGCCGGATCGATAAAATCCTCTGTCGCTTTCGGCAATAAACACGAAAAAATACACTGGGGTGGAAATGGATGCGCAGGATATTGTGAGAGCCATTCAGGGTGGCCTGATCCAGCAGGACCGTCTGCTGAAACTGGACACGCCGCTCGGGAGCAATGTGCTGTTACCGCAACGGGCGGTGGGCTGGTCGCGAATCGGGCGGCATTTCGAATTCACGCTTGACGTCCAGTCGCCAAACGGCAATATCAAGCTTAAAAAACTGATCGGCCAGCCGGTAACCCTGTGGCTTCAGCAGGCGGATAAATCCTATCGCCCCTTTCACGGCTATGTATTCGGCGTACGGCGACTGGGATCAGATGGCGGATTAACCAGCTATTCGATCCGTTTTGCCTCGTGGATGAATTTCCTCAAATTCCGCCGCGACCAGCGTATCTGGCAGGACAAGTCCGCCGATGCCATCCTGACCGATGTATTCAATGCCCACCCCCAGGCGAAAGGTCACTTCCAGTTCAAGCTCTCAGCGCCGTTACCGCCGAGATCTTATTGCACGCAATATGAAGATGACTGGAATTTTGCTCATCGGCTGATCGAAGAGGAAGGACTGTTCGGCTTCTGGACGCAGGGCGAGGACGGCAAGTCGCATACGCTGACAATTACGGACCGGCTTGACACGTTTGAACCGCTCGCCCCGCAGACGGTGCAGTTTTCCCGCTACGGTACGAGCAGCGAACTGGACGCGCTGGTTCACTGGTCGAGCGAACGCACCCTGCACAGCGCGGTGCTGACAACCCGCACAGCCGACTACAAAAGCCCGTCGTCGCTCGCCAATCCGAAAGGCACCAGCATCCCCACGGTGTCGCACGAATTGCCGGACGAGCTGGAAGTCTACGAATACACAGGACCCTATAGTTACCTGAAGCAGGAACGCGGCGAGCACCTGTCGAAGATTCGCATGGAGCAATGGGAGTCGGAGGCGAAGCGGTTTTACGGTGTCGGCGGTGTGCGCGGCATCGACGCCGGTCGCTGGTTCGAACTCACCGGGCATCCCGAGCACGCCCCCGACGCTGCCGACAGGCGGCAGTTCGCGATCATCGAAACGGTATGGCTGATTGAGAACAACATTCCGGCATCGAGTCATCATGCGAACTTCCCGCACGGCCTGCAAAACCGGTTAACCCAGGCGCGCGAAAGCGCCCAGGACAGCCCGGCTTCCATCGTGCCGCACGCGGACGGCTCGGGTGGTTTTTTCCGCGTCGAGATAGAGGTCCAGCGTAAGTCCGTGTCGTTCCGCAGTCCGTTTGAACATCAGAAGCCCGTCATGCAGTTGCAGACAGTGACAGTGGTGGGACCCGGAGGACAGGAGGTCTATACGGACGAACTGGGCCGCGTGAAAGTGCAGTTTCACTGGGACCGCATCGGCCAGCGCGATGACCGGAGTTCGTGCTGGGTGCGCGTCGCGCAGCCGTGGGCAAGCGGCGGCTTTGGCGGTATCCAGCTGCCGAGAATTGGCGACGAGGCGGTCGTATCGTTTCTCGACGCTGATCCAGACAGGCCGCTCATCACGGCACGCGTGGGCAACGGCGCGAACCGGCCGCAGTGGAACCTGCCCGATCAGCACATGCTGTCGGGGTTCGTCAGCAAGGAAATCGGCGGCAGCCAGAACAACGTCTGGTTGAAGGACGACACCACCGGACAGGTGCAGACGCAGATACGTAGCGATCACCTCGAATCGGGGCTGCACGCGGGGTATATCACGCGGGTAAGCGAACCGTCTGGTCGCGGCGAGAAGCGTGGTGAAGGCGTCGAGTTGCGCACCGACGGGAATGCGGCCGTGCGTGGCGCGCGCGGGCTGCTGCTGACGACTCATCCGCGCTCGGGCGCAACCGGAGACGCATTCAGCGTTGACGAAGTGAACCTCCAGTTGGCGAGCGCCCAGGATACGGCAGCGAGCCTCGCGCAGTCGGCTCAGACAGCAGGGGCACAGGATGGCGAGCAGAAGGCAGTCGCCAGTACCCTGAAAGCTCAGGCAAAGTCCATCCAGGGAGGCGGTGCGCTGAAGCAGTTCGAGCAGCCGCATCTCGTGCTGGCGAGTCCCGCTGGTGTCGCCACCAGCACGCCGGAGCAGATTCATCTGAGCAGCGGCAAGACCACCTCGGTCACGACTGGCGAGCACGTATCGATCAGCACGGGCGGCGGATTCTTCGCCAGCGCCCGAAAAGCATTTCGCCTGTTCGTCGCCGAGGCAGGCATGCGACTCATCGCTGCAGCAGGTGACATCGATGTGAAGGCGTTGAAGGACAGTATCAACCTGCTGGCAAAACTCAATGTCACGGTCACCGCCACCAAGATCACCATTAGCGCGCAGCAGGAAGTCGAGATCAACGGCGGTGGTAGCTACACCCGGTGGACATCCGGGCAGATCAAGCACGGTACGTCGGGCGGCTTCGAGGTGCATTCGGCAAACCGGACGTTCACCGGGCCGGACAGCGTGAGCTCGCCGGCTATTCCGGCGTTGCCGCCCGAGAAAGAACAACTGCACTTTGCATTACAGGCACTGCAGGGCGAAGGGCCTCAGATTGCCAGCGAGCCATACGAGCTGTACAAGGGCAGCGCAAAGATCGGTGAAGGTGTCACAGATGAGTTCGGACGGATTGTCGTGAAGGATCACCAGACTGGCACACCGGCCTACACGGCCCGACTGAGCAACGGCGCGGAATATGACCTGAACGTGAAAGACGCGCTCGCAGCCGATCCTGATCACGTCGACCAGCTCACCAACATGGGCGAACGGCATAGCTGAGCGCGACGCCCACCCTATTTATCAAAGAGGACGCAGACGTGGCCCAGTTCCCACTCAAGACTCACAAGCCTGCAAAGGTCGCTATCGACGAGCAGACCCGGCAGGCGAAGAGTGCGCTTCAGTTCCTCGTCGAACACAGGGACATTAAAGAAAGACACGGAGACGGCACGTGCCCGATCACCCGGGGTAACACCCTGAGCTTCATGATCTGCGGCGAAGATGGATTCAAACAGATCGCCAAGGACCTACGGGAAGCGAAACAGTCGGCGGACATCGTCTGCTGGGGTTTCGATCCGGGCATGGAGCTCGAGCGGGGCGGCGACACCTGGCCGCGCGGCATCCGTTATGGCGAGCTGCTCGACGAAATCACGAAGCGCAACGAGAGTCCGGTCACGGTGCGCCTGCTGATCTGGTACGACGACGATGGGTCCAAGGTCCAGAACAACATGCCCGGATTAACCGACGTCCCCGTCTCCCGCCTGGGGCACCCGATCCAACGGTACGGATTGCAGCAGGACCCACCTTACAAGGATTCGACGCGCAATCAATACTGCATCGACTGGTGGAACGTGAACTTACCGGGCGGCAAGAGTGGCAGCGGCACGAATCCGCGGTTGCAAGTTGTCCTTCGTGGTGTCTCGCAAGCCGATGCGACCGCCTTGCGGGCAGTCGCACCTGCTGAAGAGGACCAGCCCGTCAGCAGCACGCTCAGCGTAACCGACGAGAAAAGCCAGCTTGAAAAATTTGCAACACACCACCAGAAACCGGTCCTGATCGACTACGCCTACGACAGCGGCAGCAAGGCGGTGGGCTACGTCATGGGGCTGAATTCGGTAACTGACTACTGGGACCGGACTGCTCATGCGGTCGATGACCCGAAACGTGAGGTCCTCTCAGATAAACAGATCAGCGACGAGCTTGGCCGCGAGCTGTCAACGCAGCAGGCCCCGAGCAAGGACGGGCTGACCACCAGGCTTTACAAGGGGGCGACGGGCATATTTTCGAAGCAGGAAGATCCACACGGTGAAGGTCACGAACACTATGTGCATGGTCGCCCCTATCAGGACTACGCATGCCGGGTCCAGGGGCCCGCGCTTGCGCAACTGCACTTCAACTTCGAGAACGGATGGGCAGCGGCACTCGGCCAGACGCTTCCGCTCCAGACTCCACCAGAACCACCGGCGAAGATTCCGAAGGTGGCGGGAAATCCAGCGCATCTTGTCCAGATCCTGCGCACGCAGCCCCATGAGCGGGAGAAGTCGATCAAGGAGGTCTATTTTCAGGCAGCCAGTAGCGCCCGCAACTATATTTACATCGAGAACCAGTACTTCTTTTACCCCGAGTTTGCACGGAATCTGATCAAGACGCGGCAAAAGCACTGCAACGACTGGATGAAAACGTCACAAAAGCCGGTCACCGAGATGCCGAAGCTGCACCTGTTCGTCGTGATTCCACATCCGGAGCGCGGAGAAATGGTGCCGCGTACCTACGATGCGCTGACCTTGCTTGGAGCCGGTTCATCGATGGCTGAACAGGGCGATCTGGCGGATAACGGCAAGCTTGATCCCGTCTATGGCAAAACTACCAGAGGTCACGGCGAGGTACTTGACCGCCCCAGTGCGGAAGAGCTTGAACGGACCCTCGGTCTTGAGGTGAGTGTCGCGCGCCTGCGCACGAGTGGCCCCGATGCGGACCACAACATGGCCTACCGTGAAATCTATATCCACTCGAAGCTGATGATCATCGATGATGCGTTCATCACCATAGGCAGCGCCAATCTGAATCAGCGCAGTATGTCGGTCGACAGCGAAATCAATATTGCTGCTACCGGTCAACTCTACGCGGCCGATCTGCGTCAGCGAGTATTCGCACTGCATTCCGGTGGGGATGTTACATATAGTGGTGATCCGAAAGACTTACCGGATGTATTTAAGCTGTGGACCAAGACTATGAACGACAATTTGTCGAAGATGAGGAAGGGACAGCCCATGACGGGCTTCTTGCTGCCATTCGAAGATCATCGCTCGACCACCACGCTGTACGGCTCGATCTCCGTGCCGTCCTCAAACGATCCCGTCGCCGTCTAGCCGGACCTCGCATGAAAGCACTTCTCAATGCATTGCATATTGCCGCCGCTGCCTTGCTGCTGCTGGTAACCCCGGCTCACGCAGGCGCCCTGACCTCTCTGGGTAACAAGCTGACCACTGCCATGTCTGACCTGCCACGTTACGAAAAACTGCCGCTCTTCGACCCGCACCGCAAGGACTTCACCTGCGTATATGAGGCACAACAGGTGCCGCCCCTCGATCCGCAGGCCGAGATGTGGTTCCAGCAGGCACTGGCGATGGATGATCCGAACGTCCCTATCGACAGGATCGACTACGCAAAGATGTATCAGCTCTATTTGCAGGCCGCTGATCGAAACCACTGGAAAGCGATGCTCAATCTCGCGTCACTGATTCTGAGCAAACGCCCTGGGGTGCCGGAGCAGGATCCGGAAGCCGCGATCCAGTGGGTCGAGAAAGCAATAAAGCTGGGTATTCCCGATGCCTACGACCGGATGGGCGTGTATCACCTCAACAGGCTGGTCAAGGGAGGTGACGCCACGAGCGCCTACGCCCTCTTCCAGCGAGCGGCAGATATGGGAAGCCCAGCAGCAATGGCGTTCCTTGGCGACAAACTCTCCGGCACCTATGACGACCCGCGCGGAGAATTTTGGGGAAATTTGCCGATTGCGAGCAAGATGCTGGAATGCGCCCTTGCACAAGGTTACGGTCCGGCCGCTGACAAGCTCTCGTATATATACCGTGGAACCACGTCCGAATCGAAGTCTCGTGCGCTTCATGTTCTGCACGAAGGAGTCAAATTAGGTTGCGCGGAATGCGCGGACAATTTATCGACGGAATTCAATGGGTTCGGTCTTACAAGAGGAGAAAACCTAGTTGGTCACATAGACAAGGCACGTGCCCAGCGATACAGCAAGATTGGAGATGTCCTGAAACTCTATGGTGGGCGACTGAAACTGCCAAACCTCGACAAGGTGCTCCCGCTACCTCCAGCGCCATTGCCCAAGTGGGATGGCAATGTACAAACTTTGATCAACGGTGCGAAGGCCGTCACGCCTACGCCCAAAGCGCAGCAGGGCGCAGCGCTGCAAGGCCGCGAATTCATCCCGCTCGGGCACGCCGTATCGCCACTGGAACAAAGCACGATCGCGGTCGCGGGTAACCAGATTGTGCCGCGCGACGGCTACTGGCTTGCTCTTTATGGCCCGGCGTCGGCCGCTAAAACCCAGCTGATTCCCGCTCGGCGAAACACACCCGAGCGCTATCAGGTTGGCGAACGCTTCGAGGCATCCTCATTAGACTGGCTCGCCGCCGACCACGTGCAATGGCACTATCTCGGCGAAGCCTATGCCCTGCCCCCACAGCGTGACGATTTCCTGAGGCACATGATCAATACCGGGTTCCTGCGTGAAGTCCCTGAACCCGCTTCACCAGTCCTGTGCAATGGCAGGCAGCGATGCCCGCAAACCGGGATATGGGAAGGCCGCGTCGCGAGCGATCATCCGATGGCGGTGCTGTACAACCGGTGGGACCGACAGGCGTTCGTCGAGAAGGATCACGCGTTTCCGCACCCGGGCGGGCAGTTTATCGACATCGCCACCGGAGATCTGCAATGGACATACCTGGGCAGTCCCAACGGGGATACAGGAATGCCTGGCATCCTCAACATCCTCCTGTAGACCAACACTCGACAGGCGCGGCACCACAAGGCACGAAACACAGCTGGAAGGGAGAACTCGATGGTCCGTCAGGTCATTGTAGTTGGCGATTCGCTGGCACCGCACGGCGGCACCGTCACGACCGGTTCGAACGCCGACATCGTGGACGGCAAGCCGGTTGCCCGCAAGGGCGATACGGTCGAATGCAAGGAGCACGGAACGCAGACCATCGCGGAGGGCGATGGAAACAGCGTGTTCGGCGGCAGCCCGGTGGCCCTGCATGGCCACCGGGCTGCCTGTGGATGTACGCTCGTAAGCCGCAACGCTACCTTGTCAATGGGGTAGCTGTTGACCTCAGCCGACGCCATCTGCGACGCTGAACAAACGCATAGGGCCCGGGCAACCGGATCTACGACGTGCGTCAATTGAGGCTCTTATGCAGGATGCTTTCCTGAACGGCGCGGAGCAGTTCGCACACCAGGCACATGACAGGCCGCTCACGCTGACCAGCGGCGAGTGCGTGGAGTTCTGTGAGGGTGCGCGTGTCGCGGTTCCCGATGGCTCCAGTGTGAGCACCAGAGGCGTGGTCTCCATTGCAATTCTCGGCTCGATGACGCTCGCCGGGAAACCCGTTCGCTGCTCAGGCGTGGTTCCCGGCGTCACGATGTGGGTCAGCACCGGCGCACTCCGGCCGCGGGACGCCGACGAATCTGAGCAGTTCATCGACGACATCTGGGAAAAGATTCGCCCGGGTCTGGTCGACTGGCTGACCATGCGCACGTCGCCGGCGGGCGTGACGATGGCGCTCGGTGCGGATATCCGCCTTGAATTCGGCTGGGACGACCGGCATCGCGTACGCGACGGCGCGATGGAGATCGATGTCAAGCACGATCCAACGTTTGCAGCCGCGTACATGAAGCGGCGCAGACAGTATCCCATCGTCGAGCGGTCGCCGGAGCCCGGGGACACGGCGCGCCTGCAGGGGGCGCAGTTGCGCGGCCTGCTCGTTACCGCGCTGGAAAAGAGCATCCAGACCCATGACGCCCTGTATGCCCGGCTACCTGCTTCTGTGCGATACCGGGCGACCGGCGCGCTCACCGCGTGGCGAGAGTTCCGGAGAGAGGCGGAGGCGTTCGCACCGGCCAGCCTCGCCTCGATGCTGCGAGCCGATCCGCCGACAAAGCTTGTCCAGGACTTTGCGGAGGTCACGCGCCGGATGCTGCCGCATGGGGTGGAGGGCGTGCCGCCGGAGGATCTGGCTGTCCATGCCTCGCATAGCGTCATCTGGCAGGCGTTCGACGAAAGGCTCGGCGCACTGTACGAGCCTACCCCTGCCCTGCACCGGTTGCTGGAACAGGCGTACATCGCGGATGACGTGCCGGTCGGCGCACTCGAACTGCCGGTCGAGACCTTGTGCATCATTCCTGAACCGTCGCGCTGGACACAGCCCGGTGAGTGCGAGTCGATCGCGCTGTTCCGGGGCACCAAGCCGACCAGTCATGGTACTTCGCAAATCATCAGCTTCGTGACGTGCTCTCGCCGCGCGGATGTCAGGCGGTCCGTGCTGATCGACGCGTTGGACATGTCCCTGGATGATCCCGGCAGGACGGTTCGCGAACTGCTCGACGATGCATTCGCCGAACCTCAACCGGGTGACGAGGAAATCCGGCAGCACTGGCGGCATGCGCTCGATTATGCGATCAAGATGCTGCTTTACCTGACTGCACGTGATGCGCATGTCGTCCACGATCGAGCCTATACACAGGCTCCCCGCGAATTTGGCGGCCTCGGCAAACGCAGGCGTGCCGAACGCCTTGCGCAGATCGAACAGTTGTACGACCGGCACATCGTAGGTCCGGCAATTCTCGATGCAGAGTCGATGGGTTCACTGTTGGCAGACGGCGTGCATCATGAGGTCCGGGGGCACTGGCGTCGACCACACTTCAGGATGCAGCCGTACGGGCCGAATTCTTCATTGCGCAAGCTTGCGTTTATTGGGCCGACGATCGTGAGACCGGATCGCCTGGGCCTGTGACGGTCAGTTTGAAATCCGCGTGGCGTGGTTTAAATGCCGCTTCCTGAAGCCACCCCAACATCGGCGCGCGGTACTACCGGCGAACAGCCCATCGCTAGGGTCGACTTCGATTTCGGGCCGTTACACTTGGGGTTCATTTCCGGCAATGCGGTAGTCCTTTGCCACGACACCGCGCTCGCTACCCGCGTTGACAACCGCCGGCCTCACCCAGGTTACCCTGTTCTCAAGCCGACGGATATGACCACGGCGCAGATGCGTGCGCGGCGCCGCGTGCGCGCCCGATCCTTTTGCGCCGGCGGCGGCCTTTCCTGCTGCGAGCTGCAAGACCTTGTATGTGAAAAACGGTGGCCGGCGCGTCGCCACCCGTCGCGCGTTCATTGCGGGCTTCGGATGCACATCGACGGTCCCCACGTTGGCGCAGTTCAACACTGCGCAAGCCTGAATTGCCATGTGCACTTCCGTCGTTGGCGTCGTAGTCAGACGGGTAAGCGCCGCGTCGACGTCACCCTGGCTTTGCGCC